>JAQTOY010000005.1 GCA_028713045.1 Candidatus Nanoarchaeia archaeon
TCGTCTTCGTCTTCAGACTCTTCTTCTTCTGCTTCCTCTTCATCCTCAGACTCTTCTTCATCTTCGTCTTCTTCCTCTTCCTCGTCTTCAGACTCTTCTTCTTCCTCTTCGTATTCTTTTTCCATTCTCCTTTAATGAATAATTTAATTAGAATAAAGTGTCCTCCTCTATTTTTAAACCTTTCCGAGAGGAATTTACCTTATTGGAAGGTGACAAATATCTACCTAATAGATTTATACTCTAAAATTCTTCCCTTAGAAAAAACTATCTGCCAGATTTGGATATTTCTGGCTCTAAAAGCTCCGGCACATGAAAGAAGATAATATTCCCACATACGCTTGAATCTCTCAGGATATTTTTCCTTTAATTTATCCCAAGATTTTATAAAATTATGATGCCAAGCAATTAAAGTCTTATCATAATTTACGCTAAAATTATGCAAATCCTCTAAAATAAATAAATTTTCAGAAGATTTTATTATTTGATTTAATGATGGAAGAAATCCATTTGGAAAAATATATTTATTCAACCAAGGATCTGTTCCTCCTCGTGTATTCATGCTTCCAATTGTATGCAATAAAAATAATCCGTTTTCATTCAAGCATTTATTAACAATCTCCATATATTTCCTAAAGTTTTTATGTCCAACATGTTCAAACATACCTAAAGAAACAATCCGGTCAAATTTCTCATCCAAATCTTCATAATCCTGATATCGTATTTCCACATCAAGCCCCTTGCATAATTGGTTCCCTAGTTCAACCTGCTCTTTTGAAACAGTTATTCCAACACCTTTTATTCCATATTTTTCAGCAGCATATTTTAAAAAACTTCCCCATCCGCAACCAATATCAAGCACTTTCATACCAGGTTTTAATTTAAGTTTTTCACAAGTCAATCGCAGCTTATTTTCTTGTGCGGAATCAAGATTTTTTGCATTTTCCCAATATGCGCAAGTATAAACCATTCTTTTATCAAGCATTAGAGAAAAAAGGTCATTTCCAGTATCATAATGTTTTTTTCCTATATCAAAAGCATCTCTTCTTTGAGGATTAGTTAATTTAGCTTTAAGTATAATGGACATATTTGAAAGATTTTTTACTTTTTTGTCTAATTCTGCCCTAAAAATTCTATTGATAAATTCATCAATAGCCTTGCAGTCCCACCATCCATCCATATAAGATTCTCCCAAGCCCAGGGAACCTTGAGAAAGAATTCTTTTGTATAATTCAGGATTATTGACCTTAATATCCCAAGGCCTATTTCCATTGATTTGAATATCTGCAAGCCCTAAAATTTCTCTGCAGGTTTTCTCATAACTTGTCTCAGCCATTTTAAACTAATCAAATTTTTAAGAAGAATTAACTATTTAATTATTTAGATGATATATTAAACTCCTCTGTTCATTCCTTCCTAGCTTTTATAATCAAATGTGAAGGATAATCATACTCCGTTCCCCAACTTGGACTTACCCTCCTATAATGTTCTCTAAAAACAGGTTCCTGAACTTCCTCAACTCTAAAATTCCTTTTAGTCAAAGAATTAACAAGAAAACTAAGGGGATGATGCCATATTTCTGAACTAAAACAATTTCCATTAATATCATAAAGTTGCTGTGAAAATATCTGGCTTCTATCAATAGAAACATCTTCCAAAGGAGATAACTTAACCCAGCATTTTCCTCTTTTTCTTGCAGGGCTTCCATGATTAAACATTGAAGGATGAATTGAAGTTATTACCAATGGACAATTTTCTATTAATACTCTTTTAGCTTCATTTAAAAATGCTCCATATTGCTCGGGAGACAAATAAGGAACAACTCCTGTGCAGATAATTCCTTCATAACAATCCGAACCAAAATGTAAACAAGTTATATCTCCAAAATAATAATTTATTCCAAGAGGATTCGCTTTTTCAATTTCTTCTGCAATAGCCAGCATTTTATTAGAATTATCTACACCATGCACATCTGCTCCTCTTTGTGCAAGCATTCTTGAAACATAACCTGTTCCACATCCAGCATCTAAAATCAATTCATCTTTAATATCATCTTCAAAACTATTAACAAGTATCTCAACAGCCAAAGGCCTTTGCTCAAAATCTCCAACTAATTTTGGATAATTTTTTCTCCAAAATTCAGTTTGTTGTTGATAAGATTGTTGAATTGAGGGGGTCATATTAATTTTTTCCTAAAATATAATCATTTAATGCATCTAAATCAAACAATTCTTTAATATCCATAGGCGACATAACTCCAGGATATTCCACTCTTAAATCCAAAGCTAATTTCGGGAACCATAATGCTGGAAATCCGAAATGAAAATATAACCTTCCTTCTTTTGATTCATCAGGAGTTTCAAAAACCACATCTGAACCTTTATACTTGAATTTAATTTTTGGATATCCAATTCTTTCTAAATAGTTATCAATTCCCGGGCCTCCTGAGAATTTTCTTGGACCCATTCTTTCCCTAACTCCTTTTTTATCTTTAGGAGCAGTTTCATCCAAAAAATCCAATCTTGCTGTAAGAATCGTTCCAGTTTTAATAAACCTAGAATCCACAAGTTCTCGAAAAGATTCAAATCTATAACTAGTTATCATCTTACTCCTTCTCCAGAGTTCTTTCCAATTCATAAGTCAAAACTCTCACCGGAATTTCAGAATCTCTTTCAAAGAATAACCAATTAGAATCTGTTTTTTCAAGCAATCTGTTTTCGTCGGCTTTTTTTCTAAAAACTCCTGCAGAAGTCTGAACAGTTTGATTACCTAAACTAAATGAAGCATAATTATCGGTTGTAATAAGATGCGGATTCACTTGCCCTAAACAAGCCTCAAGAGGCATTGTTAAATCATCGCGAAAACTAAGTTTTCTAGAAGGGTAAGTGAGGATTATCTCAATTTTTGGAGAATCTTGTTCAGATTCAACAGCAACAGGAGCTTTAATCTCTGACTTTTTTATTTCAGCCGAAGGAGAATTTAATTGAAGTTCAGTTTGAGGTTTTCTTTCCTCAGGCATTTTTTCTGGCTTTTTATCTCTTTTATTAATCTCGTCTATAATTCTAGCCTCTTCCTCTACCTGGGTTAATCTATCTCCATTCTCTTTTTTTCTTACAAGATGTGCCTCATCCCGAATATATTTTATAGAATCCTCGAGAAGTTGTCTTGCTCTTGAAATTTCATCGTCACTAAATCTAGGGACCTTATCCTTATCACTAGAACAAGGCTCATAATCCCAAGTACCATCCTTTTTAAAAACCGCACAATTGTATCCATTATCAACTTTTGGTTGAATAAAAAATTTCTCCCAGATTCCATCACCATTTTCATCTTTTCCACTAAGCACATAGGGAACTCCATCTTTGGTAATAGTATCTAGATGCACTCTTCTTTCAGTAACCCTTCTGCCTTTTTTATCTTCATCAATTCTTACCTTATAACCATTGGCAAATCCTCTGTATTCAACATATTCAAATGGAGCTTTTGCCTCTAAAGATTCTTGATGTCTTTCATAAAGCACATATCCTAAAAAACCCAATGCACCTGCAAGAATTAAACCAAAGGCAGTATTTCCTTTCCAAGTTGTTTTTTCATTCCCCCATTCTCTAAATCTTTGTCTTAATGATTTTCTTTCAGTCGCCATCTTACTTCTCCTTCTTCTCTCCAATCAAAGGAACCTTTCCAGATTTAACTTCAAAATTAATTCCCCCATACCAAATATTATCGGTCTCTATACCAATTTGATAACGTGCAAATCCGCTGACATCTATGGGCCCGATTTTACCAAAATTTGCAGAAACTCCTGGAGTTACATAAAGCATACCCTGCCTTCCATAAAAACCATCTGAATAAGCTAATTTCAAAGTAGGTGCAAAAGAAAAATCAGTCCCCTCAACGGGAAACGTTTTTTTAAGATTTCCAATATAAATTGTCCCTCCGTCATCCAAAACACTTAAAGTCCTTAATTCAGCATTAAATCTATCTTTATTGTAATTTAATGCAAGGGCTCCAACAGGATTTTCTCCTATAGTAAACTGCCAGTATTGCAATCCAGAAGAAAAAGAAAAATTTTCATTTATATTAAATTTTCCTTCCAAACCATAATCCTGTTCAACAGTTTTTGAATCAGTTATACTGTAATTTACCCAAGTAAAACCCGTTAAATCAAATTTTCCATTAGACAAACCCACATCAGCATAAGTATGGGCGCATGGCCCTTTTCCAAATCTTATTCCAAGATTTGCAACAGTATCACTTACAATAGATTCACTTACAGAGCTTCTAGCAGTGATTGGATTTTGTTTTGTTGTTCCATCCATCAAACAACATCCACTATTAAATAAAGAAGTCAATCCGATTAGGCCTGTTCCGATTAATTTTAATAGAGATTTTTTCATTGTCTTTGTTCTCCTCTTTCAAATTGATAAGCAACAGCCATTTGGCCTGCATCTAGATGAAAGTTTAATCTGGTTACTGGTTCTCCTGTTTTTTCTTCTATTTCTCTAAAAACTGATTCAAGACGATCTCCTCCACAAAAAGGTCTTACTCTTACATCTCTGATTCCTTGTCTTTCTAAAGCCTCTTTAAGATATCGAGGATAAAAACATTGTTCATCAAAAGTTATACTTGCAATATCATCAGATTCAACAACTCCGAAATCTGCAATTTCATGATATCTTTTATATTGCACTGCTAATTCTTCCATTGCTGCAATAAATATTTCCTCATCTCCTTCTCTAGAATTCTCAGGAGTATATCCAACAACAATTACCTTTGCCATCTTACTCCCCCTTTTTCAAATCAACTTTCGGTGTAGCAATACTTGCAGTTACAGCTCCATACAAGAAACTGTCTCTCTGCCCATTTAATCCAAATTGATATTCAATATCTCCTGAAAAATCAACAGGCCCTAAACTCCCAAGTTTGACTTTAACTCCAGGAGTTACATGCTGAAATCCTTTCTTTCCAACACACAAAAAATCATCAGAATAAGCAGTGCTTAAATCAAGAGTTACTTTTTCTCCAACTTTTCTTGAAACAGTTCCGCAGTATAATTGTCCATTATCATCAAAAGAATGAAAAGTCTGGAATTTAACTCCAAAATCATTTTGATTAAATGCAGCTCCTACAACTCCAACTGAATTGTGGATTCCTGCATATCCCCAATCCTGCATATCTACCAATAAAGATAAATTATCTGTTAATTTTGTTGTTGTGCTTATTCCATAATCTTCTTCAACATTATGTCCTTCGCTGTAAACAGACCATCTCCATCCAGTCATTGAAAATCTTCCATTTTCAATAGTAGCTCCTGTATCATTTGTCAATGCAGGGAATTTTCCAACATGATAACCTGATGATAAGACCATATCTCCAAATCTCTCAGACGAATATGCTCCTAATTTCCAATTATCCGCATTATTTTCTTTTTTCGCTTGAGTATCTTCCTTAGGCTCAGCTGGAAGCTTAGTAGGATCATTTTGTGCAGGAACACAAATTGCAGGAGCCTGCAATACTGGAAGTTGTGAAGGCATAGTCCTGCATCTATCTGCGCATCCAAATGTGCTCAATCCAAGCACTCCAATTCCAATTAGATTTAATAAAGATTTTTTCATTTCTTCTCCCCGCTCAATGGCACTTTTCCAGTCCTGATTTCAAAATTAATTCCTCCATAAACAATATCCTTTCTTCCATTGAATCCAAATTGATAGTTAACATCTCCAAGAACATCAATAGCTCCGATTTTTCCTAGATGAGCACTAACTCCGGGCGTAACATGCATAAGCCCATTTCCGCCTAAGAAATCATCTGCATAACCAATGCAAGTTCTTGGTGTTATTGAAACATCTGTTCCTTCAACTGGAAAAGTTTTTCCCAAACTTCCAACATAAAGAACTCCACCATTTCTCAAATCAACCATTGGTTTAAAAGCCGCAGTTGTTCCATCATGATTGTAAATAATTGGGAATTTTCCTACAAAAACATCTGCAGTCTGAGTTGTCCATAAAGCGGGATCAACTCCAACTGTTATTGAATCGCTTAATTTTAATCTTGTTTCAAAAGTATAATCTTGTTCAGAATTTTTTCCATCCATAAGACTAAAAACACTCCAAGTTGAACCCGCAACATTAAACTTATCATTACCTACTCTAGCTTCTAAATAAGTCTCAGATGAAGGCCCATTTCCAACAATTTTTCCAGAACCAAGAACAGTGTCGCTTGTAACTCTCTCCCATGCATAACCTTGCACAGTAACTGGCTTTTTTTCTGAAACAGTCAAATTGTCAGCGGGTTTTAAACCGCAATCCATTGTTGCGCAACCAGATAAAAACCCAGTTATTCCAAGAAGCCCTGCTCCTATGATTTTTGTTAGTGTGTTTGCCATTTTGTCTTGTTTTTTACTCCTCTGTAGTAATGTATATACTAAAAGAGAGAGATTTAAACATTTTTATTAAACTATATATACCAGTATAAAAGTATATATATTTTAGAAAGATTTAAAAAGCGGATTTTCCAAGATTAATCATGGTAAAACGTAAAATAGTCAAGCAGGGCGCAGCAACAATGATGGTAAGCCTGCCTGCAAAATGGATAAAGAAAAACAATCTCAGCAAGGGTGATGAGATTGATATCGAAGATAAAGGCAATGCAATCTTGATTCAAGCTGAACCACAATCCTCTGAAAAAGAAACCGAGATAAATATAAGCTCTTTGACTGAATCCTCAATAAGAGTAATAATAACCAATTGTTATAGACTAGGATATAATAAGATAAAGATAAGCTTCAATAACCCTCTTGCAATAAAAATAATTTCAGAAGTTATAAACAACAAGTTGATTGGTTTTGAGATTACAAAAAAAACAGAAAAATACTGCGAAATAGAGAACATAACCGAACCTTCCAAAGACCAGTTTGATAATATTTTTTCAAAAATACTGCTCAACATTGAAGAATTATTTGAAATTGCAGAAGCTAATCTAAAAGGAGAGAGAAAAGAATTTCTTGAAACCGAAAACAAAATACAGCAGTTTGATAATTTTTGCAGAAGAGTGATAATCAAGCAGGGTTTTGATGAAAATTCTCAACTAAAATGGCTTTTTCATTCAGAACTTATCCATGCTCAAAGGGAAATCTTTCATATGTTAAAATATCTTGAAACAAATAAAATCAAAATAGATAATGACCCATTAATACTGCTTAAAGACTGCAGAAATTCCTTTGAATTATTAAGGCAAGCCTACAATGAAAAAAATCTTCCCAAGTTAGAAAAAATCCATGAATCTGAAAAAGAATTGATTTATAAAAAATCTTATTCATTACTAAACAAAAACAAAAACCCTATTTTAATACACCATCTAGCAAATGCAATAAGAAATTTTTATCTTGCTTCTTCGCCTTTAATTGGATTATTGATTAAAAAATAAAATTTCATCTTCTGTAAGTTTTGGCCTCTCTAAATGCTGTTTCAATATCCGCCCTTTTTTCATCTATGTCCTTTAAAACACTGCAACTTGGAACATCTATACCAATAAATGACTTATGAACTATTGTTGGTATCCAGTCATAATGAACCTCTCCTGCTTCATCTGTTATCATATACAAAGCCAATGCACTATTTATTAATTCTCTTTGATGAGGAGGCAAAAATTTATTGTATCCGGGTTTGATTGCAGTATCAACTAATCTAGGAAGATAAGTAGAACTTCCTGTTTTTGACATTGAAGTACTCTGATCCAATCTTGATGAGAAATAATCTGCTAAAGTATCTTCAACAGTCTGATTCGGCCCCAAACATAATTTCAAATACATTAATCCATGCGCAACCACGCATCCAGGATCTTGAGCATCAGAAGGCCTATAACCAATTGTTGATGTTTTAATCATAAAACTTTCAGGAACAAAACAAGGGCTGAGTCTTTTTTCATTAAACTCATTTCCATACTTTCCTATCAGATGTGTATTCAAATAGCAAGCCCTCAACCAAGAGGATGTAAGTCTCTTTGGCAACCTATGGACATCATGACCAAACCTAACCTCCTCTGCAACATCCCCCCTGCTTCCATGTCTAATTTCTTCAACAGTTGGAAGCAGTTTTTTTGCTCTTTCCATGTATGGAACTAAAACTGCATAAACGTATTCTTTATCCATTCCATCCAGATCTCCAAGATTATAATGAAGATAATCTGTCTGTCTTAACATCTCAACAACAGTCGGAGGACTAGGCCTTTTCGCTTCTAAATCATTTAAATATTTAACCACTCCTGCAGCCAAAAGCCCTGCAGCAACTGCCCCGGCAGTTGGAAGAACATATCTAGCTCCGGCAATCAATTTTTCTTTGAACTTTAACCAGAAACTTGATTTTATTCTATTAAATTCTCTATTAAAAGTTTCAATATTTTTTACTGGCTTTTTATGTTCTGAAATTAAGCATCTTTCCAATAAACTTCCATATTTTTTTCTTAAAGTTCCATCCATTTTTGAAATTGCTGAGCGGACTCTTTGAGTATTTTCTTCTTCTGTTATTTCCTCTAAATCCTTTCCACCTGAACTAAGTTTTATTAAAAACTTTTTTCCACCAACCCCGATAACAGTTTCTTTATCAGTAGGTTCATAATCAGATTCAACAGCTACTCCTCTAAGTTTATAGTCAAATGGATCTTCTCCTGTCAATGCATACAAGATTGTAGCTGCAATTGAATGCATCTCATCTTGCCTGGTGTAAGTTGTTTCTTCTCCCCTTAAAAGCCTATTTATCAAAGTATATCTTGTATATCTAGTCCCTCCTCTAGTAGGTTGTGCACTACATCTAAAATGCCAATAATCCAAAACTGCATTCTGAAAATCAGTAAGAATTGGTTCACCAGAACTCATCAAAACATTAGATGGCTTAACATCTCTGTGAAGAACTCTAACATCAGGCCCATGCAGATATAAAAAAGGTTCAATTAAATTTTCAATAAACTTAACAGCTCTCTCTTCATCTCTCATAGGCCCATGATCATTTACAAATTCCTCTAAGCTAACTGCCTTGTTTTTTTGTTGCTCAAAACTAACTATTCTTCCATCTTCTGTTTCAATTGTTCCAAGAACCGGTACGATTCTAGGATGGCCTTCAAGAGCATTATGTATTTCAACTTCTCTTAGGTTAACATCCCTTCTTGTTGTATTGATAAAACCTATTATAGAATCCTCTGGATTTACTGGTTTGGGGATTTTAACAGCAAGTTCCATTCTTCTCTCCCCTCTTTTGTAAACTCCATGATAAACAATTCTAGTCAATCCATCTCCAATTTTAACAGGCTCCTCAGGAAGTTTCACTCCAGATAATTCCAGTTCATCTAAATCTGTTTCAGATATCCCATACCTAGATGCTATTTCGCTTCTTGTGATTCTTTCTAGTTGTTCGAGTTGAGCGGTTGTCATGTTAAGAAGAACCTCCGGATTTAATTTGAATATCAGAATCAAAACATTCTAAAGGAGTAAAATCTGCATGATTCTCTTCTACCCAGATTCTTTCAGCTTCTGGACTAACAATTCTAAACCCGCTATCTTTCGCAGATACTAATAATCTTTTTAACTGAGGATTAATTGCCAAATCGGAAAGAGAAGGTTTTGAATCTGTAACTAATTCATATAATAAATGTCCGTCTTGTTCAAATCTAAGATAATAACTCCAAATACCAATACCTGATGTAGCTCCACACCAATGATCTTGAGATTTTAATCCATTAACATAAAGTAATTTTCCAGATAATTTTTCATCTAGTTTGGGTTTATATCTTGAACCAAAAATAATTCCCTGAGCAGCAAGTTGAACAGGCATTTCATAATTAGTAAAACTATTCCAAAATCCCTGTTGATGAAAAAACCTATGTCTTGTATTTAAAAACCCATTTATTGATTTATCTAGACTTGAATCTTTAGAAGTTACCATTTTAATTAATCCTCCTCCTCAAATAATTTAGTTAAAGCATATTCAAACGCATGAGAACGGTTCCTGAACTTCTGGTTCAAGATATTTTCATCTATCTTTGCCAAAGTCTCTTCATCAACTGATATGCAGATTTTGTTTTTCATTACGAATACTAAAGATTATACTTAGTAATACCAGGTATTACCTCCTTTTTAAATCTTTCTAATTGTAATCACTTTAAAGTAACAGCATAGATAAAAGGAAGTATTACAAGAATAAAAATCACTCAAAATAAATCTTTTTCAGCTTTTCAAGATTTATTTTTTCTTTAATGTCTTTAAATACAATCTTCCCTGCCTGCAGCACGCATACTTTATTGGCAATTTCAAGAGCCATTTGAGCGTTCTGTTCAACTAAAATAATAGTTGTTCCATTTTCATTAATTTCCTTTATAATTTTGAATATTTCATTCATCATATTTGGAGCAAGCCCTAAAGATGGCTCATCCAAAAGCAATATTTTTGGTTTTAAAATCAAAGCTCTTGCAATTGAAAGCATCTGCTGTTGCCCTCCTGATAAAAAGCTGGCTTTTTGATATTTTTTATCATGCAAAGTAGGAAACAAAGAATAAATCTCTTTCATCCTTTCTTCTAATAATTTTTTATCGTTAAGAATAAAACCTCCAATTTCCAAATTTTCTTCAACAGTCATATTTTGGAAAACCATTCTTCCCTGAGGAACATAGGATATCCCCAATTTTACAATCTCATAAGGATTCTTCTTATTTATCTTTTTTTCTTCAAAAATGATTTCTCCATTTTCAGACTTAAGGAGTCCAAGGATGGTTTTGAGAGTTGTTGATTTTCCGCTTCCATTTGGCCCTATGATTGCAATCAAATCACCTTGAAAAACTTCAATGTCAATTCCATTCAATACTTTCAGCTTTCCATAGCTTGCCTCAAGATTTTTTGTTTGAAGGATTGTCATTTCTTCCTCCCCAAATATGCTTCTGCAACTTGTTTATTATTCTGTATTTCTTGAGGAGTTCCTATTGCAATTTCTTCTCCATGATCCATTACAATGATTTTATCAGAAATATCCATCAAGAATTTCATATCATGTTCAATGAACAGTATTGTCTTGCCTTGTTTCTTTAAATCAAAGATTATTCTTTTAATCTTATCTCTCATAACCGGATTGACTCCTGCCACAGGCTCATCCAATAATATTAAATCAGCTTCTGTTGACATTGCTCTTGCAATTTCTAGTAATTTTTGCTGGCCATAACTAAGGTTCTTTGCAAACTCATTTCTTTTTTCCTCGAGTCCAACTAATTTTAAAAATTCCAGGCATCTGTCAATATTTGAAAGCTCCTCTTTTTTGATAAAATTTGGTTTTGTAAAATTTTTAATCAATCTTTCTCCTTGTTTTTGCTTTGCAAGCAAAAGATTTTCCATTACAGAAAGCTCTGGAAATAATCTTATTAGTTGAAATGTTCTTGCAATTCCTAAAGAGGATATTTCATGCGGCTCCAATCCATTTAATAATTCTCCCTTAAATAAAATTTCTCCATTGTCAGGTTTAACCAAACCAGTTATTAGATTGAATACAGTGGTTTTTCCAGCTCCATTTGGCCCTATTAAAGCTGCAATTTCATTTTCCTTGACCGCAAAATCACAACCAGTTACCGCTTTGATTCCATCAAAGCTTTTTTCCAATTTTTTAATTTCTAGAAGCATTTTTTCCTCCCCAAAGCCCTTTTGGCTTGAAAATCAATAATATAATTAACAATCCTGAATAAATCATCTGCCTTAAAGCTCCAAGAACCGATGAAGGCAAAGGTAAAAATCTAATTGGTTCTTGAATCAAGATTAAAAATGCAGCGCCAAATATTGCCCCTCCAATAGAGCCTAACCCTCCAATAATCACCATTGAGATTATCAAAATAGATTCCAGAATTGTAAAAGATGAAGGGTCAATAAAACTTATATAATGAGCGTATAAACTTCCTGCGATTCCTGCAAGAAATGCAGAAACAGCAAATGCAATTATCTTGTATTTTATTGGATTTTTTCCAAGTGATGAAGCAGCAAGTTCATCATCCTTAACTGCTTTCAAGACTCTTCCAAAAGGAGACTTGACAATTTTCTTAACAATCCAATAGGTTATCAAAACAAAAACATAGACCAATATTAGATACGAAAAACCTGTAAACTTGAATCCAAATAAGATTGGTTTTGGAATTCCTGGAAGCCCCAAAGGCCCATTTGTCAATGAAATCCAATTTTGAAGAATAGAAAAGATTATTATTGCAAATCCAAGAGTACCTATAGCAAGATAATCTCCTTTAAGCTTAGTGGTTGGAATTGCAAGAAGAATTCCAAATATGCTTGCAACTAATCCTCCGATTATAAGACCAAACCAAAATGGAACTCCCAAATTAAGAGCAAGAAGCGCAGAAGTGTAAGCTCCTATTCCATAAAATGCAACATGTCCGATATTCAAAAGCCCTGTAAATCCCATTGCCAATTGCAATGCTAAAGCAAGTATAATATAGATTCCTACTAAAATTAATATGTGAATAAGGTATGCTTCAAGTGCCATTATGATTGTTGCCTCCGAATTCTTTCACTAAATGGTTTAGCAAAACTTTCTTTTAACTGGTTTAGTTTGTCTAATTCAGATTCTAGACCTAATCTTAATGTATGGTCATGTAATGCTCTTTCAAGTCCAACAGCAGAAGATAAAAAAGTCCTGATTTCTTGTTTAGATCTATCTTCTAATCTAACAATTGGAACAACAAAAGCATAACCCTTAGTTATAAGTAAAAAATCCCTGTCATCAGAATCACATCCATGAACTCTAACAGGAATCGCTTGATCAAATCCTGGTATTAATAATGAGAATAAATATCTTGAAGCATGTAAATTTGATTGTTGGAAAAAAGAAGTATCACTAATCAACACTGCAGGCTTAAATAATGCTACACCTTCAAATTCGCGAAATGCAATAGCTCGAGGTCCGTCGTAATTATTATTATAACCTTCAAAATACTCTGGAGATTCTAAATTTAAAGGAGATTTAATTTTAACAAGACCATCACTTTTAGGATTTAAATTTCTTAATCCATAATAATCCCAAACTTCAGTTACTAATTTTTGATAATCTTGCAGTCCTTTTCCAGTAAATAATGAGGATGTCATCTTATCCACTCACCTCCTCTCGAGTCTTTACTCCAAAAAGGCCTTTAGGCCTTATCAACAAAAAGATAATAAGAATTACAAACGCAATAGCGTCTTTAAATCCAGAAGGCAAAAACCAAATTCCGATATTCTCCACAATTCCAATTAAAAATCCTCCAATAAGAGCAGCAGGAACGCTTCCAATTCCTCCAACAACACTCGCAGTGATTCCTTTCAGTATTACTGAGAATCCCATTGCATGGTCCAGGTTCTGTTCTAAAGAAATCAGAATTCCAGCTATTCCGGCAAGCAAAGAAGAAATAATAAAAGTTATATTGGTAAATTTTTCTGTATTTATTCCAAGAGTTGAAGCTATTCTAGGATTATCTGAAATAGCCCTCAAAGCTTTTCCAATCTTTGTTTTTGTCATGAATAATTGTAGAGCAACAAATAATATCAAAGAAACAATAATAAGAATAATCTGGAGTTTTGTTATAACAATTCCTAATATCTCGTATCCTTTTTCAATTGGAAAACCAAAACTTTTTACTTCAGCTCCAAAAATTAATAATATCATTCCTGTTAAAAAAAGAAAAACTCCAAACGAAGCCAATAACAAGGAAAAATTATCTGCTTTTCTTTTTCTAAGGGGCGTGTAAACAATCAGATTAATCAAAACCCCGCATATAGCAACAACAATCAATCCCAATAAAAGAGATATAAAAAAATTCATTCCAAAAAGAATATTGAAAGCATAAGTCGCAAATGCTCCAATAACAAATAATGCTCCAGGAGACAAATCCATAAATTTTAATATATTAAAGATGAGCGAAAAGCTCGCAGCTACCAAAGCATAAATCGCTCCTGCGATTATTCCATTGACGATTAGTTGTGGAAGAAGCATTTAGTCACCTCGTTTTTTATCAACTTCAGGAAATTCTTTGGATAGCCTCTCGGCTAAGTTTTTTAATTCATGAGAATCAAAACCGGTTTTTACAATAGTAAGTAAACATCCAGTACATCTTGAAGTTCTTACTTCCTGTCCTTCGTAATTTCTATAAGCAAGTTCTTTCTCAGAACTTCTTCCTCTTTGTTCTAAAGCATAAACAAGATCGCCCAAAGAATCAGTAGATGTTATTCCTAATTCTTCAACCCCATATAAAATCCTAATAAAATTACCATATTTGTAATATCTTTCAACATACAATGTTAATATAGGACTATCTTCTGTCATCTTTTCCTCCTCCCAACTTTCGGTTTTCTTGTTAATGCTCTATAAAACCCTGCAACAACCGAATCAAACCTTGCTTGAAAATAATCTTTTTGTTTCTCAGTAAAATCTCTTCTTGATAATTCAACACAATGAGATTCACCAAAAAATTTATCTCCAGTAACTATAAAAGTAAGACTTGGATCATCAATATTTCCTTTCAAACCACTATCAACAATTAAAAAACCAAATTGGTCATTAGAACTAGGATCTAAACGTAATTCAAGATAGGACTCCTCACCTGCTTGTTCAACACCTTTGCCATCATGATCATAAAAACTTGCATATAATTTTCTTCGATAACTTAAATCTCTTTGAATAGTATAAATTTTAGATTTTGGGTCTGAAGATAGTGAAAGGCTTGGATTTAGATCATTTTCAACTAGATACATTGCAATTCTTTTTGTTAATGAATGATCAGTTGTCATTTTCTCCTCCCCCTCTTTTTAATTCTTCTAAAACCCAAATCCTGAATTTATCATATCGTCTTTGAAGGTGGTCTATCAATAATTCTTCTTTTCTAGTAAAAGAAGTATGATCTCTTCTTCCTCCAAAACCTTCTAAATCATAAGCCCCCATTTCAGAAGGAACCCCAAATAAAAATTGAAAACAATCAAAATTTCCGCTTAATCCATGTTCAGTTGTAGAATATCCAAATTGATCTTCTCTAACTGGATGTAAACTAAGTTCTAAACGAGAATTAGGCATAGGATCTTCCACAGGCCTATTATTAATATTACAATAATATACCGAAAGTCTTCTTCCATCATCAAGAACTCTATCAATTCTATGATGTCCAGGTAATCTATATCCTTGTTCAAGTAATTCTACTTCAACTCTTTTTACATGATCCGAATCTGATCCTTCTTGAAAATACCCCTCTCTTCCATGTTCAATTAAATATCTCGCAATAGCTTGTGATGTTGGATCTAAAACTCTATCTTTATCTTCCAATTGGCCTGTTGCAGAATCAAAAGGATTTAAAGCTCCTTGATCACTTTCTGATTTTCTTTCATACACTAAAAGTGATAAAAAATGGAATAGATATTTCATCTTTTCCTCCTCATTCCCAATGATCCAGAAAGGTATTGCAACCTAAGATCAGAACCAATAAAACTCGCTAGACCTGATAATACTTTAACGGCTTCATCAAAAATAGGTTCTTTACAGAATTGATCTAGACCCAAAGTGGTCTCAAGAAAATTCTCTAGAAATGGTTTATCAATACCTGCTTCGCTCACCAAACCCATAGGATGACAAACATATAAAAATGGAACTGGCAAAGACCCTCTTTTTTTTAACAAAACTGGTTTTGATGCAATATCAGCATAAACTAAAACCTCACTTCTTAACAGATTTGCTACCTTTTCAGCAGGAACTAAATTACCATCTTCTTCAAATAAAATTGCAGGTCTAAATACCTTCTCTGAAATAATTTCTGCTACCGGTTTGGGATAAGCTTTTCTCCTTCCAAAAACCTGGTGATAATAGGTATCCTCAAAACCTTCGGTTAAAAATAATTTTTCATCTCTGCCATTTCCAATATTATGTCTGTCCCAAACCTCTCTTACAACTTCTTGATATTGTCGAAGCCCTCTGGGAACTTGCATTGGTGCTAGAGGTTTAGTTTGTGTTTGTTCAGTCATATTCGCGATAGTCATTCATTTAATTCTATCGCCTCTTTGTCTACTTTTTTATGTTCAAATCTTGATTTCATACTAATTTCAGCACCTCTATTTTTCCATTCTTGTAGGTTTTGATATTATAACTTCCAGATTCCCTATCTCCATTTGAATCAAAACTTATTGTTCCAGAAACTCCTGGGTAATCCTTGACTTTATACAGATTATCCTTGATACAGGTAGTATCTTCAGGATTCTCACATTTTTTCATAGCATCTGCGATTATTTTTATGGCATCGTAAACATTAGGCGAACCAATCAGAACTTGATCAGAACCTGTTTTAGATTTCATCGCAGCCTTAAAATCCTCTGACAAAGGTGAATATTGTGCAGTATAAATCGCCCCCTCTCCTGCAGTTCCAACTTTTTGAAGAATACTCGGATCATCAAAAGTTTCTGTAGAAACTATTTGAGCATTAATTCCAAGATTTTCAAACTGCTGAAGAAAAATTATGGCTTCTTGATTATATCCAACAAAATAAACAACATCAGGATCAGACTGTTTTATCTTTGCTAATTGAGTCCTTAAATCTTTTGCATTCTGCTGAAAACTTTCTTCTGAAACAATCTCTCCACCCAGTTCCTTAAACCTTTTGATAAATGCATCTTTGACTCCTATCCCATAATCTATCTGCATAAATAAGATTCCTGCTTTTCTTTTTCCAAGTTCATCATAAGTATAATCTGCTCCAACTCTGCCCTGATATGCATCAGAAAGATAATCTCTAAAAACATAATCTCCAGCATTTGTTATTTTAGGAGAAGAAGCTGCAGTTGCAAATAATATTGTTTTTGATTGCTCTGCAAGAGGAGCCATTGCAAGTGTAGGGCCTGAACAAATCTCTCCAACAATGACCGGAACCTTATCAACATTAATCAGTTTATTTGCTGCAGATACTCCCTCTTTGGCATCGCACTTTGTATCTTCAATAATTAATTCAATTTTTCTTCCATTAATCCCTCCGTTTGAATTGATTTCATCTACAGCAATCTCAATTGCATCTTTCTCACCAGCTCCAAAATTAGCCAAGTCTCCTGTTAATGGAATAGTCACTCCAAGTTTAATAGCCTCTTTTTCAGAAGTAACATTTCCAGTCAGTTTAGGAATGAAAAAAACAGCATTGGCTATAACCAGCAATGCTATTAAAATAATAATAATCTGTTTAGAGTTCATTTTTATCTCCTATTACTAATTCAAATTCTGAGAATTTCCATTTCTTACAACTTTAATTGCATACTGCGCTTTTTCCAAATCTCCATTTGAATCAAAACTTATTGTTCCAGAAACTCCAGGGTAGTCTTTAATTTTATATAATTCATCTTTGATTTTTGTTGGATCTGTTCCAACTTTTTCAATCACTTGCTTGAGTAAATATACTCCATCATATGCTTGAGAAGAACATATAGTGATTTCATTGCTGCCTAATTTTTCTTTCATTGATTCTTTAAATTCAGAAGTTAAAGGTGCATAAGGAATAAAGAAAATAATACCTTCTGCGGCATCTCCAGCTTTTTCAAAAATAACCTTATCATCCCAAGCATCCCCGCCAACAATTTCTGCATTGATTCCTAATTCTTTTATTTGTTTGAGTCCAATCGCACTTGCTTCAGTATAACCCAAAAAATAAATTACATCCGGATTAGCCTGCTTTATTTTTGTAAGTTGAGTTCTAAGATCTTTTGTAGTTTGTTCATAACCCTCTGAAGCAACTATTTCTCCGCCAAGATCTTTAAATTTTGGTTCAAATACTTGCTGGATTCCAACCCCCCAATCACTTAAAACATATAAAACTGCGACTTTCTTTTTTCCTAGATTATTATAAATAAAATTTGCTGCTTCTGCACCTTGATAAGAATCTGAAGGATAATCCCTAAATATATAATCTCCTATCTCGGTTATTTTTGGTGAGGATGAGCATGGAGAGATCATAACTGTTTTAGTTTCTTCTGCAATAGGAGCCGAGGCAATAGTTTCAGAAGAGCAAGTACCGCCGATTATAGCAACAACATTATCTATATTCATAAGCTTATTTGCTGCATTTGAACCATCCTTTGCACTGCATTTTCCATCTTCATAAATAACTTGAATTTTTCTTCCACTAATTCCTCCTTTGGAATTGATCTCATCTACAGCAAGTTCAATCGCAGCTTTTTCATTTAAACCAATGCTAGAAACATCCCCAGTCAAAGGTCCAATTGATCCTATTTTTATTGGTTCTTTTTCACTCCCAGTCACAGCCTTTCCAGTTGAACTTCCGGAATTAGCAGCATTAAAAATAAGAAGAACTCCAAGAAGCACAATTACAATTATACCCAAAACCAGCCAGATTTTGTTGCTTTTCTTAGTTTCAGTGCTAAATCCGTCTTCCATTTTATTTTTCCGTTTAAATAACATTAAAACAAGATTTTAATATCTAACTGATATTATTGATATCACTGATATCAATAAGTTTAAAAAGGACATATTTTTAGTTATTAGAATGGAACGCAAACTAATCAAGCAAGGTGGGGGCGGGTATACTATTTACCTTCCAAAGAAATGGGTTGAGAAGAAAAACCTAAAACAAGGAGATTTTGTAAAGATTAGTGAAACTGACAATGAACTTATAATCGGAAGTGATATAAAAGGTGAAAAAGATCTGACAATAGATATAACCAAAGAAAACGAAAAGAACCTTAAGAATATTTTAACTCATGCTTATAGAAAAGGTTTCAATAAAATAAAGATTAATTCTGCTAAGGATTATTTGATTAATGAAATAAAAAAAATAACAAATGAGTTATTATTGGGTTTCGAGATAACTGAAAAGACCGATGAATATTGCATAATTGAAAATATTTCAGAACCTCATGAAGACAAATATGAAGTGATATTGAAAAAAGTTTTTCTTATAATAAAAGAAAATCAAGAATTAATGAAGGATCTTAAAATTAATTTTGAGGAGATTTCGGAAATGAAAAACAATTCTGATAAGTTCATATTGTTTTGCAGAAGGCTTCTAATAAAAGAAAAATATCAAAAAAACATAATACTAGAATGGGAATTCTTGACATTTTTAATGCATATTTCCCATGCATATTATTATTTATGCAAATATGCCTATGAAAATAAAGTGGTTTTTAATTCTGAAGCAATTAAATATCTAAAAGCATTACAGAATTACTATATTTTACTTGAAGATGCTTATGAGAATAAAAATATAAATTCAATCCATAAAATAAATGAATTAAGGTTAAATTATCACTTTGGACCTATTCAAAAATCAATAGAAAAATCAAAAGGCAAAAATTCTGTTATATTATCATATATCCGAGAAATTTTTAGATGGATTCAATTAGGAACCAGCCCAATTTACGGAATAATTTTTGATAAGTCTAATGAAGATTAAACATTTTAGGACTAATTCTGTACATGAATATTAGCCAACCAGGTATTAATAAAAACAATTTCATCATTAGGAATCACTGAATTTCCATTTGAATATCGGGCATTTCTATAAATCGCATAATCTTCACTTCTTGAAATTCTCTTAGCTTCTGCGACCGTTTTTATACCAACCCGAGCTATTGCACATGCATCTTCAAGATCATATTTATCATCTTTTCCAGACATTGTTAATGCATATTCAATTGACCTAGCCCAAACATTCCAAGGCTGCCCTGGAGGCTCATCAGCTCCAAATCCCCTATCCCCATGCAAGGTTCTCCATTCAGAATATACACTGAATTGTTCATCGGTGTAATCTCTTCTGTTAATACCTCTTAAACTATTGCAGGTTTTAGCATGAGTTTTTACTAGATAAGCAACAACCCGATTATTTGAACTCTGCTTTGCCAGAAAATCAAATTCTTTATCCTTGGACTCTTCAACCTTAGGTAAGTCTGGAATAACTTCAGAATCTGGAATAAGAATTTTTTCACCAACTTTTCCAGAATATAATTGTTCATGAACTTGAAGGCTAGGCATTCTCAAATCTTGAGGCTCATGTGTAGCCATTCTAACTGCTGCAAGTGTAATAAGCCCAAGTCCCAATAAAGAATACAAACCAATTCTTCTTAATTTTTGATTTCTCTCAACCCTTTCCCTTAATCTTACTTCTTCATCTCTTGCTTCAACTAAGTTATCTAAACTTTTACAAAATGCATTTCCGTCACGATCACGATTATAAGAAAAATAATCTAAATTTTTAATAAGTAATTCTCGTAAATCTCTATCTTTCACTTCACGAGAAATATTATCCATGATTATTTGATTAAATCTCTCAGGACTTAATCCCAAAATTTCTTCATTAGAAAAACGTTCCAAAGGATATTTTCCAGTTATCAATCTATAACCTACTGCAGCAATTGAAAATACATCTGCAGAAGGCAATTCTACAAAATCCTCCCTAAATGCTTCTGGAGCTCTTATAGATTCATGTCCTTTTGGGCCTGTGCTATTCGCAGGATCAGGCCAATCAGAAATCGACCTATATACATTTGTTCCCAAATCTGCTAATTTTGCTTCTCCATGAACCCTGTGAAAATCTTCATCAGTATAGGTTTCAACAACAAGATTACTAGGTTTTATATCACAATGAACTATCTTTCTTCTATGAAGTTCTCCAGCACCTGTTGAAATACCCTGGAGCCATAGTAATATAGTCTCCAGATTCAAACCATTTCCCAGATATTTTCTTTCACCCTCATCATTTATAATCTCAGACAAGAATAAACCCTTTAATGGCATTACAAGATAAGGCATTCCTTTTTGGCCATCAAAACCAACAAATTCCTGATCATAATTATAAAAATTTGGAACAACATGATCATATGAACCAAATCCTGCAATTGCTTCAACAATAGTTTGTTGTGTTGTTGAAGCTATTCCTCTCCTAAGCATTTCTCTTTGGGCCCTTTCTCCAGGATTTGGTACTTTAATTGCAGCAACTGCATCGAGTCTTAAATCTTTAGCACGATAAACAATATTCCAAGTTCCTCTTCCAATCTCTTTACCAATTTCATATCTCCCAGATAAAACCTTCCCTTCAAGAGAAATTTCACTCCCCATTTTCATCCCCTCCATTATCAATTACATTTATCGTAACTTCAGCAACAGTTCCAGGTTTAAGTTTATCTTCAAGAATTTTAGGTATAACTATGATTGCTTGTTTTCCGTGCTTTGCTATTCGCTTGGTTATCACAAATTGATTATTTTGTTTTTCGACCATTTTCTATTCTCTCCCATACCTCATTAACATCCCATATAGGAACATTTATTCCTTTTTCATGTAATTTCCTATCTCGGTCTAATCTACCTCTATAAAATTCTGGATTTGAATTATCTTCAAATTGAGCGACTTCACTTAAATAATGTAATTGATTAAAACTTAAATCAGAAAGATAATGCCATTTAACATCAGGTAGAATTCTTCTTAATCGATTATAATCCTCATGATATCTTCCAAGAATATCATGTTCAAGATCTCTTTTTATTATCTCTATCCTTGCAAGAGTTTTCTTATCCATCCAAGGATTTTCTCTTAATACATTATATTTAATTTGAGAAGATTTAGGATCTTCATTCCAAGAATAAGTTCCTGCCATCAAATGAGAATGATACATCTCTTCTGCAGAAACTACTCCGTTCCCATCTAGATCTGCAACGTTTAATTCTTCTTTGCTAGGAATATTTTGATAAATTAAACTAGAGACAAATAAAGAAGCAGCCAGGGCCAATCCTGCCAAACCACTATAAACAAAATTTCTTGTTCTGGTTCTTGCTTCTATCTTTTCCCAATCATATCCGCGACCAGTATTAACAAGAACAACCCGGGCATCTTCTGAAATTCCATATTGCCTTCTTATTCTAGGATCCTCTAAAACAAAACCAGCTGAACCGCTTATTTCTGCCTTTAATTTTCTTCTTTTTGCTCTTCTATTTGCTTTTTTAAAATCTCTATTAGAAACTTCAATCAAAATATGTCCATGATTCCTAGCCTCTAAAATTTGATCTTTAAAGGAAGTGTAAGGGCAGACTAATTTATCAGCCAAACTTTTAGGGCTAAATTTTTTATAATGCAAATTTCCATGTTCATCTGAATAAATATTATCCTCATTAAAAACTCCATTTTCTCCTTTTGGAAGAATCCCAATAAGTCGAGTCGAAAGCCCTCTTTCTTCAATAACCTTTCTTAAAGCTAAAAATAGTTTTCCACTTCCTACACCTAGACTAACATAATCTGGTTGGGATTCAAGAATTTCTTCAGCTTTTAACGCATAAGCACGGGGTGTGAAATCTGTATAGTCTTTTACTTTTCCACAAGCTACAAGTCTTTCTCGAACATATTCTTCTCTTTCATCACTATCTCTCAAAATTCTTTGTTCTTCAATAGCCACTTCCAAACAGTCTAAACCAAATGGCTTATTCCCTAAATTAACAACCTGAATTCTTCTTTCAAGCCCTCTTTGTCTAATTTCAGAGAGTAAAGTTCTTATAAAATTTCCAGAACTTATCATAGAAATAGTCTCGACCCCATTTGCAATTGCATCATCGACTATCTCATTTATACCTAAAGATTTATGGGTTCTTCCATTTCTATTAAAATCATAGACTAAAATTTCCATTTTTTATACATCCCCTATGTATAAGAACTCTATTTAGGGGTTTTTAAAACTTTCTCTTTGTAGTTACTTTAAAGTAACACCTGATCTAATAACTCAGAATAAATAAAAACCTCATCTACTTTCTTTTCTTAATTTCCTTAATTACCTTGACATCCTTTATGACATTCAGCTCTTTCTTCAAGGTTTCCTGCAAATCCTTTGCTTCATCATTGGATAATTCAATAATCCCTGAATCTGCTTTTCCCCTAAAGCATATAGAAATCTTCTTTTTAGTCGGCTCAATCAAATCTGCATTAACAAGAACTTCCTTTATTTCTCCGCCGCCCATTAATCTAACAAACCCTCTATTATGCCTTTTCTTGACTTTAACAATCATTTTTTTATCACTTAAAATCAGTTTATAAGCATTAATATCCTCTAAAAATAGTGTTATTTTGATATAGTTAAAGGACCTATTAGAATTCTTCATAAAGCTAATAAATCAGAGAATATTTGTTAACTAAATGAAAATAAAAAGCATCTTTAATAACACGGAAAAGATTCCGTCAAAATATACTGCTGATGGAGATGACATCAACCCACCATTAGAGATTTTCGATATACCGCAAAATGCAAAGACTCTTGTATTAATAGTTGATGATCCAGATGCTCCAGCAGGCGTTTGGGTTCATTGGATTCTTTTCAATATTCCAATCATAAACAAGATAAAAGAAAATTCAGTTCCAAACAATTCCAAACCGGGTATGAATAGTGCGGGAAAAACAAAATATCATGGCCCATCTCCTCCATCAGGAACTCATAGATATTTTTTCAAACTATATGCTTTAGACACCATGTTAAATCTTCCACAAGCTTCAAAAAGATCAGAGATAGAACAAGCAATGCAGGGGCATATATTAGCTAAAGCAGAGATTATTGGATTGTATTCGAGAACCTAGGTTTTTTCTTTTATTTTTAACTAATACCTTAGGGTATAACTTTACCTCTGATAGGAATTCTTCCAGGATCTGGACGTTTTTTAAGGTTCCGATAAAATCTCTTCTTCGGTTTACTATAATTGTCAAAGGAATGTTCTATTAATCTATCTCTTCTTGCTTGTCTTGAGATTTCATCACAATAGTCTAAAAAATCATAATCCGTATCACCATCAAATGCATCTAAAGGAGTTTCAAATTCAGACCTTGGATGAACATTATCCGGTTCACATGAGAAATGAAAAGGGTCAGAGTCCTGATTTAAATCATCAAAAACTCTAGGATAAAAAGAGGCCATTTTTATCAGTCTATTAATCTAATTTAAAATCATATCTTGGATTTATTCCAGGATAATTTTTTTGCATAGCAGGTTCAGGTCTTATCACAATTGGTTCTTTTTGTTCTCGTTGAAGTTTGTATCTTGGATTTCTTTCAGGACAGTTTGGTTCTGCTCTTAAAATAGTTGGTTCTTTTTGTTCTCGTTGAAGTTTGTATCTTGGATTTCTTTCAGGACAATTTGGTTCTGCTCTTAAAATTATAGGACCTCTTTGTTCTCTAAAATAATCTGCAGGGTCTGTTGAATACCAACGAGTAGATAAAACTTTTGCAGGAGGTATCTCTTGATAAGTTTCAATTTTTAAATCAGCTCCGCTAGAACTTAAACTTGTCCCAGATAAAGCCAAGACCAATGCCAAACCTTTTAAAAATTTTGATACCATTTTAATATATCTTACATAATTTTTCTAAGTTTATAAACCTATTGTTTTGTTACTACTAGATAATAACTTATTTATTAAATAAACTAAATCTTAAAAATAATAGATATTTTTAAATATCATCTTTTCCCTATATTTTTACTATTATCTTCCCCAGGTCGTATAACGGTATTACCTTCGGCTGTAGACCGAAAGAAGAGAGTTCGACTCTCTCCCTGGGGATATAACGTCCTACAAGGATGTTAAACATCTAAAGAGAGATGTTGATCAAGGATTCTTCATTTTTTCAATAAAGTTCGACCGAGCAGTTTCAATTTACTAAATTGTATAATGAAATAAGAATTGGAACTGCGAGATCTCTTGGGGATGGAACATTTCTGTCACAATCCCTAAATCCTTATAAAGGATGTTTTTTAGTAAATCCATAGGGGAGACATTTAAAGAAATATAATCCTTAACTAATAATCATGGCAATTAAAATTTCAGATGGCAGAGTAACCTATCAACCACAGCCAGCGCCTAATGAATATGCATTGGCTACGAGAACCGGATATAAACCTTGCTTTGAAAATTCCTTTTTATTTTGTCGTATTGGAAGAAAACCCGGTTCAAAACCAACCAACCCTGTCTTGGAATTTAAGTTATTTGGAGATTATGACCTGACTTTTTTTAATGAAAGAAATCCAATAAGAACGCAACTCGAGGGGATTCAACATACTTTAGCAGATTTAGGGCAAGAATGGCTGATTTTAACTCATATTTATATGGATGACAGACTTATCGCTTTAATAAACTCAAAAAATGAATCCGAAACTCCGGGAGTTTTGTATTTATCTGAAGGAGACAATCATAGTAAAGTTGCTCTATCTTCACAATCAGGATTTAATTACCTAAGATTGCAAGCCCTTTGTGAACCTTTTTTATATTCACCTGATTTAAGAAGAACCTATGAAAGAAGAGTTCAAGAAATAAAAGATGAGATTATAGAAGCCAGCGGTTCTAATGTTCCAGACCCTCAAGCATTTTTAGACCATTTCGCAGAGTTAAATTCCTTGAGAGTACAAGAAATTGATAAGATTAAAGATTATTTTAGGCGTAAAAAACTTGAAAGAATGAAATAATTAAATCTTTTTTGGTTTATTGACATAAAAAGCCTTATTTGATGTAGCTTCTTTCAATTCTCCATTAAGTTGATAAGTTGCTCTTGCAACCGGAAGTTCAAACTTCCCAAAAACTCCTATTTTTGAATAAACGATATAACTGAAAATTTTCTCTTCGCCTTTATTCAAAGCTTCAGCATTCCATTGCAATTTCCTATTTTTCATATCGATATTATCCGGAGCAATTGCCCCAAATTTTTCATATAAAGTGACAATATGCGGTATCTTGTCAGTTATTTTTATATTTTCAAGATGCCTTCTTGCCTTAACCCTTATCTGAACCTTTAATGCAAATTCTCCGCCATTAGTTTTTACAAATGAAAGATTTTTCCTGAATACCACATCCATTTTTATGTATCTTACTATAAACACAATAATAAGAATCAGTAAGACTATGGCTATGATTGGATAAAGCCAATTAGTAGTTACAATAACATCCAGTTCATCTCCAGGAGATAAATCTTTTTCCCAAGTGTAAACGGTTGTTAAACCATTAGATTTAACAAAAGATGGGTCGATGTTAGAACTTGTAAAGAAATAGGTAAATAAATTTTTTTCAACAATTGTCGTAACTCTTCTTTTAACATTTCCAAAATTTTCTTTGAGGATTTCATGCTTCTGTATAAGTACTCCCTTATTGGTTTCAGTAACTATCACATTCTCTTTTTCTGCATATCGCACTTTCGATTCAGCAGAGACTTTCTTTCCAGCAAACTGAATTTCAACCTGGATGATATAATTACCCGAGTCCATTTTTTTCAACTTTTCTTTATCAATAGGAACTTCAATTATTTTATCTTCATAATTCTTGAAAGACAAATTTTCTTCATAATTGAAGAAAACCGAATCTAATTTTATTTTCATATCATCAAATTTATACATTAATCTGTTATCCAAATTTATTCTTATTTTTTCAGAGTCTATATTAATATCATCGGATTTTACTATAATTGAATTAGCAAGACTCGATATATCAATGCTAAGTTGTTCTTTCTGTATATCTTTCCTAGAATCCATAATCTGATATTCAAGGGTTAATGGCCCTTCCCGGGATTTCAATGACTCTTGGGGCATGACTTCAATACGAATTGTCTTTGTCTGGCCAAAACCAATTATAAAAGAATCTTTAGGAGTTATATCAACACCAACCAAAGAAAAGATAGTGTAAGAACTGCCCTCCCCAAGATTGGTTATTGTCAAATCAAAAATTGCAGGCTTGTTAAGATCCGTAACCACTGCATTGGAAACTGATTTTGTTTTAACATCTAAATTTATTGCCGAAACAAGAGTTAAAGATAAAATTATTGCCAAAAAAAGAGTAATTGGTGCTTTTTTATCCATGATAAAGTAACAAACCCGCCCTTTTTAAACGTTTTGCAGATTTTATTATTATAAAAGAATGATTATTTCTAAGTATATAGGATGAACTCAAATTTCAAAAAGATTTAAATAACCTTTTTTATATATAAACATAGTAAAAAGAGGAAAGAATATGGTAGAAAAGGATTCAATACTTAAGGAAAAACTCAAGCAGTCAGGAATTTTTAATTTCAAAGAACTTTATGAATTTGCATTTAATTGGTTTATGGATGAAAATTACGACCTTAATGAAAAAAAATATAGTGAAAAAGTCGCAGGAGATACAAAAGAGCTTGAAATTGAATGGGAAGGACACAAAAAAATTTCAGATTATTTTAAATTCGTCCTTAAAGCAAACTGGAAAATAACCGGATTAAAAAAAGTAAAAGTAAAAAAAGGTGATAAAGAAGTTACAATGGATTCTGGCGTAATTGAAATAAGATTTGAATGTGTTCTTCATAAGGATTACGAAAGTAGATGGGAGAATACTGCAACATTAAAATTTCTAAGGGGAGTTTATGACAGATATATAATCCGGAACAGGATAGATCAATATGAAGGAAAATTAATAGGTGAATTTACAGACCTTATTAATCAGTTCAAAGCTTTCTTAGCCATCGAGGGAAAATGAACTCATTCAAGTAATATATAAATAAAATAAGAAATGACTTTAATTTTAAAATAAAACCTGTTTAGTAATATGAATAATCTATATTCTCCAGTATATATATTAATTTTTATCAATGTTTAAAAATAATTTTTCTATTGAATAATTGAAAAAAGGATTGATTAATTGATGCTTTGCATCAACAAATCCAATTTAAATAAATGATGAATTTTTAATTCATCCAAATATCGCTTGGACAAAATCTCTTTAAGATTTTGTCTATATACTAACCCATGTCAGAAAAACAACCAGTTTACATACTCCCTGAAAACGTGGATAGAATGATTGGAAAAACTGCACAGAGAAACAACATTCTTGCTGCAAGATTAATTTCAGATGCAATTAAAACTACCTTGGGCCCTAAAGGGATGGACAAGATGCTTGTTGATTCAATGGGTGAAATTACAATAACGAATGATGGTGTTACAATTCTTGAGAAAATGGATATAGAGCATCCTGCTGCAAAAATGATGGTAGAAATTTCAAAAACCCAGGAAAATGAAGTTGGAGATGGAACAACGACTGCGGTAATGATTGCTGGAAAACTATTAGAAAATGCAGAAAAATTATTGGATTTAAAAATCCATCCAACAATGATAACAAAAGGATATAATCTTGCTGCTGAAAAAGCTAAGGAATATCTTAATGAAATTAGCATTGAAATTAATTCTTCAAAAGAAGATCTGTTAAAATTTTTGGTAATGACTGCGATGACCGGAAAAAGCGCAGAAACAGTTAAAGAAAAATTTTCAGAACTTATTGTAAAAGCAATAATGCAGATAGAAGAGAATGGAACTATTAATATCTCAAACATAAAAATTGTAAAGAATAAAAGCAATGGAATTGAAGATACAGAACTTATAAAGGGGATGGTCATTGACAAAGAGAGAGTTTCTATTGATATGCCTCAGAAAATAGAAAATGCTAAAATAGCGCTAATTTCAGAATCCCTAGAATTAAAAACATTGAGCTCAGAAACAAAAATTGAGATAACAAATCCAAATCAATTGCAGGATTTTCTCAATAGAGAAGAAATAATCCTGAAACAGATGGTTGAACAGATAAAATCCTCTGGAGCTAATGTAATATTCTGCCAAAAAGGGATAGACGACGTTATTCAGTACTATCTTTCAAAAGAAAACATCTATGCATGCAGAAGGGTTCCAAAATCGGACATGGAAAGTTTATCAAGAGCAACTGGTGGAAAAATTGTCTCAAATCTGAATGAATTATCTGAAAAAGAGCTTGGAAAAGCAGAAATTGTTGAAGAAATAAAAACCGGTGAAGAAGCAATGACTTACATAAAAGGCTGTGAAAATCCAAAATCAATGACACTCATTATACATGGTGGAAGCGAACATGTCATTGATGAAGTTGAAAGAGCTATCAGAGATGGCTTGGGAGATGTTGCTGCAGTAATAAAAGACAAAAAAATAGTTGCTGGAGCCGGAGCAATTGAAATCGAATTGTCAAAAAAAATAAGGGAATTTTCAAACTCTCTTTCAGGAAGAGAACAGCTAGCGGTCCAGGAATTTGCAAACGCCTTAGAATTTATCCCAACTACTCTTGCAGAAAATGCCGGACTTGATCCAATTGACATTTTGACAGAATTAAAATCAAGACATGATAATGGATATAAGTATGATGGAATCAATATCCTGAATAATAAAATAGAAAACTGCCTAGATGTTGGGATTATAGAACCAATGAAAATAAAAACACAGGCAATCAGTTCTGCAACAGAGGTTGCAACAATGATATTAAGAATTGATGATGTTCTTGCATCAAAATCTCAGCCATCAAGAACTAATCCTATCTCTGAAATGGATTAAAAACTATTTTACCAAATTATCCTTTTCTAGAAAGCGAGATTGCAGAAAAAAAACGATGAACCAATGAATAAGTGGATATTATAGATAATATGATGAACATCAGAGTAAATTTTTGAAAAGGGATTAAAATGATAAATGCTAAAAATCTTAAAAATCTTAAGGAAACTGCGTCGCTTATCTTAGCATTAAGAACAGCTTCTATGTTAGCAGAAACATTTGTTGATATCATCATGGTTATCAGAGCATAGAGTCCTAATCTCAAATCTACAAACCCCAAAACTATGAATGAAGCAGTGATTATAGAATCATTAATTTTATCTATCAGTCTATCGAAAAATTTGCCAAAATTTGTTGCTCTTCCAGTAGCCCTTGCAACAGGGCCATCAACCGTGTCTAAAAAACCGCTAATCAAAATCATTAAAGAAGCAAGAATAAAAGAATTATTGCTTAAAAAATAGCAAAAAAGGATAACTGCAAAAAAAGAAAGCAGGGAAATAAAATTGGGGCTGAATCTAAGGTATATGAAAGGTTTTGCTGCAAATTCAAAAAATATCCGAGTCTTATCCCTTAAAATTTGTGTTTTCAAATTAATCACTATAATGTATAATTGATCAATGTTTATAAATTTTAGTCATAAGTTAAAATTTAATCAGACTAAAACTCTTGCAAAAAAACTTCTTAAAAAGAATAGTTTATAAGTTTAAAGAGATTTGAGGTTGTATGAAAAAAATATTATTAACTGGAGGGACAGGCTTTCTAGGGGAAGAAATACTAAAAGAATTCAAAAATAGATATTTGATTTTCTCAATATTTAGAAAAAAGAAAGGTATCGAATCAAAAAATATAAAGTGGATAAAACTGAACTTAAAGAATGAACTGGATTTTGAAAAAAACTTTGATTTGCTTAAAAAAGAAAATATTGATTATGTTATTCATGCCGGAGGTTCGACACCCAACAGAGCATATGAAGAAGGTAATTACGATGCCACAACAATGGGCACAAGATTTCTGGTTGAGCTATCTAAAAAATTGAATATTAAAAAAATAATTTTTATCTCGTCCATATCTGTAACTTATAAAAAAAAGGGGCCTTACGCAAGTTCTAAGTTAATTGCCGAAGACATTATAAAAAAATCAGGGCTGAATTATACAATTTTGCGGCCAGAGACAATAATCGGAGAAAACGCAAAGGATTTCAGAAGACTTGCAAATATATTAAAAGAAAAAAAATTTTTCGTGATTATAGGGGCAGGAAATAATTTGAACCAACCAATATATGTTAAAGACCTTGTTAATATAATACACCTCTGCATAGAAAACCACAAAACAGACCATAAAACTTATTCAGTTTTTGGACAAGATTGTATGACAACAAAAGATTTTCTCAAAAAAATTGCAGAACTTCAAGGAAATAAAATAACCCTCATAGCCATACCTAAGTTCATAGTCTATCCATTTTCAATACTCTTAGGGGTTGTTGCACCAAGACTTGGGATAAATCCCGAAAGAGTGTACATAATGTCTTATTCAAAAGGATATCTAAAATCCACAGAAGATTTAAAGATAAAAACAATCAATATAGAAAAGATGCTATCATTCTTAAAAAAAGACTGATAAGATTATACCTTAAATTGATTCTTCACATACTCAATAATCTTGCTTCCAGAAAGCAGAATTGTTGAAGCTCCGACCCTTATATAAAATTCTTCCAATCCATCATATCTCAAAAAAACAGGCTTGTTGCTTTTCATACACTCAACTTTCAACACATCTTTTTCCTCTATTCTAACAAGCTCAAAACTCATAAAAGGCAAGTATTCATTTCCAATCCTTTCTTTTATAAGATTAGTAAAATGTCTGTTGAACATGTCATTATTTTCAAATTCATCTTTTCCTATACCCAAAATCTCTTTACTGTCGGAAATTCCTATAAGCAAAATACCTCCCTCTGAATTCAAAAATGCAGCAATAGTCTTTAAAACCGCATTTTCAACTTTCTTGTCTTTTTCTCCAGTATGCAAATTCATCCTAAGTGTTGATTTCAATTCAAGTTTTTCATCCTCTCCTTTTTTTATCAAATTCAGGATTTCTTCAGGAGAATCTGTTCGTTTTATAAAAAAATTTGGATTCTTATTCTTAAATCTATTTACAAAAAAACTGAAAGCTTTTAGTTTATATCCCTTCATATATAAATAACCAAAACAAGAAGAGATAAAAGCCCCTAATGCAACTAAAGTCAGATTAGTCATAGTATAGGGATAATCTGAAAGAACATTTCCATAATCAAAATAAGTCTTAAGATAATATTTCATCAATTCTGCAATTAAACCAAAAGTGACTGAAAAGCTGAATGAAAAAAGCATTATAAGAAGATAATTTGCCCTAAATTTGCTGTGCGAAAAAAGGATAAGCATTATGGTAAACCCTATGAAACCAACTGCAATTCCAAAAAAAGTCTGTATTATGACTCCGCGTATTCCGCCTAAAAAAAATGAAATAATTATAAAAATCAAAAATATAAATTCAAATTCAGAAGGAATTTGAACCTCATAGTTCTTTCTTAAAAAATAAGGTGCAAATAAAAGAAAAAGCAGGAAAATATCTGCAATCAATATATGCCAAAGATGAAAATAAGTCGCATGAAAGATTGAAAAAATCAGGATAATCTTAACTATGGTAGACAGGGAACCTTGTATTTTTCCCGCACTTCCTTTTAGCATTTCAAAGAATTTATGCATAAATATATCAGGATAAAAAGGTTTATATCTTTTTATGAACCAGAGGAGATAATTGAAATTAAATGCGCCAACTAAGTAACTAACTTTTTATAATGAACTAGTTAAAAAATTTTAAATAAATTGATAAACAAAATGTTCAACAGAAATATTTCTTCCCAAAATGATTTCAGTTTCTGAATCTACTCTTTGAAGGTTAGCAAAATCTTTCAATCTTAATCCTCTTAATTTTCCTGTTCTTAAATTTATTGCTGAAGCGTTCCAATGAGTTCTTTCTTTTGTTACAGGATTATCGTAGGAGTTTCCTTGGAAAAGTAGATAAATCGCTCTTGTTTTCTTGTTCTCCCAATATCCCCTAATTGGCTGATTGTATAATTCGCTTTGTATAGCCATTTTATTTGCTAATCATTTAAAATAATTTTTAAGATGCCTATTCTCTAACTTTATGTTTTATGCGCCACCCTACTCGCAATCCCATTTCTTATTTTTTTATATTTACTAAAATGAAATTGCTCGAATTAAACCCTCCGGGTTCACTTACCGGAGAATAATAAATATACTATTTGCTCCGCAGATAGTATTTATGCGCCACCCGGGAATTGAACCCGGTTCCCATCCTTGGCAAGGATGAATTCTACCGGTAAACTAGCGGCGCAGAGTTTTAGTATCTTAAACCCATTAGTTTAAGAAACTATGTGCCGTTATTAGCGGCGCATTATAATATAATTTAATTATAAAAGATAGTTTAAAAGATTTTACATTGCTCAAAATTCAATTCGTAACCTTTTAAAATACCATTTATTATATTAGTAAATGGAAAAAACAAAGATATGTCAGGATTGTAAAAAAGAATTTAAAATAATTAAAAAAACAAGATATGAAAGAAAATACTGCGATAAATGCAGCCAGCAAAGAAAAAAGGATTATGAAAATATCCATAATGTCACTTTTGAAGATTGTGACGAGGAATAGTTAATTGACAAAAATTATATAAAATAACAATTAGCTATTTCGAGCAGAGGAATAATTGTATAGTTTCTTCTTCAACCAAAAAATCAACAATTCGTAAGTTATTTAAATGACTTTTTTATGAAAAATTGATGGTAATTGAATCTATTGACCAGGTTGTAAATGTGTTCCCAGATTTGTCAGCATCTATTGCACACAGATTATTAGTTGGCACTGATTCAGAAAATCTTGCATCAAGAATACCTGAGGCTATAGGTTCCAGAGTATTTGGTTATTTTGGAGGATTAGGAATCCAGGCATTGACAGTTGGATATGTAGCCGGTCACTGCACAAATAGTTTCTTAGCAGGATTTGGAGCAGGAGTTTCAAGCGCAGCAGTTCCTTTTGCAGTAAAAACTGCAAAATTTGGATGGTATATGATTAGAGGAAGTATTTTGTAAAGAAATATCTCTCCGAATAATTAATCCGTCTAAAAATGATTCTGTTAAACCGAATTGTTTTATTTTTTTGATTTCCTAGGCAAAAAATTTAGGAACTGAAGGAACTGCAAGAAATGCAGGTAATTCCAAGAATTATAAACTCCTAAAAATCCTAAAAAACCAAGAAAACCTAAAAAACCAAGATATTGTCTTTTGTCCATTTTATTTCTTAACCTCCCTTATTTTAACAATCTAAATTTTGATGTTGCGATTAAAGCAATTCCTATAATGCAAATTGTAATTCTCGCAGATAATGGAAGAATTCCAAAAAACATCAATATTGCACCAGTTAATGCTAAAATAATCCCTATAATAAACTGAACTAAATTTAATTTTGAGGTTTTCATTTTTCTGTTCTCCCCCATTGCCATTTTGGTTTTTCTCCTTTCCAATATCCAAAAGCAAATATGATTGCTAGCATTAATAAAAATCCTAAACCTGCTGCTCCAGGAGAATCATCAGTTTCTCCTACATAGATGCCTGCAATAAAAATAAATACTGCCAAAATGACTACTAGCCATCCTTGCCACTTAACCGGCACCCAACCCCAACCATAGAGTTTTCTCTTAAACCAATATCCTTCGGGATTATCTCTGATATATTCAATGCAATTTCTCCAAGTATATTTTTTTACGCTCTTTTTCATATTAAACTAAATAACACTATCTTTAAAAAACTAGCCATGGGCGCACGCTGCTCGCGAATCCAATTTTCATTCAATATTTAATTAGTAATTGAATTCGCTCGATCGAACCAAGGTTCGATTCCCTGCGTATGAATCCATTTATATCATATCGCTTTCAGCGATATGATTATATGGGCGCACGCGGAATCGAACCGCGGACAACTCGGTGTAAACTAATGTATCATAAAGCTTCTATTATGTTACATTTAGCCAATTTCTTCGTGTTGTTCGTTTGAACCGAGCAATCT
>JAQTOY010000006.1 GCA_028713045.1 Candidatus Nanoarchaeia archaeon
TCGGAGGAGTTTCAGGGTCAGTTATATAATCAAATTGAACCGGATTGTTCAAAACCTTTAAATCAAACGCATCATAACTTTCTCCATCAGGTATTCCTCTCAAATAAGTCTTATAGTTGCTTTCTTTTCCGATTTTATTAAAAACAGCAATCAGATCATTGGAATCTTTATTGTATACCTCTATTTTTGACCCATCCATTGAAATGCTTTTTGCAAAAAGAGTTATATCATTTTTATTTGTAAGGTTCTTTTCAAAATAAGCTCGTACATATTCTCCAGGATTAACCAGGCTCCATAGGTCATCCTTCTGGATGACGGAATCCGTTATATCCCTTAAAGAAGTTCTAGAAGAATCAAAATGCTCTGCTTTAATTATGTTTGTCTGTTCAATATTCTTCGAATAATTTTTAATATCAATTAGTCCATCTAAATATGCAGCAAGATTAGTAGAAAAAGTATCTAATTTCTGCACTATATTCTGATTTTCAATAATCGCAAATCCCGAAGTCTTTGAAAAATTATTTAATCCAAGAGCTAAAATAAAGAATAGAACAATCATAAAAAAAGCTACAAACCCAAATAATACTCCTTCAATAATTTTTTTAAAATTTTTGTTAATATTTGGGGTTATCTTATTTAACAACTCATCTTTTTTTGTTGGACCAGAAACAAATTTAGAAATGACCCTCCCTTTTTTATCCCTATGACTTTCATAATAGTAAGGTCCAAAAATTTTATTATTGCGCTTTATATATTTTTTATACACCATCTTTTTTGTAAGGTAACTCTGAAAATTTGTAAGGTAACTTTAACTAAAATAGTCAATTATTATCAAATAAATGTTAATCTGACCATTCTTTCTTTTTTATTGAATTGCACTACGGATAATTAGAAAACTTTGTTTAAAAAGGTTGCGAAACAATAGAGATTATTGAATTAAATCAAAAGAATTTAAAGATTTAATAAACTCTATTAAAAGTGAACTAAAAAATAAACAATAATAGAGATAATTCATTAAAAAATATCTTTTAAAATAGATTTTACTTTCTATTTTGCTTCTATTTGCTAATCTTGTAGCTTTTATCCTATCTATTGTCCATTAATCCCTTGGAAGACACTTAGATTTTCTTTTTAGAGATTATAAAATTTTTATTTTTAAAGTATTTTTGTTTTTAAGCCTTTAAGAGGCATATTTTGAAAACATTATAAAATTTCAGAGGGTCTAACTTAAGCCATTTTTCGTAAAAGTTTAAAAAGAGTGCTTTTTAATTGATTATAAAATGGAAAAAAATCAAACAAATAAATCGAAGAGAACTAGAAAGAAAATATTGTTTAATTTAGTAGGGTTTTTAGGATTAGTTTTAACTTCAATATCCTTAGGGGTAAAGAAATTTCAAGATTACCATCAGGATTTTCAAACTGATCATTTTGGAACAAGAGAGAATCCTGCCTATACTGTAAATAAAAGCATTAATGAACAAGATACAGAAACCTATTCTTCATTTTATGGAGCTTTATATGAAAAAAGAATAAAAGATTTAGAAATTGCCCTCCGAGAGTATAAATCTGATCCAAAATTAAAGTCGAACCTTGAACAGCTGTTAAAACAGATAAATGATGAAGACCAAAGATTAATGGAAGAATATCAACTTGTCTTTCTAAGAAATCAGGATAATCAGTTAAATGCTGATTCTGAGAATAACGACTCTGTTGCAAAAAGGGCAAAAACGCTTTTTTTATCAATGACTGGAAAAGAGTATCCTCCAGAAATAAAATTAAGATTAGGAAGACCAATAATTAATGGCGAAGAGGTGCAGGGAGGTTATCAGCCTACAAAAAGGAGAATAACTGTTTATCCTAGCAATTTTGAGGATACTTTGTTAAGTTCCATGCATGAAATTGGTCATTCAATAGAGGCACATACAAAAGATCGATTATTTGGAAACCATAGCTACGAAGAGCAGTTAATGAGCGAGGCTTCAGCATATTGCTTTCAAAATGCCTCTTGTTATTTTGAAGATCCAAAGACTCGAAAATTAATGTTGCAAACTCATAGAATTGAACTATTTGAAGATGTCATGTTGTCTTCTAGAGGCAGAAAAGACTATCGTATTGAAGCAATGATTTTATCAGATGCAGCTACTACACATTTCGGAAATCCGGTTACAGCATTTCAGTATCTTCAAAAAACTCCTTACAGGGAATTGGACCCAGACATTCTGCATTTAATGCAAAGAAATAAATCTATTTTTCTAAGGCAAAATCAACTTAAAACAGAAGCGGAAAATATCCTAAGGGCCCCTGGAAATTAAATCTAAAAATTAGGGCAATATATATCTGAAAGTTAGAACCGGACAGAGTTATTAAATTAATTTTTCTGTCTAAAATAAATAGAATAAAATTTAATGCAGACTAACCTAGTATTCATAAAAAATGACTAAATCTCCTCTATCATCCCTCATAAAAAACCTGTCTCCTCCATCATTCCAAACTTCTATTTCAGAATTATAGTTTTTTGCTTTATTGCTGTCCAGATTATTAAGATAAAAAAAATGATTTGCATCATCCTTAACAAACCATCCAGTTAAATTACAATTAAAATCACATCTATTCTCTATAATAAAATACTCAATTTCTGCGTTTAATTCCTTAAGCTTGATGCACTCTGCGCATTTTTCAGAGCTCTCTTTCCAAATCCCGATTTTGCTTTTCCTTGCAAAATCTTCTGCATCTTCAAGATTTTTCTGATAACTTAAACCATCAATCATAAAAGAAGTAGCTAACCCTTCCTGTAAAATCTCTGCATTAATTAGATTTCCTCCATAAAAAAGATACCTCAATTTCCGTTCATATCGGTCAAAATCTTCATTATCTCTTAATAATTCCACATCTTTTCCTTCAAAGGTTTTCAAGAATTCTGTTGCTTTTTTTGAATAAGGCATTCCTTTTTCAAGAGTGTTTATTCCCAATAACCTTATTTTTTCCTTGTTTCCATTAATTTCAACCTCAATAGTATCTCCGTCTATTGCTCTTGTAAAAAAAGCCGGCTCTTTTTCATAGCCCGAACCAGAGTCTTTGACAGATTCTCCTGTAAAATTAGGATAGTAATAAGCGAGTATTCCGAGCAGAATTACTATTATAAAAAATGTGAACAACCTTTTTATGAACCCCATAAATGAACAATAAACCCAATAATTAAAAATCTTGTGCCACAGCAAGCTTTTTAAACATCTCTAATTAATTAACTTTATAAATTACAGATTTAATAGAACACCATGTCAAAAGTAAGAATAAAACTCAAAAGCATGAAGATTGAGGATTTGAACAAAATCTGCAATCAGATAAAAGATATTGCCTCAAAACTAGGTGTGCCTATTTCAGGTCCAATTCCTCTTCCAACAAAAAAGCTTAAAATAACAACAAGAAAATCTCCATGCGGAAATGGAACTGCTACTTTTGACAACTTTGAGATGAGAATCCATTCAAGAGTTATTGATTTGCCTGCCGATGATAGAGTTCTTCATGCAGTAATGAGATTATATGTTCCAAGGAACATAACCATAAAAATAGAGATGAAAGAATAATTTTTCCTAGAACACAAAATAATTTATTGAATCAGTATGATTTCCCAACCCTTGCGATGTAATTTGCAGGCTTATTACAAATAACACAATTGCCTTTTTGTTTAGGTTGATTTTCCGAAATATTCAGAATCTTTGCACCATTAGTCTTAAATTTTAACATATCTTCACACTCCCTTGAAGAACATAAAGGAGTAAGCGCTATTTTTTTGTCTTCAATTGCTTTTTGAAGATTTTTCAAGGATTCCACTTCAACAAGATTATCCTTTAATAATTTTTCAGCTTTTTTATAAAGATTTTTCTGTATATCCTCCATAATTTTTGGGATTTCTTTGTTCAAATCTTTTATCTTTATGGATTGTTTTTTAAAATTGTCTCTTCTAAATAAAGTGACTTCCTTTTTCTGTAAGTCTCTTGGGCCAATTTCAATTCTCATAGGTATTCCTTTTAATTCATATTCATTGAATTTAAAACCCGGCCTTTGATCTTCCCGGTCATTCAAGATAGGATTAAATTCCTTGAGATTTTTTTGTATTTCCCTTGCTTCTGAAAGAACTTCTTTTTTTGTTTTTTCATCAAAAATGGGTATTATAACTATTTTATTTACTGCTATTCTAGGAGGAATAACTAATCCTTTTTCATCTGAATGTATTGCAAACATTACTCCGAGCATCCTTGTTGATATTGCAAAAGTGTTCTGCCATGCATATTCCTCTTTTCCATCTTTGTTCAAAAACTTTATGTCATAGGCTTTTGCAAAATTTTGTCCATCAAAATGAAAGTCAGGACCTTGGACAGATTTTCCATTAGGCATATAAAACTCCATAGAGACAGTGTATTCAGCTCCTGCAAATTTTTCTTTTTCAGATTTTTTTCCAATCAAAGAAGGCAATGCCAAGAATTCTTCGCAAATTTCATTATAAACTCCGATTATTTCATTTTTTTCATTTTCAGCTTCTTGTTTTGTTGAATAAACTGTATGCCCCTCATTCCATAGGAATTCCCTTGTCCTCAAAAATGGAACTGGATGTTTAAATTCCCATCTAACAACATTATTCCATTGATTAAGTTTTAATGGCAAATCCTTCCAGGAACGTATCCATTTGGAATAAGAAGGATACATTATTGTTTCAGAGGTTGGACGGACTGCAAGCCTTTCGCTTAATTTCGTATCTCCTGCATGAGTCACCCATGCAACTTCTGGAGAAAATCCTTCCACATGCTCTTTTTCTTTTGAAAGAAATTTTTCAGGTATGAATAATGGAAAATAAGCATTTTTAATGCCTAATTTTTTGAATCTTTTATCAGTCTCTTCCTTTATTTTTTCCCAAATCTCATAAGCAGTTGGTTTAAAAACAATGCATCCAGAAACATCAGTATAATCTGCCAAATCTGCTTTAAGCATTATTTGAGTGAACCATTCTGAGAATTCATCCTTTTCAGCGGTTATCCCTAAATCAGATTTTTTATCATCCTTGGTCTTTGTCATAGAATTATATGAATCTTAAGGTATTTATAAATTTAACAGAAATCTCCAACCAATAATCTTATTAATTGATTTTTATTAGAGTTATTAAAGGGCCCGTAGTTCAATGGATAGAACACTTGGTTTCGGTGAGAATTTTTCACCTGACTATCTTCAGTGATAGATTAACAGGTGGAAAAATCGAAAAACCCAGGTGATCGGGGTTCAATTCCTCGCGGGCTCGTATTTGCCACTGAAAGTGGCAATTATGTCTTGAGAATTGAACCACAAGGGGTTCAATTACTTCAATTCGATAGAAGAGAATTGAAGTCACCAAGAATTTTGTGGATTAAAAAATCCTAGATTTTTTACCTGCTATCCAAAATTGTTGAGTGCCTCGCAGGCTCGTATTACACACTCTCAATAATTATCGCAAGAACAACGCATACAAGAATCACTATAGAAGAAATTATATTTCTTAAGGTAAGCTTTTCTTTAAGGAAAATCTTTGCAAAAACATATATGAATATTGGTGTCAATATGAACAAGATTGTTGTAAAAACTATCCCATAAACCTCATAGCCGTAATACAATATCACTCTATAAATAACCCAGATTATTCCTGTTAATAATATGAACAAACCTGTTTTCTTATCTGTTTTTAATTTTGGCCTGAATATAAGCAGAGTAATAATAAAAATCACAGAACACCTTAAAAAATAAAATGTGAAACCATTATAATATGAAAGAATAAATTTTGAAAGAACTAATTCAACTGCAAAAAACAAACTCCCTAACAATGCGGCGATTATGTATTTATCAAAAACCAAGTGATGTTTTTTAATATGAGAAACAACTAAAGTAATGCTTGCTATAAATCCCAATAATAAAATAGAATAATTCCTCTCATTATAGTAGATTTCAAAGAAAAAACTCATTATAAATGCGAACAGAATTGTTAACAAAGGTTGCATCAATCTTATAGGTTCAATCACACTAAGATTCTCCCTTTTAAGTGCAACAAAAGTCAGAAGATTTGCAATTATTGAAAAAAATATTACCAAGAAAAATACAAATAGATTTTTAAATAAATAAGCTTCTGGTGAAACTCTCCAAAAAAAGAAACTCAAAGGAAGCGTTGCAATTACAATTGCCAAGAAACCAAAAACAGTATAATTTTTGTAGTTCAAAGACCTCTTTTTCAAAATAATCTTTTCAATAGTCATTCCAGCACCTTCAAGGAATGCTCCGATTATAGGTAAGTATATCACTTTTTTTGCCTCTTTTTTTGTCTAAATTTATTGAACAATATTATTACGGCAAATATAAAGAATATTATAAACGCTATTAAATAAATGTTAAAAGAATTATTAGAGGTGTTAATTGCATAACCAGTATATTTATTCATATTTATTAATAAAATGAACAAAACAAAAATTCCTATAATCCATATAAATTTCAAAACTTGTTCTAATCCAAATTTCTCCCTTTCTGAATTTAAGGACTTACTTTTTCTTTTTGTTATTTTTCCAGGCTTAATCCGCCCATGTAATTTATACTGGGGATCTTCTCTAAAAAACCTATGCCTAACCTCCTGATTTGGAAGAGAGAATAATGTCCCATAATCGTCAATTCTTCTTAAGTCTACCTGATCTGCAAATTCATAAGCTCTCTGATGTTTTAAGATTTCCTTCCTATAACTTTCAGCCTCTTGTTTTTCTGATGGATCTAAACTTGTTCGTCTTGTTTTTCTAGCTCTTTTTAATTCATTCATTATATGCTCTCGAGTGTATAAATCCCTAGCAAAAACCAATTTATCTGTAGGTTTTGTAACTTGTTCTAAAATTTTTCTACCCAGATAACCAAAAAATTCATCAGTTTGAGATTCTTTTCTTCTGCCCGAAGGTTTTATTGGAAATCCAAAAATAGATCTTATGTAATCACCAAAACCTATTCTCTGCGAGCTCTTTCCTTCAGCATAATGCCTTAAAAAATGTCCTATCTCTTCACCTAAAATATTTCCAGAATTCAAAGCCCTTTCTGGAATTTGAATAGAATTAAAAATAAGATTATAACTAGGCTCACATTTTTCAGTAATCTCTATTTTAGGATATTGTTCTCTTGGAATTTCAACACCTATCTTTTTAGACATTCTTCCAATTAAATCGTAAACTTTAGCTTGATAATCCATCTCTTCTTATTTTACCTCTTTATCCTTAAACAAAGGTTATTTGTTATTTAAATTATTTTACTTTTTAGCTTTTTAGTGACAGCATAAATATAAAAAGACATTTTAAGATAACTTATAGTTTTATAAAAAGGTGATATCAATGGATAGCCAATATACCAAAAATATAGAAAAGGAATTAAAAGTTGAAATTCTTACTGACCAAAATCAGATTTTAAAGGGTACTGTTGATGATATTCTAACAAAAGACCGTTATCACATCAAAGGTGTTAAGGTAAGACTGAAAAATGGCGGGATTGGAAGAGTTCAGAGAATATTTTTTAATGATGAACAGAAAAATAAAAAAAATTTAGATGATACAGAGGCGTTAATCAAGAATGGGGAAAATTTCTTTAATGAGTTCAAATTAAACTGTTCATGGAGCGAGAATTACTCTTCTGAACAAATAAACCAGAGCAAATCTCCAGAAGTACATAACTTTGGAAGAAAAGCCTGCAAAGTTATAATTGCAAAGTCTATTGCTAGTTTTTTAAACTCATCTGGAGGCAATTTAATAATAGGTATAAAAGAGAAAAAAGAAGAAAATAAGTTTGAGATAATTGGCATTGATGAAGAGATAAAATCCAATAATGGCAAGGATGGATATAAAAGGATGATTCTAGATAATGTGATAAGAGCATATTTCCCGCCAAGAATTTATAATCATTTAAACGATTATATTTCAATAAATTTTACAGAAATTTCAGGAAAAACATTGTGCTTGATTAAGATTAAAAAAAGCGAATCCAAAGTTTTTTTAAAATTAAATGATAAAGAAGTTTTCGTGATAAGGGTTGAATCAGAAAACCGGGTCCTAGAAGGGGAAAAGATGGTTGATTATTGTGTGAAGCATTTCAAATGAGTTTTCTGAAGATATTTGTAAAAAATAGTCTGACTTCGTCTAAGACTCTTTTTCTAATAAATTTTTATTAGTGTCTCAATCAGGAGATTAAAAAATCAACAATCAAAGCAAAATCTTATTTACATAACTTATTATAACTATTACATTAATTACTAATATAAGAAATTTAACATTGCTGAAAGCATATTAAATTTCAATTATTTCTATTAGGAAAGATGAATTCATATTTTTCAGCTTAGCTTTCCCTCTAGCAATCTTTTGATTGTCTGAAAATCTGCCCGCTTATTTGTCTTTTGCATGACCTGCCCTATCAAAAAATTAATAGCTTTCTGCTCTCCTTGCCGGTAATCATCAACTGATTTTTTATTATGATTTATTACTTCATCCACGATTTTTTCAATCTCTGATTCATCGGTAATCATTTGAGATTCTTCTGCCTCTTGTTTTGGAGAAAAAGATTTTGGGATGAATTTTCTTAAGATATCCTTTGCTTTTAATGGAGTTATCTTATTTTTCTGCAAAAGATCCAATAATTCAATAAAATGCTCAGGATTCATATCTACCTGGTCTGTTGTCAGTTTGTTATGATTCAGAACACCTAGCCATTCAACTGTAATCCAGGGCAATGCAATATCCTGCGTTATTTTTTCAGCAACTTTTTCAAACAATTCAACTATCTCAAGATTTCTTGTAAGTATTTCAGCTTCTTTTTTGTTTATTTTGTATTTCTTGATTAATTTATCCAGTTTTTCCATTGGGGATTCTGGAATCCTCTCTTTTATTTCTTGAACTCTCTGCTTAGTTATCTTTATTGCAGGAAAATCTGGATCCGGAATAAACCTGTAATCTTCCTGTTCCTCCTTGCTCCTCATCAATTCTGTTTTTCCGGTTTCAGAATTCCATCTTCTAGTCTCTTTTCTCTGAGGTTTTTCTGTTTCATGCCTCTTAATTTCAGAATCAATTGCTTTGACTATCTCAGTTATTGAATTTACATTTTTTATTTCAGCCCTTACTGAGATTCCATGAATATTAACATTAACATCGGCTTTTATTCCCGCATCTTTGTTTAAAACCCTTACATAAGAAAGTGTTAAAACCAGCTGCCTAAGCCAATTTTCAACCTCTTCTGATGATTTAAAGTCCGGTTCTGTAACTATTTCAACTAGAGGCGCTCCTGCCCGATTATAATCTACCTGTCCTGTTTCTGGATTCCAGGCTGCAGGATCTTCTTCAAGATGAACTTCGGTTATTCTAATTCCTAGGAATTTTCCTTTTTCAGCAACTGGAATAGAATAAGCTCCTGAAATGGTTTTTTGATATCCATGAGGCATATCTGGCCAAGAATAATGTTTTCTCTGAAAAATCAAGGGTTTGTTATTTTCAATCAGATTTGGCTTGCAGTTTAGCATCATTCCTATCTCCAATATTTTATTTATCGCAGAAGAATTTGGAAGCATAGGTTTTGAGCCCGGCTGACCCGTGCAAATAGGGCAGATGTTTGTGTTAGGTTTTATAACCTTCATATCATGAAAGTTTTTACAATTGCAAAAAAGCTTTTCTTTTGTATCAATATACCCGTGAATTTCCAGGCCTATCATAGGAGAGTTTTGTTTGGGCATATATAATTGACAATGAGCAGATTTAATAAGGTTTTGGAAATTTAAACCTCATCCTGCATCTTTTTCAGTTTTTCTAAATTTTGAATTAAATATTGTTCAACATAAACGGGAAAATGCGGGATTGAACAATCAGAGCAATCCCATACTCTTCCAGAAGCAGAATGCAGATACGGATAATGCCACTTTCCTAAGGGATGATTTATTCTGCAACCTCCCTCATCTTTTTTAGAATCAAATTCCGGACAAGCGCATAAAAAACAATTAAAATCTAAAACATCAGAAACGCAGGGTTTTCCGGTTTTGTAATAAGGACATTCATCCGGATGATTTTGACTTCTTCTATCAAAACTTGTTTCTTCTATTATCCTAGGAATATTTTCTCCCATTATATCAATTCCAATGGTTTTTAATTCCTGTAAAATTTTTCTTATATGATAAGATTCAAAGTTTTCAAGAGGATTCATGGTTTTTTATGCTCATTATATTTTATTAATTAGGAAATTTAATTATTATAAACATTATCAATCTTAAATCTAAAATTAGGTTAAATAGATAAATTATTATGTTTTAATGACACCAACAACTAACCTTACTTTTAACTCCAATAGCATAACTTGCATCACATTAAGAATATTTATATTTTAATATGAAAAATTTTTGTTTATTCATCAAGTTCAAGTAATCAAAAATTTAATATTTTGTATTCTAATAATCTTTAAATAATTAAATTATTTAAAACACTTACTAAAGAGGTTAAAAATGCCAGTCAAAAAAAGAGGAACAAAAAAATCTGCTAGAGAAGATGAATCTATTTTAAATGAAACCCCTATTTCTGAGAAAGTTGTTTATGATATTGAAAACAAACCAGAGTTAAAAGAAACGCCAGTTGTTCCTATCAATCAGCCTGAACAATCCATATTAAAAGAAAGTCCGGTTATGGAAACTTCTGAGAAAAAACCAATAAGAAAAGAGGTCAGGGTTCTGGTAATACTTGTCATAATACTTCTGATTATTGACTGTCTTTCTCTATATCTTTACTACAAACCAGATTTATCCGATATTTTTAAATTTAGAAGCGGAGGGACTATTGGCAGCCCAAATAGTTCAAATAAATGCCAAGACGGAACTGCTTATGATAATTGTTCAAAAGACAAACCCCTTTATTGCTATAACGGAGAATTGATTAAGAAAGCAGCAACCTGCGGTTGTCCATCAGGATACAAGGTTGATTTCCAGGACTGCAAAAAGGTTTAGAAATTTTCAGTTTTATTTAATTGAATCAACAGATTTTTATATACAATCTAACTTCTTTGATTCATGAAAAAACCATTTAAAAAACCCGAGGCAGGAGACAAAATTGAAGTAATTCTTAATAATAGAACTGAAAAAGGAATTTTTCTTGAATCGCATGATGCTGGAATCCTGCTTCTTAAACTTGAAAATGGATACAATATTGGCTTAAAAAAAGAAGACATTAAAGAAATTAAAATAATTGAGTCTAAGAAATCTGATAATAAAAACGAAACTGAAGAAAAATTCGAGCTATCCCACAAAAAACCTCTGATTGACTTTATAATAACCGGAGGGACAATTTCCTCAAAGCTCGATCCTTCCACTGGCGGGGTAAAAGATTTAACAAATCCAAAAGAATTTTTTTCTGTTTATCCTGAAATCTTTAATATAGCAGATGTAAGAATCCAAAGTCCATTTATGAAATGGAGTGAGAACATGGATTCTAATGACTGGATAAGAATTGCAAAGATTGTTGAAAAATCTTTGAACGATGAAAATGTAAAAGGGGTGATAATTTCACACGGTACTGATACTCTTCATTATACTTCTTCTGCACTTTCATTCATGCTTGGAAAATTGAACAAACCTGTTGTCCTGACTTACTCGCAAAGAAGTTCTGACAGAGGAAGTGCAGATTCAAGGATGAATTTAATATGTTCTGCTTATGCCGCTCTTTCAGAAATCGCAGAGGTTATATTGGTCGGGCATGCTAATATGAATGATGAATATTGTTATGCATTAAGGGGAACCAAAGTAAGAAAAATGCACACTTCAAGAAGAGACACCTTCAGACCAATCAATTGCAAACCTGTTGCAAAAATTTTTCCAAATGGAAAAATAGAGTTCATTTCAGAGTATAATAAAAAATCCCCAAGTTTTTTTAAAGTAAAATCAGATGCTGTTTTTGATGAAAAAACTGCTTTAATCAAATTTTATCCTGGACAAAGTCCAGATATCCTAGATTATTATCTTAAGAATAAATACAAGGGATTAATAATTGAATTTGTTGGCATTGGGCAGGTTGCAAACCAAGGAAAAAACAACTGGATTCCTAAATTAAAGGAAGCCATTGAAAGCGGAATGTTAATTTATGCTGCTCCCCAGACATTGTATGGAAGACTAGACCCTTATGTCTATGAATCTGCAAGGAGAATTTTGGAAACCGGAGTTGTTTATTTAGAGGACATTCTGCCTGAAACCGCGCTTGTGAAACTCGGATGGGTTTTAGGGCATAAAGAATGGAGGGGCAGTGTTGCAACAAAAATGAAAATGCTAGAGAATTTTGCAGGTGAGTTCAACAAAAAATTAGGGAAGGAATTCTTAGATTGAAGATGTAACTTTGTAGTGGTTATAAAAGAAAGGTTTAAAAACCAAATCTAATAAATTTTATTATGAATTTAGAAATAAGAGTTACTAGTGAAAAGAAAGGTTCTAACCCTGGAGGATGTTGCCAAATCCAAGAATATCCGCATTCAAGTCCTTGGACAGCTTATTTAAAACATTGCAATTCTTCTTCTATTAAGCAAGAAACTACCACTTTTAGATATGTTCATCAACCATTTTATGAGGCAATTACCTGTCAGATACTTACTGAGTTGGGCCTGCATATCCCTGAATTTTTTGTATTATTAAATAAAAAAGCCAAAACAGAATCCGATGGCAGATTTTATTCTGATAAGACTAGAGAAATAAATTTTTCATCTGAAAGAGATGTTAAATGCGAAATAAAATCCGGGATGCCTTATTATTTTGTTACTCGATTTATTGAAAGGCCAAAAACAGAGGATGTTTCTGCTGCTGAAGAAATAATTGGAAGAGAATCGATATATCTTAATCTATTACAAGTTTCAGATATTAAAGGAAAAAAACAAAATTATGTTATAACAGAAGAAATTTTTGAAGATGATTCAGAAATAAATACTAGACCTGTTGTTTTTTATCTTGATTTAGGATGTAATTTTGTTAATGCAGTTAATGGGTCATTACAATTTCATGGCAGCCATTTTAAACCATTACAAAAGAAGGACCTTAAAAAAGCGCTTAGGAATTTAGAAAAACATTCGATTGTTGATATGAAAGGTTCTAGGGCGATATCTTTAACAGAACTTGTTGAATCTCCAAGGTTTATGGAAATTCCAGTCTTAAATCCAAGATGCAGAGTAAGATTAGATAGATTTTTATCGGAATATGAAATTGAAGAGATAATTGCAAGACTAGCTTCGGGAGTTCAAACTCAATTACATAAACTAAGAGATTCACCCTACATCCGAGCTAATCGTAATCACTAATTTTATTAACCTATTTTCTTTGCTATATTTTAATATGAATGAAATCAAATCAGGCTTGGAAATCCATCAACAATTGGATACTAGTAAATTATTTTGCGAATGCCCTTCTATTCTTAGAAATGACGAACCTAATCTAGTTGTGAAAAGAAAGCTTCATGCTGTAAAAGGTGAGAGCGGAGAGATTGACATTGCTGCAAAGCATGAGGCTGAAAAAGACAAAGAATTTCTTTACTATGGCTATGACACTACCTGTTTAGTTGAATTAGATGAAGAACCCCCTCATCTAATTAATCAAGAAGCATTAAAAATTGCATTGCATATTGCCTTGCTCTTAAATTGTGAAATACTGCCGGTTAGCCAAATAATGCGAAAAACAGTTATTGATGGGAGCAATACTTCTGGATTCCAAAGAACCGTATTGATTGCAAGAAATGGATTTGTTGAAACAAGCTATGGAAAAGTCAGAATAAAAACCTTATTTTTAGAGGAAGATGCTTGTCGTCCCGGAACAGCAAACTCTAATGAAGATAATCCAAATCAAAAAATCTGGAAACTTGACAGATTAGGAATACCTTTGGTCGAGATTGCAACTGAACCAGATATAAAATCAGCTGAACAATGCAAAGAAGTTGCATTGCATATTGGAGATGTTTTAAGAAGTTGCAAAGTAAAAAGAGGCATTGGAACAATAAGGCAAGATGTAAATGTCTCAATACCTGGACATCCCAGAGTTGAAATAAAAGGCTTTCAAGAAATGAAAATGTTTATTCCAGTAATTGAAAATGAAATAAAAAGGCAGGAAGAAACTCTTAAATCCAAACAAGAATTGAAAGGTGAAGTAAGAAATGCTCATGAAGATGGAACAACTAGTTTTCTCCGTCCGATGCCTGGAAGCGCAAGAATGTATCCTGAAACTGATTTGCCATTACTATATATTTCAAGGGATATAATCAACGAAGCTAAAAAAACTCTTCCAAAATTAAGGGAAGAAATAAGAGAGGAATTAAAACATAAAGGACTTTCCGAGGAAATGATAAGATTATTGGTCTCTGAAAACAAGGTTGAAGAATTCCTGTCATTATTTAAAATAATTGATGATGCAAATCTTATCGCTAAAACAATGGTTTTAATTCCAAGGGATATTGCTTCTCATGAAAATATTTCAAACATAGATAATATTTTGACTTTGGATATTATTGAAAGCATACTTCATGCAATTGTTTCTGAGAAAATAAAAAAAGAAGATATAAAAAATATAATGGAAGCTGTTGCAAAAGGAAAAAGTTTTGAAGAAGCGATTAAAATAGAAAAAGTTGATTTAGGCGAAGTTGAAGAGGAAATTGCAAAAATAGTGAAAGAAAAGCCCGGACTTTCTATTGGAGGTTACATGGGCTTGATTATGCAGAAATTCAAGGGAAAAATCAACGGCAAAGATGCAACTGACATCTTGAATAAATTGATTAAAAAGTGATTCTTGTTAATAAGATTTGTTAATTGTTAAAAAGATAAGTTATGTTGTGAACTGATTATAAAAATATTCCACGTTTCTTGCTTGCTTTTACATTTCATAACTTGAATAGAATTACTAAAAAAGTATCTATAAATTTGGATTTAATTAATGTTTATGCAGGACAGGACATGTGGGAGTAAGAGATTAATGAACTTTCAATGATATACTCTACAATAGAAAAGTCTATATATTTCTTAGTCTTATAAATAACATAAAGTGGCATAGAGAGCAACCTGAAGAGGTGATCTATTATGGAAAACCACATTTTAAAAGTTCCTGGTGAATGGGAAGAGATTGATATCAGATGTCCAAAATGCGGAAGCAATATGGTATCAGTCCTTACAAATTCTTTTGGATACTATGAAGTGTCTGAATGCAAGAAATGTGGATACAAAAATACTGCTGAACTTGTTTCGTGAGAATTCTCACTGCATACTATAATCAACTTTTTCTGAATAATCTGAATTCAAAGAATTTTTATATTCAATTGGTTTCAAAGCCAAATAATTATGCAACTCATAAGAACCTGTGCAAGAATCACAATTTCCTAAACAAGGGTGGTTAATATATTCCATAGTATTTTTTCTTTCTGAAGTTTCTTTTTAAAGAAAAATCGTTTTATCCCAAATATTCTATTGGCTTTTCCAAAGCCGCTTTCGCTGATTTTAGATAATCTGTTTCAATTTTTCTATATCTGTCAATATCGGATTTTGAAACAGAAGCTCCGACTTTTTTTAGAGCCTCTTCAAAATGCTTCATTTTAACTTCTTTGTTTTCAATGTCTTCTCTTAATGCAAGCATTGCAGCTTCTCTTACTAAACTTTCAACATCTGCTCCAACATAACCCTCAATCTTATTTATTATTTCTTTTTTATTTACATCTTTGGATAGGGGCATATTTTTAGTATGAATATTAAATATTTGTTCAACTCCTTCTTTGCTCGGAGCTCCAACTAATAAAATTCTGTCAAATCTTCCAGGCCTTAGCAAAGCACTATCAAGCATATCTGGTCTGTTAGTTGCTCCTATTACAATTACATTTGCCAAATCTTCTATTCCATCCATCTCAGCAAGCAATTGATTCAAAACCCTTTCAGTAACTTTTGTCCCTTGTTCAATTCCTCTTTTAGAAGCTAAAGAATCCATTTCATCAAAAAATATAATGCATGGAGAAACCTGCCTTGCTCTTTCAAAAACTTTTCTTACTCCTTCTTCAGATTTTCCGACCCACATCGACAATAATTCGGGCCCTTTTACTTGTATGAAATTTGCCTCAGATTCTTTTGCAACTGCTTTTGCCAAAAGTGTCTTTCCAGTTCCAGGAGGCCCGTATAATAAAATTCCCTTTGGAGGCCTTATGCCCAGTCTAGTAAATGATTCTGGATATTTCAACGGCCATTCAACAGCTTCTTTTAATTCTTGTTTAATACTATCCAAACCGCCGACATCATTCCAATTTATATTTGGAGTTTCAACCAGCACTTCTCTCATTGCACTTGGACGAACAACTTTTAGCGCATCTTCAAAATCTTTATGAGTAACTTTCAATTCTTTCAAAACTTCTTCTGGAATTTCCTCTCCATCTTTTAATTCAATTTTAGGAAGAACTCTTCTTAAGACAATCATTGCAGCCTCTTTTGCAAGTGCATTAATATCTGCTCCAACAAAACCATGAGTCACTTGTGACAATGCCTCTAAATTAACATCTTTTGTCAAAGGCATCCCCCTTGTATGAATTTTCAAAATCTGCAATCTTCCTTTTTTATCAGGAGCTCTTATTTCTAATTCTCTGTCAAATCTTCCAGGTCTTCTCAATGCCTGATCAATTGAATTAGGCCTATTGGTTGCACCAATAACAACAACTTTTCCTCTTGCCTGCAATCCATCCATCATTGTCAATAATTGCGAAACAACTCTTCTTTCAACTTCTCCGGTTGCATCTTCTCTTTTTGGAGCAATTGCATCAAGCTCGTCAATGAAAATAATTGAAGGTGCATTCTTTTCAGCCTCCTCAAATAAGTCTCTTAATTTTTTTTCACTCTCTCCATAAAATTTGCTCATGCATTCAGGACCATTTAATAGCAAAAAATTAGCTTCAGATTCTGTTGCAACAGCTTTTGCCAAAAGTGTCTTTCCAGTTCCGGGAGGCCCGTGCAATAACACTCCTTTTGGAGGCTCAATTCCTAATCTTTCAAAAACTTCGGGATGTTTTAAAGGTACTTCAACCATTTCCCTTATTTTCTTAACTTCGTCTGTCAATCCCCCAATATCTTCATAAGTTACTTGTGGAATTTTTTCTTCTGAAATTTCAACAGATTTGTTGCTTAAAACTAATTCAGTATTTTCAGATATGAAACAAGGTTTGTTTGGCATAGTGTTTACAACAACGAATCTTATCTGCTGTATTGAACCTCCAAGATTTCCAAAACCCATTCCACCGAACATTTCATTCAAATTTCCAAAAATATCATTCATATCTCCAAATTCATCGCTTAACAAATCTCTTCTTCTTTGCACTCCTCCTAAAACAATAATGTCTCCTTTAACAACTGCCCTTCCTAATAAACCTGGTTTTAAGTCCCCTTGAACTCTTATTCCTTTTTGAGCAGGTGCAATAATGACTTTTGTAGCTTCTTTTATATCTGCTTTTCCAATTGCAACATTCTCAGAAACCCCTGTCCTTGCATTTTTTCTAATTATCCCATCAATCCTTATTATTCCTTCCCCAACATCTGCAGGATAAGATTTATCAGCAATTGCAATTGTTTCTCTTCCACCCTTAATAGTGATTATATCTCCTCTTTTGATTCCAAGCTCTTTCATGATTTCTGAATCAATCCTAGCTATTCCTTTAAATGCATCATCAACTAATGCTTCTGCAACTCTTAATTTAACTGGTTTTTTTTCATTCATTTTAATTCAATTCTCCTTTTTTAATATTTGAATTTATTTTATTATTAATATTATTTAAATTATTACTAGCATTCCCATTTCCGAAATTAATGCTTATTCTTCCGAATTCTTCAAAGCATAATTTGACCATATCATCCATTATTTTTTCCTGTTCTTTCATAAAATTTACAATTTCTTTTGGAATTGAAACCGCATAGCTGTTTCCAACGAATCTCATCTTAACATTAAATTCTTTTTTCTTTAAATTTATAAAACCTTCATATTCTTGCTCATCTCTTGGATGGATTATTTTTGAATTGCATTTTGGGCAGATCACCGCCCTTAGCACAAATCCATCTTTGTTGACATTTCCAAGCTCCATCTTAACATTGCATTTCGCGCATAAAATTTTGTTGTCAAAAATATCGGTCATGGTGAATTAAAAAATTTTTTAAAATTTGTGTATTTAAAGTATGAGAATTAAAATTGAAAACGTAAGGATTCGTAATATTTTCAGTTTCTAATCTTTCTAAAATTTTTTGTTTCATATTGGATTTTAAACCCTGAGGAGCTAGTTTCATACTAAGGTATGTCTTTGCTCTTACAGGGGAAAAGAGGTGTTTGAAGTATAGTGTATATACTTAACGTATATACCATAAAGGTATACTATATAAATCTTCCGAATTTTAAATCCAGAATATAATAAAATATATGTTGGATAATATTCTTTTTAAAACAATAATCCTTTAAAAAGTAATTATCACTACAAAGTAATGAATATTATAGAAATTATTAAATTAATGAAAGGAGGAATAATAAAATGAAAACCTCTAAATTAGGAGCTTTAGTTCTTTCAACAGCAGCATTGCTTTCTGGAATTTCTGGATGTGAAGTTTGTGTAGGAATGCGAGGAACTCAACAGGGATGTTATCAAGCAGCCCCGTTCGTTGGATATCAAAGCCCATGCTCATCAGGATGCTATATGCCTTCAGATGGATGTGGTTCAATGCTTCCCGCAACACCAACACCAATGCAATCAGCACCAATAACACCTAACAATTAATTTTAAACTAGGTAACAAAATTATTTTTTATTTTAATTTTTAATTATTTTAAAAGAATATAAATTGAAAGGAGGAAAAACAATGAAAAACCCATTAGCAAAAATCGCTGCAACAACAACAATGGTTTTAGCATTAGTATCGCCTGCTTATGCAGCCGATCAATGTTCAACAAACAGATGCCCAAGACCAATCAGAGATACTGTTGAAAGTATAGGGGTAGCAATAGCGGATTTGAACGCGAAAGTTTGGGAAAACACTCTAGTGAGGGCACATGAAAGAGCAGAAAGACAATCAGATAGATTGCAAAGAACATTATTAAATGCTCAATATAAGATACTGGATAACGAATATCATAAACAATGTGTGCCTCATTATCATCTGCTTCAACCAAATAAAGCAACATTTCCAAAACCAATGCCTTTTGATTGCGAAACAAATCCAAGGTATATGTTTCCAGCAAATCAAAAATAATCATTGAACATATAATTTTTTTTATTTATTTTTTAAAATTTTTATTGTAAAACCTGCTTTTAAAAAAAGATTATCCAAAACAATCTTGCTTATATACTAAATACCATTCTATCAGATAAAAAGATAATCAATAGAAAGCATATGAATTTTTATTTATTTCTTAATATTTTTATTAAAAAATATATTTCTTAAGACAAGATTATTTAAATATGAAATTCTTTTCAAATTTCACAAAGTAATAACTGAAAGGGGGTAATAAAAATGAGACAAACATTAACAAAACTCGCAAGTTCGGCAGTTTTAGCAGCAGCATTGGTTCCAAGTATTTCAGCTCAAGAACCTGCAAACGTAAGAGTAGACTCATATAGATGGGGTTTGCTTGGAGCAGGTAAGACTACTGTTTACACACAGACTCAACCAGGTGTTGTTTATACTCCTCGTGCAGTTTTATACAGCGATGGATGTTGTACTAGACCCGGAATAGGATTAGTTCCAACACAAGCAGAAATTGTAACCGGAAGATGCATAGAAAACCAAATAGATTGGGGTAAAAGTGTTTTTGCACTACCTGGAAAAGCAATTAGGGAGGTTGGAAAAGGTTTAACACATCTTGGAGAGGCTGTAACTCCTAGAGGAGTTTATGATAAAACTCGTTGTAATTCAAGGCCTTATTGTGCACCTGTTGTAAGCCCATGTGACCCATGCGCTACTCCATCTTATAATAATGGAAAAAGTGCTATTCAACAAGGCGATAGTGTATTAAAACGAGAATATGATCAACCTCAAGCAACAATGCCCGCTGATCAGCCTACACCTGCAGTACCTGCGCCTAAATCGTCAGCACCAACAGTACCATTACCACCGACACCAGGAGAATCAGAAACTCCTAAAATCGAAGGCCCTACTGATTTATTGCCACCGACACCTTCAAATCCAGCTTTAAAAACTGGATTCAATACAAAGGTTGCAAATAGAGGCAGATACTAATCAGTAATTTTAAAAACCCAATTCCACAATTATAATAATGACTTTTGCAGAAATCAAAACAAAGGCCAAAAAGTTTTGGAACTGGGTTTGGCATTCAGATTCTATACTGAGTTGGCTGGTAGCCTTAATTTTTATTTTTATTTTTGTAAAATTTATTTTTTTTCCGATACTTTCACTTATAATGGGGACTTCTCTCCCTCTTGCAGGAGTTGAATCTTCAAGCATGGATCATCAAATTATTGAAAATGAATTAGGAATGCTGAATCTTTGCGATAAAAGTTATCTAAAAAAAGACAAAGTATTTGTTGATTTTGATAATTACTGGAAAAACTGCGGGGAATGGTATGAAAATAAAGGTTTGTCAAAAAATGAATTTTCAAATTTCCCAATAAAAAATGGATTTAGCAAGGGAGACATAATAATTGTTTGGGGAAGATTTGAACCAAAAGTCGGAGATATAATAATATTTAGACCAAACAAAGAATCTTCTGCTCCAAGGCCAATAATACACCGAATAATAAAGATTGAAAATGGAATGATTCAAACAAAAGGAGATCATAATCCTGACCAGTTAAAGAGTTCAAACAATTATTATAAAACCGACGAAACATCCATTCAAAAAGAACAGATAATCGGTAAGGCAATTTTTAAAATACCTTACCTTGGATGGATTAAAATAGTCGCATCAGACATCTTGAAAAAAATATTTTAAGGATTATAAAATGAAAAAGATATTACTCTTGAGAAGTAAGAAAAACTTATATAGATTTTTTAATTAAAATAAAGTTCAAAAATTAACAGTTAATAAACTTATATTCAAAAGAAAGGAGGATTTTGTTTATCAGAAAGATTTTTAAATAATAATAAGATAAAAACAGATGGAATTTTGCCAAAAATGTGGTTGTGTTTTAGTTGAAAAAAATAAAGATTTTAGATGTCCTAGATGCAATTATAAAGCTAAATCAAAAGTAAAAATAGAATCTTCTGAAAAAATTAATTCTAAACCTGAAATAGGAGTTATAAGAGACAAAGATACGGATATTTTTCCTTTAACAAATGCAACCTGCCCAAAATGCCAACACAAAGAAGCATATTTCTGGACCTCTCAGACAAGAGCCGGCGATGAAGCTGAAACAAAATTCTATCGTTGCACAAAGTGCAAGTTCACTTGGCGGGAATATCACTGAAACACTAGGTTTAACTATCGATTAACCTAGCACCTGGATTTTCTTCAAGTAATGCTCGAAGCACACGCTTTCTTGACACACGTTGTCCGCTATCACCTCCAGCAAGATTAGTCGCTTCTCCAGTAACTATTCTATAAGAAGTTGAATTTAAAAAATCCCTATAACCGAACTCCCTTAAAGAAGCAATACAAATATCCCTTTCATCTCTGCCCGGAAAAACATAGATTACATCTCCATAAAAAACTTGCGGCCTTACAGAACATTGAAAAATTAGTCTTTGAACAGGCATTTACGGATAATTCTCCATTTATTTAAAAAGATTATGATTGTGAAAGGAAATAGGAATATAATTCAATATTTATTTAATTATCAAGCGATATTCTAATGCATATATTTATAACCTTTAAATAGAATAATCTAAAATGGAATTCTGCCAAAAATGCGGTTCAATGATAATGGGAAAAAATTGTGTTAGCTGTGGCTATGAGTGCGAGAAAGAAGTGAAAATTGAATCGAGCCAAAAAATAGAACCAAAAAAAGAAGTTGTAGTAATAGGTGAAAAAGATAGCGAATTTAATCCAGTTACTGAAATGGAATGTCCTAAATGCGAACATAAAGAAGCATATTTCTGGTCAAAACAAACAAGGTCAAGTGATGAAGCTGAAACAAAGTTCTACAAGTGCACAAAGTGCAAATATACTTGGAGAGTATACCGTTAGAATAATATGTTCTACAATCACAAAAATATTTATATACCTTAATTCGCAATAACTTCCATACAAAAAGATTTGTTAAAATGGAAACTCAGATAAAAATGATTGCAGCGGCCACAGCAGTTCTGGAATTAAGAAAGCAGAAACCTTTGGCCATTGATGAGGAAATTTTTCAATTTGTATCGGATAGGATTGAAAGAGAGCGTATAAAAGACGAAAAGGTGAAAATGGCAATGATTGCCGCGGCGGATGAAACATTCAAGATAGCAAGACAAAATCCGAAGTTTTCTGAAAAAGAAATTTTAAAAGAGCTGATGGAAAAGATTCCTTTTATTGTTGAAAGAATAGAAACTGAAGAATAATTATTTTCAAAAGGATTTTTAAATGTCAAAAATGTGAATTTTTGAGACTGAAAAAATCTTTTTTTCGCAACCTCGTAGGTTTTAACCCCAAGTAAGAAAAAAGATTTTCGAGGCACTAAAAAAACTTTCAGAAGTTTTTTTGTGCCCTAAAATTCCGTAAAGGAATTTTTTGGTGATCAAGAACTCACACTATGGGTTTTAACTCAAAGTTCTTGACAGTTAAAAATACTCCAAGGATTTTTAAATCAAGTATTTCTAATTAAATTATAAACAAGGATCCGTAGCTCAGCCCGGTTAGAGTACTGCCCTCTTAAGGCAGGTGTCGGGGGTTCAAATCCCCTCGGGTCCATAAATGTATCGCTTAAAGCGATACATTATAGTTCTGTGGATTTTCACCCACGTGCGGGTTCAAATATCTTAAAATTCCTATGGAATTTTAATGAGACAGAGATTTTTACAAAATCTCTGTACCCTCGGGTCCATATAAGTATTTCTTAAAAGTGGTAACAAATAACAAGGTTTAAAAATTTAGAATTTTTGTTAAATTTATGAAAAATAGAATGTCAAGATTAAAGAAAACTCTGGTATCCATAGCTTTAGCTACATCGGTTTTATTTCCAATAAGCTCAAGAATTGAGGATTCTCCTAGAGATTCTTTAACCCAAATAACTCAATCCGAGCCTCAAATATCCCCAGAAAGCAAACCTGTAGATGAACCTAGTACAAAGATAGAGAAGTATAACCCAGAATCTCCCTTACCCAAACCTGAAAAGATTAAAAAAAGCCATAAATTCGATAAAGATTACAAGTTATGGGCCTTAGATTATGGAGTTGATCCAATTAAATTTGAATTTCAAGCCGAGCCATCTAAACCTGAAGGCGCATTACAAAGCAATCCTATTGATGAAATAACAAAATTAAGTTTCAAGGATTATGAATTTGAACAATTATTGACTGAACTCAAATTTAAGTTCGATTATGAAAACCCGCAATTTAATGAATTGGATAGATTAGGAACAAATGATTATGAAACCTGGAGATTATTTGAAGATCTTACCATTAAAAGAAGGGCATTAGCAGGTTTAAGGGCTTCTGTAGAGAATTGGGAATTGGTAAGAGACTTAAAAAGAGATATTCCTGATTTCAGAGGATATAAATTGTATGAATCTGAAAAAACCAAAACTAATGAAACTCAAGAAGATGAAACTGGAGAAAGATGGTTTGAAGCAGACACCTCTGCAGGAATTAAAGCTTATCTGAGCAAAGGAAAAATTCCTGTTGCAGGATTTTATACAGATTTCAAAGACCCTTCTTTTTTAGGTTATAAACCTATTAAAAAAGCAAGAATAGGTCTGAATACCTTAGGAGAATTAGAACTTACATTGCAAAAAGAACTTTATTTTGATTGGGCTGCAGAATTTGCAACACAGGCAAGCCCTTCAGGGCTTGGTGGAAGAGTATCTTTTTCAAGAGAAATCAGAAACCAATCAAGAGCTGGAATAAGTGTTAGCGGAACACAAAAAGGGGCTTCTTTAGGTGTTGATTACATACTTTCATATTAATTCTCAATATTTAAATAACAAAATATGATGTTTATTTAATGGATTCAAAAGATTATTTAAATAACATAGAATCAATTATGAAGATTCTTGAACAGCATTTTCATTATGCAGAAAGAACCACTCTTAATCGGATGAGGAAAAATCCAAATGCTTTCAAAATTCTAATAAGCTGTCTATTATCTTTGAGGACAAAGGACAGCACAACTGAAAGCATTTCAGAGAGATTGTTTAAAATAGCAGATACTCCTGAAAGAATCCTTAAACTTCCTTTAAAAAAATTGGAGAGAATAATTTTTTCCTCAGGGCATTATCATAAAAAAGCCCTGACTTTAAAGCATGTTTCAAAAGAGATTATAACCAGATTCAATGGAAAAGTCCCTAACAAAAAAGAAGAATTATTATCAATAAAAGGCATAGGCCCTAAGACTGCAAATATCGTCTTAAATTTTGCATTTGGAGAGCCTGTATTGCCAATTGATACCCATTGCCATAGAATACCCAATAGGTTGGGATGGGTAAAAACAAAAAATCCTGAACAAACTGAAAAAGAACTTGAAAAAATCCTTCCTAAAAATTATTGGTTTGAATTCAACGGAATTTTCGTATTATTTGGGAAGACAATCTGCCAGCCAATTTCACCCTGGTGCAGCAAATGTCCAATTAATCATCTCTGTCCAAAGATTGGTGTTGAGAAATCAAGATGAAAAAAAGATTAAACCCTTAAAAAAGGAAAAATAGAATTAAAAATAAAAAAACACCCTATCCAAAGCTAATATTACATTAATTGTCTTCTTATTGAATCAATGTTTTCTGCGATTTCTTCGCCTTTCTTTGTTAATTTGATTAGCTTGATTCTTCCTTTTTTCTCAAAAAGAACCAACCCCAAATCTTCCAAAGTTTGGAGGATTTTAACTGCATGTGAATAAGTGCAGTCAACTTCCTTGGCTAAAACAGAACCATATCTAGCCTTGGACATTTTTTTCAAAGCTACCAGCATTAGAGCAGGTTTTCTTCTAAAAAAAATATCAAAGTTATCTTTCATTTTATAAAATTTATTTATTAAGCATTTTAAAAAATACACTTTATTATGTATTTTTCAAAAACTATATATTAAAGTACCATAATGGCTTATAAAGCTTTCTATTGAAAAAATTCATCAGTCAGTAGCGAAATTTACAAATATCAAAATTAAACAATAGTAACTTAATGTTACTACTTTCTTGATTTATTTATTTTTATGAATTCAAAGCGTTGTATAAATCCAGATATCCTTTTGCTAATAACTCGGGTTTTCCAGCTATCATTTCTATCTGAGTTTTTCCATCTATCACCGAACCCTTCATAAACTGTTTTATATCTTGAGAAAGCAAAGCCCTTACTGTCTCTTCCTTTGAAATCGTAAATCTTATGTCTCTATTTTCATTGGAACTTTTTTTAGTCATAAGAACATTTCCAGAAATTTCTGAACTCCAAATTTCATTATCAACGACTAATTCAACAATAGGATTTCCAAAACCAGGAAAACTATGAAGCAAGTTGACATTCAAAGCGAGTAATATGTAATTAATATAATCGACATTAAAATCTTTCATACCTTCCTGAACAATCTGTTCCAGACTGACTTGTTCATTTTTTAAAAGATGTGTGTCAACAATTTTTTTCAAAGGATTCTCAATAATAATCTGATTTGAACTTTGTTTATTTTGATAACTTCTTAAAATATATATACCTATTGAAGCTATCAAAATAAATAGAATTAAAATAACAATAATCAATATTAGTTTAGATTTAGTTCCATCTTTCAAATTTTTATCCACACCCCTTTCTTTCATTTAATAATAAAAATGGAATTCTATTTAAATATTACTTCGCATCTCTAGATTTGCATCAGAAATGTTTGTATCTCTTGTATCAGTTATTAATCTTGTTTCTGCAGAAGAAGGAACAAGTTTTTTTGTATAATAATAGGCTACTGTATTTTTCGGCCCCCATCTTGCGAGGGGATCTTTTTTTGTTCTAGCAAAACCAAGCCTTCTGCATAATCTTATCATTGATGGAAAGCCATTATAAGTTTTAAGATTCACATGAGTATAACCCAATCGCTCCAAATCAGTTAAACAATATCGCATTAGTTTTTCTCCAATTCCCATCCTTTGATATTGTGGTGAAACCCCCTGAATCCAAAACCAGGGTTGATTATCCTTAAGGTTCTCATACCATATATTAAAGCCTGCAAATTGAGAATTTTTTCTATCTCTTGCAACGTAAACTCCCGAATCCTCATGAGAAAGAATAGTTTTAGCAATTTCTTCAAAAGTTATAGGTTCTGGAAAAAGAACTGCCGATAGTTCTGAAGCGTTTATTAAAGCAGCTAAATATTCAGGATTTCCGGGAATCATTTTTCTTATAGCTATGGGTAAAGGCAATCTTTTGGATTTCATTTAATTAATCTCTAACTAATCCTTTTAAAAGTTTGGGTTTGCATCAATGTTTAAATACTATTAATTTTTGGTATCATATGCTAACAGAAAAACAAACACAGGAAATAAAAGAACATCTGGAAAAGGCGCAGAATCCGCTTTTCTTCTTTGATAATGACAATGATGGGTTGTGTAGTTTTTTATTATTAAGAAGATTTTTAGACCGAGGAAAAGGTGTTGCAATAAGGTCTTTTCCGGATTTGAATAAGTCCTATTACCGAAAAGTGGAAGAATTAAAACCAGATTATATCTTTATTCTAGACAAGCCCGTTGTTTCAAAAGAATTCATAGAAAAAGCAAAAGAAGACAATCTTCCAGTTGTCTGGATAGATCATCATGATGTTGAAGATATAAAAAATGATTATGTCGCCTATTATAATCCTTTTTTAAATGACAAGACTTACGAACCAGTTTCCTCAATCTGCCAAAAAATGATCGGAAATAAAGAAGATGTTTGGCTTGCCGTAATTGGCTCAATAAGTGACTGCTATCTTCCGGATTTTTATAAAGAATTTGAAAAAAAATATCCTGAATTAGGGAGGAAAAACCCTGCCTCTGCTTTTGAATTATTATATAAAACTGAAATCGGAAGAATTTCAAGAATACTTGATTTTTCCCTGAAGGACAGCACAACCAATGTTGTGAATATGATAAAATTCATGATGAATGCGCAAGGACCTATGGATATCTTAGAAGAAAATACAAAAACAAAACCAATAATTAAAAAGTTCAATGAAATTGACAAAAAATACCAGTCATTGATTGAAAAAGCAAGAAAATTAAAAGAAAAAAAATTCATTTATTTTCAGTATGGGGGCAGTTTGAGCTTAAGCGCAAACCTTGCAAATCAGCTGAGTTTTGAATTTCCAGATAAAATAATAGTTGTAGCTTACATCAACAAGGATATTGCAAATATTTCTATAAGGGGAAAAAGCGATGTAAGAAAATTAACTCTTGAAGCTATTTCAGATATTGAAGGCGCGACTGGCGGAGGGCATAAGAATGCAACCGGAGCCAAGATGAATGTCATTTATCTGCCAAGATTTAAAGAAAAAATTGAGAAATTAATTCTGGAACTTTAGAGAATCACCAAAACCTAAACGCGTGGGTTTGACTTTGTTTTGGTGAGACTGAATGAAAAACCAACAATCGAAAGCATTACCTTAAAATAATGGTTTTTTACTCTGTATAATAAAGATAGCAATTTAATTTACAATATGCAGATACAATTAAGCCTGTCTAAATCACAATTATAACCTTTAAACTCCAGCATTCTTTCTGAACATAATTTTTGGCATATTTCTCTTTTAAAACCGGCTGCGTTATAATCTCTAGATGCTGCATTCGAATCAATAAAAGAACAACCTGCATCAGAAATATTCCCAAAATACAATATCCCTGCATCTTCGATAATAAAATCATTAGGTTCTATTTGAAGATTTTCTTGGTTGAATAAATTTATCGAAAAATATCTGCTATTAAAAAGATAAATGATTCCTAATAGGATTAAAATAATTAAAACAATGAATATAATTGCTAATAACCATTTTTTATTTTTTCTTCGATAATCATAACCTTTGATTCTACGTAATTCAGAAGTATCAAACTCTCTTCTCATTTTAACCCCATTTTTGAATATCAAAAAATCTTTGTACCACACCTTAAAAGGTGTGGTTTGTTTTAGATTTTTTGGGACAGGAGAAAAAGACAAAGCAGAGCTTTGTCCTCTGCCTAAAGGCAGAGGTTTACTTTTTTCCTGTATGAAAATATTATACATTAAAAATCTGCCGATTCCATGACTTAATTTTAAATACCAAATCTCAGTTAATTTTATAAATACAATAAATTTAAATTTTTTATGAATGCTGAAAGATTAAGATTTATTTTAGAAAGTTTAGCTATACCTGTTCTATCTTAATTTGAATTCTATTAAATCTAATTTAAAATGAATAACCTTAAAAAAACTAACACTGAAAAGACATCTAGAGGAAATGTTCTCTTTGATTCGAAAGAGATAAATGGAATTTCCATAAGAGGATATGATTTTAATCAGGGAATAGACTATGATAAATTATTAAATAGTTATTTATCAACTGGATTCCAGGCAACTCATCTTGCAAAAGCGATTGCAATTATTGATAAGATGATAAAAGATAAAGCTACCATCTTTCTAGGCTATACTTCAAATCTTGTCACCTCTGGAATAAGAGATGTTATAAGATATCTTGCAGAACATAAAAAAATCCAGATCCTTGTCACAACCGCTGGCGGTATTGAAGAGGATATTATAAAATGCCTAGGAGATTTTAAGCTTGGAGAATTCTCAGCTTCAGGAGAATTATTAAAGAAACAAGGAATCAACAGGGCAGGAAATATTTTCATCCCAAATTCTAGATACTGCAAATTTGAAGATTTTATAAATCCAATATTGGAAAAAATCTACAAAGAACAAAAAGAAACTGGAAAAGTGATAAGTGTCTCGGATTTGATAAAAACTCTTGGAAAAGAGATAAACAACAAGGAAAGCATTTATTATTGGTGCTATAAGAATGACATTGAAGTTTATTGTCCCGCAATTACAGATGGAAGTTTTGGGGATATGATACATTTTTTCATGTACAAACATCCAGATTTCAAGATTGATATTGCAGATGATATCCATAAGTTAAATGAGTTCACAATTGTCCAGAAAAAAACAGGAATTATTTTACTTGGAGGAGGTATAATGAAGCATCACATATGCAATGCAAACATGATGAGAAATGGGGCAGATTATGCGGTTTATATAAATTCAGGAGAAGAATGGGATGGTGCAGATTCAAATGCCCGTCCGGATGAAGCGGTTTCCTGGGGAAAAATCAAGAAAGATTCAGAATCCATAAAAGTTTTTGGTGATGCAACCATTTTATTTCCATTAATTGTTGCAAAAACTTTCGCCAAATAATACTTTGTTAAGATACATTGTCTAAAGTTTTTGGCAAAAACTTTCGCGAAAAATTGATTATCTCCTTTTCCTATTTATACAACAACGAGGATCCCCTGGATCATAATATCCTAAATCTCTTAATTCCTGGCGTGCATCAGGTTCATAAGAATCTTCAAATGCATCCAATACAGATAAATCTTCTGCTATTTCGACTTCGGTAACTATTTCTAAATTTCCAAGATTTCTCCCAAAACGTTGTCTAAGAATTTCTTCTAATTCTACTTCCTCATCAAGCGTAGTATCCTCTTCGTAGAGATTATAATCTGGCATTTATTTTTTATATAAAATATGCTTATAAATTTTTTTATACTAAATTAAGATCAATGAATTTATTCTTCAACAATACCAAAAATATTTCCAGTCTTCTCAAGATTTTTTATCATCTCTTTATTCTCAGAAATTTCCTTTTTGTTCAGGACAAGAATTTTTCTTGCGTTTATAAATGCGTTACATAATTCAAGATTTAGGGGGCATTTTTTCTCACAGGCCTTGCACAAATTGCAGTCATACACAATCTTCTCAAAAAAATTTTTTTCAAGGAGTATAGCTTTGCCCCTAGGAGAAAACTGCTCTTCCCGGAGCACCCTAAGAACTGGACAGACACTTCTACACATTCCGCATTTTATGCATTTTTCAACAATTTCTTTTATCTCTTCTCTTGCATTTTCAACTTCCAGATTGCCCATTGATAGTATATACCGATAAACAAAGTTTATCAGTTATCTTTTTCCTCCATTGTTATTCATACGATTAGTCATTATACTATTAATTAAATCTTGTTCAGCTTTTTTGTTTGAGTCTGAAGGCTTTTCAGAAGCATCTTTGATTTTAGCTTTCTCTTTTTCAGATTTTTTTTCTTTTGCAATCATTTCTTGAATTTCTTTCTTAAATTCTTCTTTTCTTTTTGAATCTGAATCTTCAGTTTTTCCAATTGAAAAATCAATGTCAATCATCTTTCCCTTGTTAATTTTATTTTTTGGATCGTATCTTAATTTTACTCTTTGGATGATTTTTGCATCAAAGCTATCTAAAAAATCTTTTCTTAAAATCCCAATACCGTAATTTCCAAATTTTGCTTTTAACTTTTTCATCGCAGTCCGCACCATGCCCCTCTTATTATCTTCCAAATCCTTGAAAAATGCATAAATAATCCCCGTTCCCAAATCTCCGAAATAAGGCACATTGTTTATTTCCAAAAATGTTACAAATTCCTTTAATTTGTCGAAAAATAATTTTGGGTCTTCGCTATTATAATATCCTTCTGAAATAAGAATCCTAGTTATGTTATTCAACTTTCTAATAAGCTCCTCATACTCTTCCCCCCTTATTTTTCCCCTATAAGAATCAAACTCAACTATAAGATAATATTTTTCTGGAAACCCCAGCAATTTTGAAACATTCTTTGAAAGAATTTTAAGCATTGAAACTTCTTTTTCAGAACGGATTTTCCGAGCAATCAAAAAAATCTCGCTAAGATTATCTGTCTGGAAAATAGAGGCGCTTCTTTCAATTATAGGGGCGACCCTTAGATTCGCAGAAACAATTATCCCAGTAATTCCCTCCATCCCGCAAATATCCATTAAATCAGCTTTTGTTGTTTTAATTAGTTCACCTTTTCCGTTTACAAATTCAATCTCTTCAATCCAGTCTTTCACATTTCCATACTTCATGCTTCTTGCTCCTGAAGAGTTCAAGGCGATCATCCCCCCTATTGTAGAGATTTCATTTTCAGAAGAATATATTGGAAATTCTAGACTTGCTTTTCTTAATTTTTCATTCAATTCTTTTATTGTTGCTCCGGCTTCAACCCTTACTTGCATCTTTAAAGGATTAAAATCAATTATTTTATTCATCTTGCATAAGTCTATAATCGAGGATTTTTCGGGGATGCAACCTCCTTCCAAGCCGGTTCCAGCGCCCCTTATAACAATGGCACCATCTATTTCCTTTATTATTGCCTGAACTTCTGTAACATTTTTTGGAAAAAATACAACTTCAGTTTCTCCGAATAATCTTGAGGCATCAGTATTATAGCAGGATAATTCGTGTTTATTCATCTGAGTTTCGTAAGAAACGAATAATTCATTTTTCTCCCTCCATTTTTAACTCCTTTATTTTATTTTCAACACCATTTATGGCAGAATTTGCATTAAATTGATTATTATCCAAAGTTTCTAAATTCACAATTTTTTTGACACCTATCCCAAGTGCTTTTGCAAGGACTTCTGAAAAATCCATTATCTCAATCCCACTTCCGGGTAAATTCTTTTTCAATATCTCATAATCATTTAGTGAACTAGTGATTATTTTTTTTGCATTTATTCTTCTAGCCTGAATTATTTTCTCCTTTGCGATTTCATTTGCAGCCTCGGGATTAGTCCTGTTTAAACCCCCGCAACTCCCACAGCAAAAACTTTCCTCTTTTGAATTAAAAAATTCTTTTAACTCATAACCCAAAAGCTTCAGGATTTTTCTAGGTTCTTCATACATTCCACAATATCTTCCAAGATAACAAGAATCATTATAAACAATAGATTCATTAGCTTTGTTTCTTATTAATCCTGGATTAAGCTCAAGCTTGTAAAGAATAATTTTCCATATGCTCTTAACATCAATATTCCAGTCTGGCAGGATTTTTGGATAATCGCTTAAGAACATTTTATAACAGCAGGGAGAACTTGCTATTATTGAAGTTATCTGCTCCTCCTTAAAGATTTCATAATTTCTTTTCGCTAATTTTCTAGCTTCATTCTCATAACCAGCCTCAAGTGCAGGCAGACCGCAGCAAATATTTTTCTCTACTGTCCGGAACTCAATACCAAGTTTCTCAAAAATCTTCTTATACAACTCAAAGTTATCCTTGAATTTAAAATAAGTCAGACAACCTGGAAAATAAATGGTACTACTTTTTTTAAACACTGAAAACAATCCCATAATCCCTCCACTTTTAAAGAAGGATTTTACTTTTAAAGTATATATATAATATCAAGAATATTTTACAGGATATAGATTTTAATGATTATTTAATTCTTTTTATCAGTCTGTTGACATAATCCATACTGCCGTCATTCCGGATAATGACATCAAATCGCTCTTTAAACTGTTCAAGTCCTTTTTGATAATTTGCACTCCCAAATTTTTCATTATAAAACCCTATACTCAATAAAGTTTCGTAAGGAAAACCCTCCACCATGCCTAAATCTTCAATATCGTCCCCTAATAAAATAACATTCCTTCTGATTTTAAGCTTTTTGTAAAATGGAAATTTTTTTACTTCTACCTCATGTTTATTGCATGAATGTATAATTGGCTCCTGCACTCTAGTTACTTTTCCATCTGAATCAAATTCTAAAAAATTAGAAATCACATGATAATTATCATAAAGTTTTCTTTCTTGCTTTAGATACTCTGTAATCATATCTCCAAGGCCTGCGGACATAATAACTAGGGGTATTTCTCTTCTATACAATAAATAAAAAAAATCCAAGGAACCTTTTCTAAATTCTAAAGTTCTTTTCCTAACAATCTCGTCTATAATCTCTCTTGTCAATCCACACTCAACAAGCAATTCGAGATGCAATTTCCACCATTCATGCATCTTCCTGCTTTTTTCCGCATGAGAAATCTCTGGATCAATTTCAATTGGATGATATTTATCAAAAAGAGCTTGCGCCCTTTGTGGATAATTTAGGGTTAGATAATTTCCATTTCTTATTTGCGCAAAAACGGTGGGAGATTTTACACCTCTAGCAAAAGCTTTGGTAAGAGTCCTATCAAAATCACTAACAACATGCAGATTATCCTTCCCTCCATCAACTAGACTTTCAAATTTTTCATGCAAACTTGTTTGATTAAGAATAATAATAT
>JAQTOY010000042.1 GCA_028713045.1 Candidatus Nanoarchaeia archaeon
TAAGACAAGTAGACCCTTCAACAAATGAACCAGAGTATCTGGTAGTTTTAAGCAAGGAAAAATTAAAGAGGAGCAGAACTCCAAGAAGCGAGATAACTAACTATAAGGAAACTGTTGAATATTTAGATATTATTTTAGCTAATTTAAAACCAACTTACAAACAAGTATCTAATAAATATCTAAGAGGGAAAAAATTAAGTGAATATTATGGAGAAGATAGATTATTTAAATTTGGAATGAAAGCAGCAGATACATTTTTTAAAAGAGCTGTTGGAAAAGCAGGAGTTCGATGTTTGCCAGGAGGCGAGATTCCTTCTTTCAAGGACCTAAGATCAGGCATGAGTTGCTGTCTTCTTGCCAAGAAAGGATGGAGTATCGACGAGGTAAATTCTAGGCTAGGTCATGCTCCAAATTCCAGAGTCATCTCTCGCTATATCAATTATCTTTCTTTAGATAGGAGAAAACCTAAAGCCAAAATTTATCAAAGCAATTTAAGAGAACTTGAAATTCAATTGGAAAAGCAAAAGGAAACCAATAAATTGCAAGCATTAAGATTTGATAATTTGAAGCATGAGCAAGAATTGCTTAAAGAAGAATTCAATAAATTTATGGGCAAATCAAAAACAGAGCTGATAAAAATGCTTCAAGACTTTAATAAACTAGAAGAAAATAAGGCGGAGAACTAAAATAATTCAAGCAATTTTTTCCCCAATGGAGTTATTTTAAGGATATATTTGTTCATTCCTTCCACTCTACTTTTTGTAAGGAACTTTAATTTTATCAATCTTCTAAAATGAACCTTGAAACTTACATGGCTCATTTTCAGTTTATCCTGGATTTCTCCTATTGATAAATCCCTGTCAGTTTTATTAACAGTTCTCAAAATCATTAAGTCGCCTTCATTAACAAGTATGGTGCTTCTATCACCCATATTTCTATTTTTTCTTACCATGATATAAAATGTATCATATATACTTTATAAACTTTTATACTACTAGTTGTAACATTATTTGATCTATCTACTATGATAGAACAATCTATTTAAACGAAGTTTTGGATAAAATAATATGAATACCAACGATAAAACCATAAAAGGGGGATTTAGAACCATCAAAAAGGGCGTTTATAAGCCCATAGATGATGTATTTTCCTCTTGCTAATGATTTTATATGGGGGTAAAATAAACACTCAAAAAGGAGGCTAAAATGGAGAAGGAGAAGAATGCAAAGAAAGCCAAATCAACACACCCGCACAAGTATTCCGGGGAAATTGTTGATAAGGTGCTATCTCTAATCAGAGAAGGCAAGAACTTAAGCGAGATTTTATCTCAAGTTCCTTGCAAAAAGTCTGCTGTAAGAAGATATGCCAGAAAGGCTAATTTAACAATAAAAAAGTAAATTGCTTATTTTTTTGGAAAATCATGTTTTTTAAAATGATCAAAATTTGAGGGGTGTTTTTTATGTTTCCGTCGGAATATTTTTGTTTAAAATTATTATTAATAATTTATAATTTCCGTCGCCAAAAGCTTTAAATAATCTATTAAACCGATAATATTACTATATGTATAACAATCGGTACATTAGTATAGGTAAAAAACATGGAAAATGAAAAAAAGGCTAAGCTTGTAGGCGAATTGAAAGAGAGAACTGAAAATCTCCTTGCAGAAGTTATAGCTACTTCTAAGAAATTAAACCTGGGTGCTACTGCTGAAAAAGCTAATGCTCAAGAGGCGAAAAATGATGAATAATCAGAATAAGGAACCTGCTGTCTACATCGGGTATACTGAAGTCAAGATTAATGGCGAGATATTCATGAGTATAGCTATATCTCCAGATACAAGCAAGTTTACAGGAGAGTTCCATCCGATAACTGCTGACAGCGGAGAAGGTTCTTTTGCTGATCTGCTTTTCAAATTAAAAAGAGGTATAGAAGAATTGAAAGGAGGTAATGCTGAAAATGAAAAAGGTATGTAAGGATAAGGACTATCTATGTGATATGTGCGAATTGCAACGTGAAGGCAATCCTTATGTGGTTATAAATACCCATAGTTATGGGGACATAAAAATCTGCAGCGAACCTTGTTTCAGAGTGTACTTAAAAGAACAAGAAAGGATGCTAAGTGATTTGAATGTCTACATTGATGAAGAGTTATTGGTACTTGTTGAAAAACTCACAGAAAGGGCAGACTATGAATTTGTTCTGGAATTGCTTAAAAAAAGGATAGAGAAACTTAGGTACAAAATGGTTGAAAATCATTATACGCAACTGGAACAAAATGCAAAGCAAGTATCATAAGCAGATTCAGGAATTCATTTGGAATCGAAAGGGTAAGCCCTTTGAATTCTGCAAATTGAAGATGATTCTGGTAGGTTATTCGGATTACGGGGGCAAGAAATGGCTTGCCTGGTTGAAGCAAACATATAATCTGCAAGAGTCACGAGAAGGCAAAAAAATAATGCTGCAGAAAATCCCTAAACAGATTCCAGAAGAAGAGTCATCTACAACAGATGACTAAATTTCAATTTTTTTATTTTTATTTTTTATAATGCTGAAATGCAACAGCATAACTGCATAAAAACAAGTGTAAGGAGGAAATCGAAACAATGAAAAAAACAAAAGGAACAGAGAAACCAATAAAGTCTTACTGCGGTGGAAAATTGAGTAGTAAGAGCGAGGCATATGCTACTGTATTTGAAAAATCCCATGAGCCAGCTTATTTCTGCAATCCTACTTGTTTACTTACTTTTTGTATTGATAAGCTAATTGAAGAAATTGGAATGGAAGATGATAAAGAGTTCGATGACGAAGAGTATGAAATAAGAGAGGTAGGCGAGGTTCTTATTGATCATATAATGACTTTGTTGGACTACAAATTTGGGGAAACCTGCAAGGATTGTTTTAAGGAACTTAAGAAAGAGGTAATGTAGGTTTCAATTTTTTTATTTTTTATTTTTTATTAATTAAAATATGGACACAAAACAATGGACGAAGAATTACAAAAGAAACACAGGCAATGGTTGAAGCAGTTTGAAAGGCAGAGGTTTAGGATAGGCATGACTGAATCAAATATAGCTGAAAATAAGTGGCTCCAGGATTATCAAGACAGCAAGTACGATCCTGGAATAAATAACATAGAGATAGGTAAAAGAAAATTTGTCATAGAGTTTGATTCCGCGAGCAAGATAGATGTAAACAAAGAGTGCACAAAAGAGCAAATAAATAAATGGCTTAATGAAACTGCTGAAAATCTTGAAAAAGACAATACTGGTTATGAAAGATTTAGTCATAATGGAGTAAGCGATCATGTGCATGGAGATTTAAACAGGGATGCAACAAAAGAGGAGAAATTATCTATAATAAAGTTCTATACTCCAAAGGAAAGTTGGGAATTTCTTGATAAATCTTTATGTTCTGAGAAACATCTGATAGCTGCTGCATACTGCCCGCACTGGAAGCATGGGACAATTAAAACTTTAGTAAAAAGATATAGTGGCAGACCCATAAATGTTGATGATGAAAAATATAAACCATTCTTAGAGCCAGAATACAAACAAGAGACTATTAGCAATTTTTCTAATTCAGGTATAACGGCAGAGATTGTAAGGAATGTTAAAATTTCTGATCTTGCTTTGCAATATGGTGCAAGAAGAGGGAAAGGCACTACTAATTATCATTGCAATTTTCATGATGATAAAAATCCTTCATTAAGCCTTGACGATAAAAGAGGATTTTTCAAATGCCATGCTGATTCTTGCGGAAAGGAAGGAAATATAGTAGATTTTGTAGCTGAAGCAGAACACATAAGCAAAGAAGAAGCTGTAAAGAGGTTGATTGAAAAAGCAGGCATCTCAAACAATGAAAACAAGGTGGTATATAATCTTGATTTGCAAAATAAAAATAATAAAGAAAAAGATACAAGGATTAAAATAAAACTTCCAAATAAAGGAAGATTAATATCTAACTTTGCCCAGGAAGTAGCAGATGTTTTAAGAAATAAAAATATTTTATTCTTTAGGACTGATTCCAGGGAAGTAGTTGAAATAGGGAAATTGAAAAATGAGTACGAGCAAACTTATACTGGTTTCTTGTACGTTAAACCAAACAGATTCATCACATTAGCTGAAAAATACATCATTCCAGGAGAGTTTAAGATTATAGTTGAAGGAGAAAACACAATAACTGAGTTCAAACCAAAGTCTATGTCTGCGGAACTGGCAAATACTGTACTCCAATCGCACATCTTAGAAGAAACATTATTAAAAATAGATAGGATATTCACTTTTCCTCTCCCCATCATTTACAAAGAGGAATTAACTTTTCCAAAAATTGGTTATGATGAAAGATTCAGGTCTTGGCTACCTCCTAATTCTCCTAAAATAAGTAATCCTTCAATGCCATTAGAAGAAGCAAAAGAGATTATTTATGAAATCTTAAAAGAATTTGTTCTTAAAAACAAACAAGATTATACCAATGCTATCGCGGGGTTGATAACTCCAGCACTAAGAGGGTTGTATCCAAGGTTTAATGTCAGAACTCCTGTATTTTTCTATACAGCTAATAGAGAACGAGCTGGCAAGGACTTCTTGGCTGGAATTACAGGTTTAGTGTATGAAGGTGCTGCACTGGAAGAGCCACCAATATGCAACACAGATATGAAATGGTCTTCTGATGATGAACTTAGAAAGAAAATATTATCTGCATTGCTGTCAGGCAGGAAAAGATTGCATTTTGCAAATAATAAGGGGTATTTGAATAATGCTGTTTTTGAAGCTGTTATAACTTCTGAGAAATACACAGATAGAATATTAGGAAAAAATGAATCCCCTATTTTTGATAATGAATTGGAGTTCAGTTTATCAGGTAATGTTGGAATCGGTTTTACTCCTGATTTAGCTAATCGTTCAAGATTCGTAAAATTATTTCTTGCTATTGAAGATGCCAATGCTAGAAATTTTGAAAGACCTAACTTGCATAAATGGGTTTTGGAAAACAGAGAGCTGATTATTTCAGCCGTATATGCCCTTATTAGAAATTGGTTTGAGAAAGGTTGCCCAAGTGGAAAATTAAACTTTGCTTCTTTTCCTGAATGGGCTAGAATATGTGGGGGCATTATGGAAGCTGCAGGTTATGAGTCGCCTTGTACTCCCGACAAAGAAAGCATCTTGCTAGGAGGAGATTCTGAAACTTTAGATATGAAGTCTTTATTTGAGTTATGTTATGAGAAAAAGCCAGATACACCCCTCTATAAGGGAGAAATAAGACAATTGATCGAACATGAAGATATTTTCTTATATTTGGATTTTTCAAAACGTTCTGATCAGACTATATTTGGGAATAAGATAAACAAGTTTGTAGGAAGAGTTTTATCGGACATTAAAATGATTGTTAAGGATAGTTCTGTTAGGTCATCCAGGCAACAATACATTTTTACTAAAGAAAAGGAAGAAACTGATAAATCCACTATTTTTGGATATTTTCCTAAAAAGGATGGTAACCTTGGAAACCTTCACAACCTTTTACATATTGATAACCATACAATCCAAAATAATAATGAAGTTAATAGTATAACGTTACCAACGTTACGAAGGTTACCAAATCTTAATGAAAATGATGAAGATATAGAAGAAATTCATTCTAATGAGGATAGTGAAGAGGAAGAAATAAAGGATAAGGAGGAACAATGGTAGAAAATAAGGAACCTATTGAAATAAATGATAAATTTAGGGAAGTAATTGACTTAGTTGAGAATACAGATAAATCGGGGCTAGTTATAGGCAAAGCGGGAGTAGGAAAATCAACTCTACTTGGGCAAATTAAAGATCATACAAAGAAAAGGGTTGTTGTACTGGCACCGACTGGACTGGCTGCACTAAATATTGAAGGACAAACACTCCATTCTTTCTTTAGGTTTCCTCCGCAGATACTTGACCCGCACGACATAAAAAAGGTTTACAATGGAATTTACAAAATGGTTGATATTATTATCATCGACGAAATTTCAATGGTTAGAGCCGACTTGCTAGATGCAATTGATGTATTTATGAGGTTGAATGGCAGAGAACCTAAAAAACCCTTTGGAGGCGCTAGGATGTTGTTCTTTGGAGATTTATATCAGCTTCCGCCTGTTGTTGAAAGTCAAGACGGACCAGTTTTAAATAAAGTTTACCCATCTCCATATTTCTTTGATGCAAAAGTTATGAGAAGTTTTCCAATTGAAGTTATTAATCTTACAAAGGTGTACAGACAGAAAGACCCTGCATTTATAGAATTCCTGGATAAGGTCAGACTTGGCAAGATTGAAACAGAAGATTTAGAAATTATAAATAAAAAAGTTGGTGAAAAAAAGGATGACGGTGCAGTTGTAATTACTCCTACTAATAAAGTTGCAAATTCTATTAATAATGAAAGGTTATCTAAACTTCCAGACAAAAAATATACCTATAACGCAATAGTCAGAGATGATTTTAAGATTAATGGAGTAAACCTGCCTGTTGATTTAGAGTTGAATTTAAAAAAAGAAGCCAGAGTAATGTTTGTCAAAAATGATAAAAATGGTCAATGGGTTAATGGAACATTAGGGAAAGTAATAGATTTAGAAGATGATAATGTTAAGGTTGAATTAGACGATGGAACAATAGTTGAAACAGGGGCTGTTGATTGGGATAAAATAAAACACGAATATGACTATGAATCAAAAAGGATTATTGCTAAAGTTACAGGCAAATTGACTCAAATTCCATTAAGATTGGCATGGGCATTAACTATACATAAATGTCAGGGGCAGACATTAGACAAGGCGCATATCGATGTATCTCCAGGAGTATGGGAATTCGGGCATGCTTATGTTGCATTAAGCAGATGCAGAACATTAGAAGGTTTAGGATTAGAAACTAAAATATGGCCTAATGATATTAAAGTGGATTACAGAGTTACAGAATTCCTGAAAAGCAAGTCAGAGGAGAATAAAGATGGTTAGCGTAATTGAATGTTTAAGAGAAACATGGCTTAATGATTTGTTAATTGGTTTAGTTATCTATACTGGGCTCTCATTATGTTTGATTATAATCCTCATACTAATAATCTTCAAGATGTTAAATAAAGATAAATCAACTGGAGAAAAACCGAATGAACAAGCAACAAATAATGGCTGAACATGCTAAGTTAGCTGTTAAAGAATTGTATGGTATCATAGAACTAAATGTGGAATTTCCCTATTATCTTACTGAAGGTTTTATGGTTTATGCGGGTGAATGTACTTACAGAGAAGATAAAACTATAAGATTCAATGGTGCAGTTTACAAAGAAGATGAACTTGGAGAGATGGCTTGGTATATAATCTTGCATGAAATAACGCACATAAAGATTCTTGGGCATTCAAGAGAATT
>JAQTOY010000007.1 GCA_028713045.1 Candidatus Nanoarchaeia archaeon
AATCAAAGCTTTCATCTTAAACTTTCTCATTAATTCCTATTTAAAGAATTTATATTCTGGATTGGTTATTTTATAAGATATATTTTAAAAATGAACAATTGAATCCTGCAAAACAAATAAAAACCTTTAATCCTAAGAATTTATAATGGAAAGTTTAGAAAAAGAGAATCCGGAGATTAATGATAAATTAGAAAAAAGGAAGGAAAGAATAATTAAATGGTTCAAGGATAAAAATAATATTGTATTTATCTTGATTCTTCTGCTATCTCTTGTTGTAATCTTTTATTATTTTAATATAACTAAGCATCAGACCTTATGGTATGATGAAGCAGAATATATGTCAACTGCCAATTACTGGGCTTTTGGCATACCCTATCAGATTCATCAAGAAAGGCCGCCACTATTCCCTTTTTTAGCATTTCTCTTACTTAAGTTGGGATTTAATGAGGTCGGAATTAGAATCCTGTTGGAGCTAGTGCCCTTTTTCCTTTGTTTGATATTCTTTTATTTTTTAGTATCAAAAATGTATAGCAAAAAGATAGCCTTGATAGCAACATTTATACTTTCTGTTTCATGGATACATATTTTCTATACAATGAGGCTTATGACAGATTCAATAGGATTTTTATTCGGAATACTCTCCATTTATTGTTTCTGGGAAGGTTATATCAATAACAAAGGAAAAATTTATATTTGGCTGATTGGTTTTTTTGTTTCTCTTTCTTTTTTAGTAAGGCTTACCGGAGTTCTTTATGGAGTTCTAATATTATTATTCCTGCTGGTAACTGACAAATTTAGATTTTTAAAAAATAAAAACATGTGGATAAGTCTTCTTATCTCTTTATTGACAATTCTACCATACCTTATTTGGTCGCATTATTATTATGGTAATGCTTTCGCATTCAGAGCAGGATATGGGGGAGGTGCTGGTTCGGCATTAGGTTGGTGGATGTTAACTCTGTTATATGACTACCCGGAGTTAGTTTTCTTCATTTTTTTCTTAGTCGGAGTCTTAACATTATTACCGATGTTTTTAAGTCTAGACATAATCCTAACAAAAGAAAACAAAAAATATCTCAGTGATATTTTTATATTGCTAAATATTTTATTTACTCTAGCATTCTTTATCTATTTTCTTAGACAGGGGGAAAACCGATGGCTGATGATGATGTCTATAGGAATATTTGTTATTTCTGCAAAAGGCATAGTTTTAGCATATGATTTTATAAATAAGCATATAGGAAAAATATTGGCAGTTATAGCTCTTCTGTTAATTTTATTTTCCGGAGCCTATTATCAACTTAATCACGCGGATCAAATCATAAAGGGGAAAATAAATACTTACGATCAAGTAAGAGAGGCTGCTCTTTGGATGAAACAAAATTCAGATCCTAAAGATATAATTGTTAGCGCTTCAGAACCTCAAAATACTTATTATTCTGAAAGAAAAACTTTGACCCATTATAATTCTTCGGGCCATGTTTATTTTACGCCAGAACAGTTCGATGGAATAATCAAAGAGCTAAAGCCAAAATATTATGTAACTTCGGTATTTGAACCATCGATTCCTCAATGGACTTATTCTTATCCCGATGAGCGTAAATTCATACCAGTTCAAGCCTGGTTTTCAGATCCTGATAAGAAACAACCGATTTTAGTAATTTATGAAATACCCTCTGATTTTATTTTAAACCAATCTTCCATAAAAAATAAATCTTCAAATAATTAACAATTACTATAAAGGAAAGGAAAGGATGTGCAAACCAGGCCAGATCTCTTATTTTTAAAAATCCTCTTAATGCGTGATACATTGGAACAAAAAAAGTAAGCATTGCAATAGTAGCATAAATTTTTCTTGCAAAAGGTACGTCCCACTTATATCTTCTTTTATCATAATCCCTTATAAAAATGCCAAAATTACGCTCCAATTTAAAAAGAAAATCTTTGAAAGACCTTGAATGTAAGTGGATTATATCTAATTTAACCATTGCAAATTTATTAAATCCTGAGGCAACAAGATCCTGCATAGCATCGAGATGAGAAAATGCCGGAGCATAATCTGTTTTAAGTACAAATTCCTTTTTTATTGTAAAACCAACAGAGCCTATTGTTGGAAGGCTTCTTTTATCAAATTCAACTGTGAAGTAGTCTCTTTCTTCTTTTATCAGATGATTTTTCCATTTTTTTTCCCATAACATTAAAGCACTTCTGTTATTAAAATAAATAGTCAATGGATCAGTTATGCCATACATGGTGCAATATCTGTCAAAAAATTTATCCTTTTTATTGTACCTAAACCATAAGGGTTGGCTTCCAACAAGGGTTGGATCTTCTAACAAAGGAGTAATCATTTTTTTAATCCAATCTTTTTCAGTTAAAACATTATCTGCATCTAAAAACATCAAATATTCTCCAGAGGACGCCTTTATTCCAAGAGATTTCCCTATATCATAATCATGTTTTCCATTTCTTATTTTTTTAATCTTAAATTCTTTTGCTATTTGAAGGGTATTGTCTGTGGAATCATCATCAACAAAAACAATCTCAATCTTATCTTGAGGATAGTCTTGCTCTCTGATACTTTTTAGACAATTCTCAATCTTTTCTTGTTCATTGTATACAGGCATTACAATGCTGACTTTAGGATACTTCATTTTTTTGTGACAGTTTAATAAGAGGTATGAGGCTTATTTTTTTAAATTCATTCTCTAAATAAGTTTCATCAACTCCACAACCTTTACATATCGGAATTCCCTCACGGTTTTTTAATAAGCCTTTTCTAAACTCCTTTACTTTTTGATTGTTCCATATCTCTTTAAAAGGTTGGGTAAATGCATTTCCAAAAACAACTTCATTATCACATGAGAAATCACAGGGATTTACCCATCCATCCCAGGTTATGAATACAGAATACCAGGGCATGTAGCAAGGTTTGTTTTTATTATAGAATTCCTTGTCTCCATTAAATCTAAGATATTCAATAAGGGGGCCGATGCTTACCTCGGCCCTTGTATTTTTTATTAACTCTTGCGTTTCATTTATTAATCGTTCAACATCTTCCATTGAACCTAAGAGTTTATTCTTTTGATTTTCATTCTTGCCCAATGTGACAACAAAACTTCCTGCAACATAATCAACTCCAAGTTCGTCTGCCAATTCTATAAACCTTGGAAGATTGTTTATATTATTGTTCTGAAGAACAAAAAACATATGTATCTTTGTATTTGACTTAAGCTCGTTCCTTCTCCTTACAAATTCTTTTACATTATTCTTCATTAATTCAAAATTTCCACCAATTCTTATTTTCTCATAACTTTTTTTATCTGTCCCATCAATTGAGATTGATACTATGTCTATATTTGTTTTTAATATTTTTTCAATGTTCTCTTGGTTAAGCAAATTTGCATTTGTGTCAAACTTGACCATTGTTTTCTTAGACTTTGCATATTCGATTATTCTAAAGATGTCCGGGTTCATGAAAGGTTCTCCAATACCAGTCAAGTTAAGATAAACGGGATTTATCTGATCAAAAACTAATTTGAAATTCTCAAATTTAAGAAAACCCTGTTTTCTGTTTAAACCAGTATTCAATGGACACATTTTACATTTTAAATTGCATATACTGGAACTTTCAAATTTTAATTTAAATGGCAAAGTAGCTTTGTTTCCGTGCCTGTATGTAGAGAATACGCTGAGTATAGATTTTGCAGGCTTTCTGATTAAAGCACTTTTCATGATTTTTTTATATGATACCATTTTTTACACCCTCTCTAAAACCCCTTATATTAATTTTTAAGTCCCTTTTTGTGTTCTCTAAATCCGCAAGACTGTCTTCAGTTAGATTTTTTATATTCTCCGGGCTTATTATATTTGGAGCAATTATTGAAATAAGTCTGCAAAGAGAAACAGGAATTGACAAATTTGGTTTCCTTATTCCAATTTGCCTTTTTAATTCATTTATCATTTCAATGAAATAAACGCCATCTCCCCCAGGAATATCATATTCTTTATTGTTTGTTTTTGGGTTATTAATGCAATTTCCAACTGCTTTAATAATATCATCTATATGCACTGGAAATATCAAATATCTGCCATTTCCAACAATCGGCACGAAAGGCAATTTTCTTATTTTTTCTAAAATAAAATTAAAGCTTGTGCTTCCAGGACCATAGATAATACTGGGCCGAAGTATAGTATATTTTAGCCCCGAATCAATTATAATCTTTTCAATTTTCTGTTTTGTTTTTCCATATTCATCTGGAAAAGACCTTTTTGCAGCCATAGAACTCATATAGATTATTTTTTTAATCTTATTTTTCCGGCAAATTTCAACAAGGTTTTCAGCCATTGGTATGTTTTCAGGATTGTTTTTTGAAGCAGCGAGATGCACAACAGTATCAATTCGTTTAAACGAATTCTCTAAAGACTCTTTTATCAAAAGATTTCCAGGGATAATATTTTTTTCAGTGCTTTTTTGAGAAAGAACCTTTACATCATAAGTATTTTTAATTTCTTCAACCAGTTTCCTTCCTACAAATCCAGTTCCGCCAGTTATTAATATTCTTTTTTTCATTTTATTTTCTCTGCAATAACATAAAACCCCCATCCCCTTATTGTTTCCCCAGATTCAATCACTTTAAACCCTGTAAGGTTCAATGCAGTTTTTAATGATTCTAGATTAAAAGCATGTTTATGGGAGGGATCTAGCTTTAAAGAGTTAATGCAGTCCTCATCAGGAGTGGTTATTCCCAATTTTCCTCTTTTTTTAAGGACCCTATTCCATTCTTTTAGGGCCTTTAAGAAATCTACATAATGTTCAATATTATCCCTTGAAACAACATAATCCAAAGAACAATCCTCAAACATTGGCAGATTATCTCCGGAACTCTTTACATCTGCATCAGAGATTTTATTTTTTTCACAACCATATTTTCCAATCTCCCCTTTTCCAACAATATCTATGCCGATAACTTCGGGGCAGATTTTATCGCTTCCACATCCAACATCAATGCCCTTACCAATGCAAATCTTAATCAAAGGAAATTTTGTCTTATGTACCAATTTTCCATCAGACTCTGTAAAAACTTTAGTTTTATCCAATGCTAACGAAACCTTTACTGCTTTTATTCTTAAATAATCTTTAATTGAGTTTAGCATTTTTTGTTTCTAGATATTCTTTTAGTTTAAATGTAAACCGGTTATTTATAAAATTATTTAAAAATTCCTCTTTAAGCCCATTTCTTAAAAAAAATCTTTGTTGATTTATCCAATAAAATATCTGCTGAAAAAAGTTTATCCTGTAAAATTCGGAGAATAAGATTTTATCAGGGACATCTGAAACATTAAGATCATTTCCAAGAACCCCAAACCCTTTCCAGCCTTCAAGATTGTCTGGAACTTTAACTTTATTTTTTAGGATAGACAAATCAAAATAAGGTGTTCCAGGCATAGGCCTGTAAAGTTGTATTAAATTCTCATCAGCAGGTATTTTTTTTATATAATTTATTGTTTCTTTTAATTCCTCAAGAGTTTCTGTTGGATGCCCAAAAATATAGGTATTTCTCAAAAAAATGCCATTTTTTCTTATGTTTTTTGCAATTTCAATAGCTTTTTCCAAATCTATGACTTTATTATTCAATTTTTGTATTCTCTTTGAACCAGATTCCACGCCTAACATAATACTTACGCATCCAGAATCTTTAATCATTTTGATTAATTCCTGATCTAAGACCTGATATCTGGCAGCAGTTATCCATTTTAATTTTAAACCACTCTTATTTAAGACCTCACAGAATCTTTTTGCATAATCTTTCGATACTAAATGCAAGTCCTCTCCAACATCCAAAACTTCAATTTTGTTTTTGGTAAGACCTTGGACAAACTTAAATTCTTCAATAGCTCTTTTTGGGTCCGCAATTCTATATGGGCCCAAATAACATTTTACATTGCTATTGCTATTATGGCAAAAACCGCATTTAAATGCACATCCTCTTGTTGTGCTGATTGGAATTGAATTATTTTTTTTGTAGGGGAAATATCGGTCTATGTTCTCTAATAAATCCCAAGCAGGCAATGGAACCTCATCTAATTTAACGAATTTTTTTGGAGCAGGCATAATTTTTATTCTGCCTTGTATCTTAATTCCCGTTCCATCTAGATTGACTTTTTTGCCCTCATAATGCTTTAAAAGATTTTGAAAAGTAATTTCACCCTCACCTATAACAACAGCATCTATAAGGGGATTTTTTAAGGTCTGTTCAGGAAGGATTGTTGGATGAGGTCCGCCCCACACAACAATTTTATTGAGTTCTTTTGCAATTCTACTTATTTCAAGAGCCCTTGGTATAGGTGGACCTGTTAGAACCCTTATCCCAACAATAAATGGGTTGATGCTCTCCATATCTTTTTTTATTTTATAACTATCAATTTCTTCTCCAGAATAATCTTTGATAACTATTTGGTATTTATCTCTCAAAACTGCTGCCAAATGCATTAATCCTATTGGAGGATAGAGAGTATGTCTTGCTCCTGGTTCGATTAATAATATTTTTTTCATATTCTTATTCATATATAAGTCGATGGCCTTTACTAAAAAAATTTTTTAAGGTACCCATAAATCATTCCAGCACCATAGCTTAAATGTATTATAAAGTATATAATTGGTAGAAAAAAAACCGCTTTATAATCTTTATTTTTATAGGATTCATAGATTGAAAATAGGATTATTAAAGCAACATATGCCATCAGAGGAGTAAGAATCAAAAGTTTATATTTTAAGAAGAACTGCAAGGGATATATTAAAAACAATAATAAAAATAGAAGATAAAGTATGAACAGACTAGGGATAAGAAAGAAAGGCATTTTAAGAGTTTCTATAAATTTTTCCTTAAGGGGCCGGGTCTTGCCATAAAGGAATATTTGTTTCATCAAAGAGTTAGCATCAGCCCTTCTTTTATGGTATATTCTTATATCTGGAGAATAAGCAACTTTAAATCCAAATTTTTTTGCATCAGATATAAATTTAGGATCTTCACCTGGAAATAGGTTAATATCAAATTTTACCTTGTCAAAAACTTCCCTTTTACAAAAAAGATTAGCCGAGGTAAGCATAGTTTCATCTGCATTTAATATTGGTTTTTTCCCAGAATATCGATTAGATACTTTCCAGGCGCCAAATAAAGAGGATAGCGCATAACCGGATATTTTAGCAAATCCAATTTCTCCCTCAGGAGTTAATTGAGGTCCTCCAGCAATATCAATCTCAGGATGTTCTTTTGTGAATTCTTCAATTTTTTTTAAATAGTCCCTTTCAATATGAGCATCATCATCCAAGAAAACGATTGTATCAAATTTTGATTGTTCTGCTGCTTTATTCCTTTGCTCAGAGGGATTTCTCCCCCTTATAACAATAACCTCAAAATTCCCCTTGGGATAATCCAGTTCATTTATGGATTGGAGTATTGGCGCACTTCTTTCAGGTGCAACTGGAATAACTAGAGAAAATTTTTTTTCCATTTTTTAGATTAAAGTCTATGATGCATCTTCATAAACTCCGGCATTTTATCATATAATTTAATAAAGTTTTTAAATGGAGAATTCAAGATTCTTAATCTTATTATTGCAAGTGCCATTAATGGCCCTGCTCTTTTAAGATTGATTTTTGAATATGCTTTATCTGACCAGTTTGTAGGGTGTTCTTTTACAGATAATCTATTTTTTTTAAGGCAGTATATTAAATCAACATCAAAAGCCCATTTTGTTATTGTAAGATCCGGAAGTATTTTTTCGATGCTTTCTTTTTTGAATAGCTTTGCCCCGCACTGAGTATCGTTGTAAGGAAATAAAAACAAAATTCTTATAAGAAAATTAAATATCCTGCTTACAAATATTCTCTGAAATGATTGTTTAGGATAGACCTTGGCTCCCTTTATATACCTGCTTGCAATGATAGCATCATAATCTTCTATGTTTTCTATAAGGTCAAAGAAAGATTTCGGGTCAGTTGCCATGTCTGCATCAACAAACCCTATCATTTCACTATCCTCTTTTAACGCTTCTTTAAAGCCTTCAATAACTGCAAATCCCTTTCCCCCAGGTTTTAAATTAATATATTTTACTTCTTTAAATTTTTTTGAATACTTTTTTACAATTTCCTCAGTTCTATCTTGACTATTGTTTATTACAACAAGAATGCTGAAATTGAGAATCTTTTTATTTTTTAAATCCTTGAAGAACAGGGGATATTCATTTAGTGTATTATCTATTCTTTTCTCTTCATTATGTGCCGGAATTATGATGGTTATTTTTTTCATTTTCAAAATTAAGTTTTAATTACAAGAGGATTTATTATTTTCCTTTTTAGTATTAATATCAAAGACCCGAGTAATATAAGATTAGCTACTAAAAACGAAATTGAGAATTCAATAAGACTTGAATGAAAAAGATAAAAAAATATAATTTCCAAAAAAACAAAAAACAAAAACAGATAGGGTCTTTTGATTTGTTTTAAAGAAACAAGATACAATAAAATAATATTGCTTAAGGACAAGAATGTCAATCCAAGACCTATCCAAAAGATTATGCCCGAAGCAAGAATATATTTTTTACCGAATAATAAACTTATTATAAACTCTGGCAAGAACCAATATAATAAGAGAGCTATTGCAGAAATTAAAACAATTATTTTTAATGATTTTTTTAATAAAAATCCAGTTTTTTCTCCGTTACTATGTTTTTCTAGGGTCAATGGAAGCATAGCCTTTCCAATAGCGAAAGTTCCAAAGAAAATCATTTTTCCAAGCATGGATGCCACGGCATAAATTCCAGATAACTCTTCACTAAAGAATCTTCTAGCAAAGATAGTATCCAGGCTGTATATGAGTGTTACTGAAAGCATTATAAAAAAATAAGGAAAGAAAGATTGATAAATTCCATCAGACTTTAAATTTTCTTTTTTCTCTTTCATTATCTTTGATAATGATAAGATTCCAAGTATGAAGGCTATTAACAATCCCAAGATAACTGCGAATATGGCTCCAAAGACTTTCCAACTAAGTAGTACTAAGTCTATTGAGAGAACAACTTTAATCAAAGACTCTATGATCATATTCCACCCCAAATTTAAAAATCTTTTTTGACCCTGTAATGCTCCGCGGACTATTGGCACCAACATCGAAAGGAATATTAAAAGGCCGGTAAAAGCAAGCAACATAAAATCAATTTTTATAAAATCTGAAATGAAATAAGCCAATAAAAGGAATATTAAATACAGGATAAAAGAAAACCAGAATCCTTTTTTTATGCTTTTAATCAAGATACTTTTGATTTTCCAACATTCTTCCTTTAGTTTATGTTTGCTAGTATAATCTGCTATAAAGTTCTGGATTGATTCGCTGGGAATGGAAAATATATAGATAAAGGAGAATAAAACTGCAAGAACCCCATATTCAGCAGGGCCCAATAATCTGGCCATTGAAAAATGAAAGATATAATTCAAAAAATTATATATATTTATCATTATGAATAGAATCAAGCTGCCTTTTATCAATTCATCATTTTTTATCTTATCTTTTATGTTTTTTATCATAATGCAATTAAATGAATATGCTACTTCTGAATATGAATAAGGTAAAAAGACAAACAATTATCTGAAAGGCAAATATAAGCCAGACTACCTCTCTTTCATAAACTTTTTTATTCTTCTTTATCTTTTTAAGAATCCACAATGATAAATGAGTTAACCCATAGATTTTGTCATAAGGCATTTCTAAACTTCCGTCTTCTTGTGGGATGCAAAAAGACTGTTTTTTTAATTTCCCCCTTACTTTTAATATAGTTTCTAAAATATACGGAATAAAAACAAAAACTCCAATTTTTTCAAAATTTCCAAGTATAACTATGCAAGCGATTAATGCACCTATAGAATAAGTTAATATATCTCCCGGGAAAACTTTTGCAGGACATTTATTATAAAAATAAAAGACTACTAAAGAACCGATCATTATAAGTCCAATTAGGCTCCATGCTAAACCTCCGGTCATATATGCTACAAAAGATAGAAATCCTAAAATTATAATCCCCTGTCCGGCTTCCAATCCATTAAATCCTGCTAAAAAATTATAGGTAGTTGTTGCTCCCGTTATTCCCAAGGGGATTAAAACTAAAGGATATAAATAACCTAATTGAACTAATCCAAAAATGGGAAGACTAATCTCATGATGTCCTGCATTTATAACAATTAATGGAATAGATGAAAATATAACTAGAAATATTCTAAATCTGACAGATAAACCTCCATGTTTCCAACCTAATAAATCATCTGTTAAACCAATAATAGCAAGAATTAATATAACACTCAGCAAAGCAAAGATATAAACCACTAGTCCATCAAAACCAAGATAATAAGTTTTTATGGCAATATAAGACAGTACTCCAAGAATAAATGCCATAACAACAACAATTCCTCCTGATGAAGCCACGTTCCTTGGATGCCCAAATTTGTTCATATCCTCCCATAATAAACATACCTGGTTGCATTTTTTAATCCATTTTGGAAGGGTCACCAATGTTAAAATAAAGCTTACAAAAACTGAAATAAGCAGTACAAGATTCATCAGTTTAAGAGAAATTTTAACTTTTTAAAGTTTATAGTTGCCAGGTTAAGTATTTGGAAGGATCTGTATCAAGATATTCTTGTTTTATTTTTTCCTTTCCAGTATACTCAACTTTCCAAATCTTTATAGGTCCTTGAATACCCTGAAAATACACAAATTCAGGTAATTTCATCCCTTGGCTGTTTAAACTATCAACTATTAAACTAGGTTCTGAATGGGCAATCTTAAAATTTGGGAACTTTTTAAAGGGGTCGTTTAAAAGATAAACCTGTGTAAAAAATCCTCTCATGAGTCTAGGTGAAAGGAACATTGCGGCACCAATTGGGTTTTGTCTTATTCCCTGACCCTCTTGAATTAATTGTGGGAAAACATAAGCACAGGCCTCTATGCCTGATTTAAAATCAATAAAACTGCCTCCAACATATAAATATCTCATATTAACTTTTTGCTGTTTGCCCTGATAAATCATTATAGAATAGGGCTGAGAAAATCGAGTGTTGTTGCCGATTTTTTCCTGGGGAATTATTATTGCTCCGATTCCTGCTCTTTGTTCAGGTAAAAAGATTTCTTTTCCATCCTCCATAATAGTTAGGTCTTCATCTAATGCAACCCCTCCAATATAAACCAAAAGAGTTTGATTATTGGTTTCTTGGGTTTGTTTTTCATCCAAGAAATAAGTTCCAATCCAAGAATATCGGTCATAATTCTCATTACTACCTATGCTTGCAAAGGCACCATATTTTCCAATATCTGAAGAATCAACCAATAAGTAAGTAGTATTATGATTATATAGGAATTCAAGAGAATCTGCTTGATTTTCACCTGTTAAAACAAGTCTTCCTGTCAAATAATTCCAATAAACAATTGCATTTCCACCATCTGTAACCGTTGCTCTATCTCCAATACTCTGTAACCAATATCCATAATCCCACCAATGTGCAAAAACCGCATCTTCAGGAGTTTCTTCTCTCACCCATTGCATTGCTTTTTGCCATTGCTGGTTGTAATAACTAGGAATAAAATTATAAGATTCAGATTTTATTTGTTGATAGAATCCAGAAGTTACATTTGGAATCCCAAAAAAAACCGCCAAAGATAATAGTATAACAATAATAACAATACTCCAATGGAGGATTCTCATTGTTTCATCTTTGGATTTTTTTGCTTTTTCAAATGAATCAACAATTAAAAAACTTACAAAAATAGGAGCAACAGGAGCTAACACCATTATTAATCTCACAGCACCTCTTGCAGTAAATAATGTCAAAACAAATAATGAAAAGAGTAGCAAGTATTCCATTTCTATTTCCTCAAAACCGATGTTTTTCTGTTTATGATATTTAAAATAATAAAAAATAAAAAATCCAATCAATAAAAGTGCAGAACTATAATAAAATAATTTACTTATTAGATTTTCTCCATTAAAAATACTCGAGCCAGAATACCTTGAGAAAATGATTCCTAATAAAAAGAAAAAATAAAGTCCAGTCAATATCCAAGACTCCTTTTTATTAAGCTTATTCAACATTTTCTTAAAAAGTACAATCGAGCCTATAAAAAATAACCAGAATAAAATAGGGATGTTTTTGATAAAGGGTCCAAAACTCGAACTCCATTCTTTAAAATCAGGTTGCCTATTTTCAGCAACAGTTGTACTCCATCTTCCAGTAACTGGATGGAAGATTGTTTGATGGATTACCTTTATTTTATCTGTTAGGAACGAAAAACCTCCCATCAACAACATTCCAACGATAATTGCGATTACAATGGTGATAATCAAAGACATTATCTGTTTTGGAATTTTAGTTTCATTAAGCATTTTTAATTTTGATAAATTTGTTTTCCATATTAGCATATTAATCAAATTTGCAACTAAGACTAGGAAAGCGAGCCCAGTATCCAGAGAAGTTAGACTTCCAATTAGGGAATATTTAGTTGAGATCAATTGTGGAATAGCAACTGAAACAATAAGCCAACAACTGTAACTAGCCAATTTATTTCTATCAAATTTATTAAGTATAAATGAGATAAAGGACGACAGCGCTATTGGTATGTATGCATAACTGACTCCTCCCCAGATTAATGCCATTAAAGCAGTTGAAATTCCTGCAAGAATTCCTAAAATAATGCCTTTATTCAATTTTTCAGATTTCCAAGCCTTCAAAAACAAATAAAATGTCAGGAACATAAAAAAGAATGCTGCTGATTCTTTTTCAGGAATTCCTGCAACTGTCCTGGATAAAAAAACAGGGCTGACTATCATAAAAAAAGTTGATATTATAGCAATTATATTGGCCCTTAACACACTATCTTTCTCTTTTCTAATAAAAAGTTCTCTCACAAAAAAGAAGAAGACGATTATGGTAAGAGCAAACATTATAACCGGAAAAATAACTCCTGCAAATTCAGGAGTTGTTTCTGGATAAATTGCTTTGGATATATGATAAGTCCAGTCAATCATATAAGGGAGCAACATTGTCTCTTTAGATACATCAAAACCAAGCGGAACATTCCTCATTAAATCTATTTTGGGCAAGGAACCATTTTCAATGATATTTTTTGCATATCTCTCAAATAACCAGGGGTCTAAGTCCGGCCCAAGAGTCCAGGTATTAGTTGTTATATCCCAAAGGCCCGGCTTTCCGTTAAATGCTGTTCCGGTTAAGAAATTTATCAGAGAGGGTATGCTTCCAGTATCATGATTCGTCATAGGCAAAATTCTTATATAAATTCCCAATGCCAACGCAATGATTAAAACTACTAAAATCCAAGTCTGTTTTTCTTTCAAGAATTTTATAATATTTTTCTTTCTTTCCTCTATTGTCCTTTCAGGATTCTTTTCTACTGTATTATCTTTGTCAATTTTTTCTTCTTCCATAAATAAGTCTTAAATTTAAGATTAAACTCATTATATAAACCTAATCATTCAGTATGTCATTTATATCATTCAAAAGTTCTTCAGCAGATTTTTCTTTTTCCAAGCTATCTCTGCCACAATAGGGGCATTCAATCAAGATTTTGGATTCACATCTGAATTTGCAGTGTTTACATACGTATTTTACCATTTTTTAATTATTTTTACTATAAAAATAGGGCTTATAAACATTCTCATTAAACTCTAAACATATAATCTTTAAAAAGGGTTGTTTATTTGAAATTAAAATGAGAATAACCTTGATTTCAACTGCAACTTTTCCTTCTGACCAGGGGATAAGGACAATCTCTTCAGTATTAAAGAAAGCTGGACATGAAGTTAAAATCATATTCCTCGCATACTCTGAAGACTATTCTAGATTTTATTCAGAATCTGTGTTAGATCAAGCATTTAATCTATCAAGAAATTCTGATTTAATTGGGGTAAATTCTTTTGCCTCAACAGCTCCAAGGGCAATTCAGGTAATTGATAGACTAAAACACTTAAATAAGCCCATTGTTTGGGGAGGCATTCACGCAACAATATCTCCTGAAAAATGCATAGAACATTGCGATATTGTTTGTGTTGGAGAAGGAGAGCAGGCGATAACTGAACTCGCAAAAGCAATAGAATCCAATAAATCAATAAATAAAATAAAAAATTTATGGGTTCGAGACTCTGAAACTGGTAAGGTACTAAAAAATCCAGTAAGAGAATTAATCGATGATTTAGATTCTTTGCCTTTCGTGGACTATGATATTCAAGACCATTACATCTTAGATAAAGGCAGAATAATCAAATTCAGAGAGTCGGATTTAAATGGAGAAATCTTCTTCTTGACCGGCAGAGGTTGTCCTTATGGCTGTGATTATTGTAGCAACGATTTATTAAATAAATTATATGAGGGAAAGAGAAAAAAAATATTGAGATGGCATTCCCCCAGATACATAACTGATTGCATCTTAAATTTAAAAGAAAGATTTCCGAGTCTGAGTTATTTCGATATAAGGGATGATACATTTTCTTTAAGAAGCTTGAAAGATATTGAAAAATTCTGCAAGCTTTACAAAGAAAAGGTTCGTATGAGGTTCAAATGCCTGGGAGATCCAAAGACCATCTCAGATGAAAAAATCCGATTGTTAGTTGACGCTGGATGTACGGATATAATAATCGGTATACAGGGAAGCGAAAGAGTCAATAAAGAAATATACCATAGAAACCAAACTGACAAGGATGTCATTAATGCAGCAGAAATTATTAACAAATATAGAGATAAATTGGCCGTGATGTATGATGTAATAACAACAAATCCTTATGAAACTCCAGAAGACATAATAAATCTTATAAGATTATTGCAGAAAATTCCTAAACCCTATTTTCTTTCAGTGAATAATCTCGTTTTTTTTACTTCAACGCCCCTGTATTGTAAAGCAAAAGCAGAAGGCATAATCCAGGAAGAAAAAGATTCTGCTGCTAATCTAAATTATTGGGACAGAAGCGCACACATAAGATTAAAAAAGAAAAACATGTATCTTAATTTAATATTGAATTTGATGAGGGGAGTTGCAACAGAAACAAGATATGGTTTAATGCCAAATTTTCTTCTAGATTATCTATTATCTGAGCAAAGGGTTAAAAAAAATTTAAAGAATCAGTTTCCGACAAAAATAGCACTTTTTTTTGTTTCAATAATTGATTTAGTGCGGGAAAAAATTGCAAAACCCATCTTCAGGAGCATGCCCTTAAATTTTAAGACTTGGTATGATAAGGTTCGGTATCGAGTTTAAATTATTCTAAAAATTTCGATTCATTTTTATCATATTTCTTATGAACTCAATTGAAGCGATAATTCCCTTTTCTAAATCCATTTTGGGTTCCCATCCCAATAACCTTTTTGCTTTTGATGTATCTGCCTCTGTAAATTTGTTATTTTCCTTGGCAATCATCTCTTTTTTAATAGACATTCCTGTTTCTATGTTCTTAATGCCTTCGTACAGTTCAGATGCTTCTCTTCTTAAGGGCTTTATTCCAGTCTTAAGAATTCTTTCAATGGCTGTATATATCTCATTAACTGAATAAGTTTTTCCACTTCCAACATTAAAGGTTTCATTCTTTGCACTTTCTTTTTCAATAAGTTTTTTGTTAAGGGCAGTTACATCCCCTATAAAAATAAAATCCCGTTTTTGTTCTCCAGTTCCATAGATTATTGGGCCTTTTCCTTTGATTAACTCCCTTATAAAACTGCTCATTACCGGAGGTTTTTGCCTAGTATAATCCTGGTTAGGCCCATAGACATTAAAAAATCTTAAAATTACAATATCCATACCATAAAGCTTTCTATAAGCTTTACAGAATAATTCTCCAGAGTATTTTTGAACACCATAAATAGAGAAAGGATTAACATCATCCTCTTCTTTAAGTGGAAATTTTTCATTATTTTCGTAAACAGCAGAACTGCTTGCAAAAATAACTCTTTTAATATTATTTAATCTTGCGGCTTCTAGAATATTTAAGGTTCCTGCAACATTAACATTTGTAGTATAAGCCGGCTGGCTTAAACAAATAGGTAAGCAAGAAATAGCTGCAAAATGGTAAACATAATCAACACCTTTCATAATCTCTAGAATTTTTTCATCACATATTGAAATATTATGGATTTCTACTCTAGACTCTCCATTGTTATCAAGATTAAGCATGGAACCATAAGAAAAATCATCAATTACAATAACTTCATGCCCCTCCTCTGCAAGTTCTTTAGCTAAATTAGAACCTATAAAACCCGCGCCACCAGTAATCATGATTTTCATTTTAAACTTTAATCACTTCTCACCTATATAAATGATTTTACTTCCAAAAGATTCGAAATTAAATTCAAATTCTTTAAGTTCTTTAAGAGCATTCCTAACCTTGTCTTGTTTTTCAGGCTCAACGTAGAATAGGAAGAATCCGCCTCCACCTGCTCCGCATATCTTGCCACCTACTGCCCCAGATTCTCTTGCAAGATCGTAATATTTGTCGATGGCAGAGTTGGATAGATTACTAGCCATTCTTTTTTTATACTCCCAATTTTCATGCAAAAGTTCCCCAAACCTTAAGAAATCTGATGAATGCAGAGCATCTTTAGCTAGGTATGCAAATTCTTTCATCTTGTGAAGAGTTTCTTTTTGAGGATCAGTATTTTTTTGTTGTTCAGTCAAAACTTCTTTTGCATCTCTAGTGACTCCGGTATAGAATAATAATAAATTTGAACTCAATTTTCTTCCAGTTTTATCATCAATAATCAGAGGATTCATGATTACCTCGCCATTTTTTTTAAATTCTATAAGATTAAGACCTCCCACCGCACAAGCATACTGGTCTTGTTTTCCTATAGGTTCTTTTAAAACATCAATCTCAATTTCACATGCTTCTTTTGCGATTTCAGAAGAGGATTTTGAAATTCCTTTCAAAGCATAAAGGGCATTTAAAGTTCCTACTGTGAACGCACTTGACCCTCCCAGTCCAGTTCCCTTAGGAACATCTGCCAAAGCAACTATTTCCACACCTTTTGTTATACCAACATGCCTTAAGCACTCTCGCCATATGCCATGGTTTATATCATCAATATTATCAACAGTTTCATTTTGAGAATATTTAAGCCAAATCTGGTTGTCATGCCTTTTTTTTACAATTATATAGATGTATTTGTCTATTGAAGTGCTTATAACCGCCCCGTCATGTTTTTCCCAATAATTTTTCTGGTCGGTTCCTCCACCGCAAAAACTTATCCTTAAGGGAGTTCTTGAGATTATCATTTCAGTTATTAATTCCGTATCTTATTATTCTCTATTAAGGTTTATAAATATTCTGCATTTCAAAATAGAAAGGGTTTTAAAATGAGGAAATAGCTAATATAAAAATGATATCCTTAATTGTTACTGCCTACGAGGACCCCAATTCAACAAAAGAAAGCATGAAAAAACTACTGAATCAAAAAAATTTTCATGAGAAATTTGAAATCATAGCAGCTTGTCCAGATGAACCTACAAAAGAGGTTATAATGGATTATAAAAAAAAGCATCCAAAAATAATTCGTTATGTAAAACAAGATGGCGACAGACAAAAAAATCTGTTGATGAACAAAATAATGAAAATAGCTAAAGGAGATATTATAATCTGGACTGACGGTAACAAATTTCTTGATGAAGATGCAGTGTCTCAGATCTTAAAACCATTTGAAGATCCTAGTGTAGGAGTTGTCGGAGGCCGACCGACTGCTATGAATGACAAGAATTCTATGATGGGATATTGGGCACACCTTCTTACAAATGCTTCAGACAAAATGAGGGAAATTAGATACAAAAAAGGGCTTCTTATAGAACATTGTGCAAATCTTTTGGCTATGAGAAAGGGAATACTGACTGAAATACCTCTTGATGTTGCAGAAGACGCTATTATATCTTATTTAATAACAGAAAAAGGATATAAAAATGTCTATGTCTCAGAAGCAAAAGTTTTTGTGATGTATCCTAGAAACTTTAAAGACTGGGTAAAACAGAAAGTTCGAAGTATTAAAGCACATGAAGCCATGAATAAGTATATAACTAAAAAAGATATAAAAATGAAATCTTTTTCAAATGAATTATTTTATGGACTCTATCTTTCTCTGACTTATCCAAGAAATCTAAAGGAATTATACTGGACTCTATTATTATATCCTGCAAGATTTTATATTTGGATGAAGGCCTTTTATGAAATAAGGGTAAAAAAAGATCATTATCAATCGAGCTGGTCTAGATCAGAATCCACCAAAGTATTGGATTATAAAAAATGAACCTCAAAAGAAAAATAACTTATTTTTTGAAATACATATTGTTCAGCAGGAAAAGACTGCAGAATCTTTTTTTAGTTGAACTCTCCAAAAAATTTAAACTCACAAAAGTTCGAGGATATCCTTTAACCCTAATGATAGAGCCGACAAATATCTGTAATCTAAAATGCCCATTGTGCCCTACTGGAGCCGGTTTGATAAAAAGAAAAAAGGGATTTATGAAACTTGAAGATTTCAAAAAGATTATAGATGAATCTGGAGAATATGTTCTTCATTTGAGGTTGTGGAATTGGGGGGAGCCTTTGCTCAACAAGGATATTTTTGATATAATCTCTTATGGAAAGCAAAAAAAGGTTTTCACTAACATAAGCACAAATAGCAGTTTTTTAGACAATGAGGTTTCAAAAAAATTAATAGAGTCCGGACTTGATGAACTTATAATCTCTCTTGATGGAGCCTCTGAAGAAACTTACAAAAAATACAGAAAAGGCGGTAATTTCAAGAAAGTATTGGACTCCATGAGATTTATTCAAGAAGAAAAAAAGAGGCTAAACAAAAAATTACCCTATATAAAACTGCAGTTTATAATCATGAAGCATAATGAACATGAAATTAATAAAATAAAGCAATTGGCTAAGGAAATAGGCATAGAAGAACTATCGTTTAAGACTGTTGGAGTAATGGATTACTTTTCTAAAGAAGATATTTCTAAATATTTACCCGAAGATAAAAAATATTCTAGATATACTTTAGAGAATAACCAGCCAGTTTTAAAAAGAAAAATAAATAACTGGTGCGATTTCATTTGGGAGGAGATGGTGATAAATTGGGATGGAGAAGTTGTGCCCTGTTGTTTTGATATGAACAATCACCTTCTTTTAGGGAACGTATTAAAAGAGGGTGTTAAAGATATATGGAATAATGAAAAATATCAAAATTTAAGAAAAATGATTTTAGAAAATAAAAGTAACATCCCATTATGCAAAGATTGCCCTGGAACAAACAAAGAGACATTCGTTGATGCTTAAAAATTTAAAAAATCAAAAATTAGATTATGATTTCTAAAACAGCACCGGAGTTATAAAAACCTCTATCAAAGCGGCTATGAACAATATTATTACTGAAGCGATTATAAGATTCAGTGAATCCTGCAATATTGTCCAGAATTTCTCAGAATGAACATCATGTTTTATTATAGCAAAACTAATTATTCCTCCAGCCAAAGCCCCTCCAAAATAAGCAGCAATTTCAGGGATTCCATGAATCATGTATCTTGCAAGACCAATCGGAAGATTTGCTAAATCCGATTTTGAAAATATCCCTATTGCAGCACTTATGACGCTTGCATTCCAAGCCAGAATAAAAATAGCTCCTGCTCCAAATATGAGCGAGAATACTAAAGTAAATATAAGCACATAAATATTATTGGTAAAGATATTCACAAGTTTTTCTTTTGCAGTTAGAAATGCAGTTGTTTTTGAAACTTGTTTGATTCCATATTCTGAAACACATTCATCAAAATGAGAAGGTTTATTTATCATACAGAAAGTTTCAATCTGTGCAATAAAACTTTGGTTTCCATCTGAAAAAACAATATACCAAAAAGAAAAAGCAACTATAAAACCCATAAAAAGGAACATCAGGTAAAGTAGGGCTTTTGAGTGCGATTTCATCAATTTTAAAAGTCCTCTCTTTTCCTTCAAATCTTTTTCCTCTTCATTTTTAAATGCAAAATAAACAAAAGGTATAGTGAACATTACACAAAAAGTTACAACCAGGATTCCACTATATTTTGAAAGAACTGGATCTCCGGAGAATATCCATTTGACCAATAAGAGAGAAAGGGTTGCATAAAACGCTCCGATAAAAAACATTTCCCATGGATTTCTTTCAGCTTTCTGAGGGTTAATAAGCATTTCTAGCATGATATCACCGTTTTTATATTATAATCAGGATTATTAAGTTTTTAAATATATTTTAGCAGGATTAACTAATATCCGGAACATCATAAATATAATTAATATTAAAGATTAACGGTTATTTTGTGAAAGTTTTGTTATGTTAGTTATTTCATTTCACATCTCTTTCTTAATCTTACCCAATCTATCCTGCATAAACATTATTAAAAATAACTCAAGATTTTTATACTTATTAATATTAATGCTATAATGGGAAAAAAAGAGGAGTTTGATAAAATCTCCAGGGATATTAAATCTATAAAGATTCAGGGAGCAGAAAACATTGCAAAAGCAGCCTTTAAAGCATATAGCATTATTCCAACAAAATCCTCCAAAAATAAATTGTTGAGACTAAGACCAACTGAACCTATGCTTGAAAATGTCTTAAAAATTGCAGATAGTATTTCCTATAATGAACTGATAGAAAAATTAGATCAAAATCAAGAAATTATCAATAACAGTGTGAATAAATTGATAAGAAATAATTCTATTATTTTTACTCATTGCCATTCTTCAACTCTGGCCAAGGCCCTTATCTATGCAAAAAAACACGGGAAGCATTTTGAAGTCTATAACTCAGAAACTCGCCCTTTGTTTCAAGGCAGAAGAACGGCTAAGGAATTAAGAAAAGCAAATATAAAAGTTACAATGTTTGTTGAGTCTGCACTAAAAATAGCATTGACAAAAGAACAGGACAAGGAAGAAAAAACAAATCCCGTTGATATTATTTTATTAGGAGCAGATGCAATCACAAAAAAAGGTGTGATAAACAAAGTTGGAAGTGGGATGATTTCAGATTTGGCTAAGTCAAATCATATTCCTCTATATGTAATCAGTGATTCTTTAAAATTCACAAAAAAACCAGTTAAACTGGAGCAGAGAAATCCAAAAGAAATTTGGAAAAACAAAAAAATCAGAATCGAAAATCCTGCTTTTGAATTTATTCCAAAAGAAAATATCGTAGGAATAGTAAGTGAATTTGGAATTCTAAAGTTTAATGAGTTTCTAAGAAGAGTTGAGAAAAATGGATAAAAAACTATTAAAAAATTATCTTGAATTCAGTATGTTTACAAATCCGGGTTTATATAGAAATATTTTAAAAAAACTTCCAAATGAAATAGATAAAATAGGATATCTCGTAAGAAAAAATTTTATTCATAGGACTACTCTTGCTGCAGGAAATATTGGAACTAATAAGGATAAGAAATTTGGGGATATGAATAAAGTTCCATGGTATCGGCAACCAGAAGATGATTATCTAGTAACTGTTCCATCAATTTTAGCAGAACTTTATAGAAGAGATAAGAGGGGATTTATAAAAGATAGATCTGAAAAAAATAAATTAGTTTTGACCTGCAGATTTATTGCAATTTTAATGGCTTCCATATTAAAATGTAAAGGAATTCCTTGCAGAGTTAGGGCGGGTCACGCCCCTTATTTTGAAAAAGGAAAAAGTGGAGATCATTGGATAAATCAATACTGGAATAATAAAGAAAAAAGATGGATTACCCTAGATGTTGATGGCAGCTGGAGTTTAATAGAAAATTTTGATCCCTATGATATTCCAAAAGGAAAATTTGATTTTCCTGCAGAGATTTGGTTAAATATAAGGGAAGGAAAAGAAGATGCAAATAAATTTTGGAATGCGTCTGGAGACAAAGGATTAATTGTTGTTGCGTGGTCTTTGTTTTATGATTTTCATTGTTTAATGAATAATGAAGTAATCTATTCTCACTTGCCACCATTTACATTTTATGCAAATTTTCCCAAATTATCTGAAAAGGATTTAAAAGAAATTGATAAGCTTGCCGAATTAATGAAGGATCCCGATAAAAATTTTAATGAAATAAAAAATATTTGGGAAAATAAAAAAGAATTTAGACTTCTTAAAGGCGGGCTATTATAATAGAAAACTATCACTTCTTCTTAACTTCTTTCTTTGCGGGAGCTGCTGCTTTTCCTGCTGCTGCAGGAGCTGCTGCGGCTGCACCAGGTTTTGCTCCAGCTGCTGCTGGAGCTGCTTTTCCAGCTTCTGCACCAGCTGCTGCTGCAGGTGCTGCAGCCGCCTCTGCTGCCTTTGCAGCCTCTGCTGCTTCAGCAGCTTTCTTAGCTGCTTCTGCCTTGGCATCTTGTGTAGATTTTATCTGTTTATAATAATCATTAATTTTCTTCCTTTTTTCAGCAGAAGTTTCAGTCAATTGTTTATCTATCTCTTTATCATATTTTCCATCAGCAACTTCTTTTACAAGTTCTTTTGGATTCTTGTCCTCAACAAGAATTCCGATTGAAGTACAAGTTCCAAGAACAGACTTGACAGCATTCTTGAAATTTTTTTCAAGCATGTTAGGATATTTTATCTTTGTTATCTTTATTATATCTTCAATAGAAGCATTTCCAACTATCACATTTTTATGGTCATTGGAACCTTTTTCTAAATTTAATTCTTTTTTTAATAATTCTGAAGTTGGAGGTGAAAAAGTCTTGACAACAAACTCTTTTGTTTTTTCGTTAATATCCAACTCAACAGGAACTTTCACTCCTTTGAAATCTTTTGTTGCATTATTAACAGAAGAAATAACCTTTCCCATGTTAATTCCCATGGGCCCTAATTGCTGAGCTATTGCTGGCCCAGGTTTCATATCTCCACCATCAATTAGTAATTTAATAATCATCGGGTATTAATCCTCCTGCAGGTTCGGAATAATCCATTTTAATATCAAGTTTTTCTTCTGATTCTGAGTCTTCTTTGTTAGATTCATCTTCTTCTCCTTCTTCCTGTTCTCCTTCTTGTTTTTCTCTCCTTATAACCTTTACGTTATCTAATTTTACAGTAACAGGTATAGGAACAACTGCGGCTAGTAATGTAACCACCGCTTCTCCTTTTCCTTTGTCAATACGGATTACTTTTGCTTTTTCCTTTTTGAATGGTTCACCGATTATTTCAACAATATCTCCTTTTTCGATATTGATTTCCTCAAGAACAGGTTCAATCATATTTTTTATTTCGTCGTATGTAACTGTTTTTCCAACAATCCCTTTAACATACGGAAGATTGAATGCAGCTTCTTCTGCAGACTCTCGGTCTTCTGCCTCCAAGAACAAATAACCCCGAAGTCCATGAGGTCTCGCCAATGAGAATACATTTAAGCTTTTTTTATGAATTTTCGCAGAGATTAATTCCATTGCTCTGTCTTCTTTGTTTGTTGTTACTTTTATTACGAATATCATTTTTAATTAAAATAACCTGTATTTAATTAATTTACGCCCAACTACCTCTTAATATCATAAGAAGCAGTTGATTATATCAAAAATATGCGGTTTATAAATCTGTTGGTTTTTAATTTTATTCTGAGATTTATAACTTTCACTTAATTCGTTGGCAATGCAGGAGGTTGAGGTATTGAACTCCCCATAATTGAGCCACCACTTCCTTTAGTAATCCAGAAATAGATTCCAACTCCTACTGCTAGTAGAATCAGTATGATTAAAATCCAAATCCAAGCAGCCACTCCTTTTTTGTTTTCTCTTTTTTTATAGTTCATCTTAATTTATTGTACACAAGCTCCATTCTCGCAATTATTTGTACATTGATATTTTTCAAGTTTTATCAAACCATCATCGCAATAAGCTTCTAGCAAAATTTTAAGATTGTTTATATCATTATCATTAACCAATCCTATCTGTTTATAATAATCAAAATCACTGTCGCTCGTATCTGGGCTATTAAGGCAAGTGTCCATCATTCTTTCATCCCGGATATTTGAAGTTAACGGATCATTATATTTTCCATTTACGTATCCTCTAACAAAATAATCCTTTCCATTATCTGTATCTGAACATTCATTTGAATTTTGAGGTAATGAAGGAGGGTTTATTCCGTTTGAAGCAATTCCAAGATTACAATCATTTTCAACTTTGATAATAAACCCTAATGCAATAGCATCTCTTGAAATTCCTTGCGACATTCCGAAGTCAGTTTCCCATTCTTTATCTTCAGGATTCCACATATATACTCTTTCTATAATACAATCTCCTTTGATGTCGCCTAATTTTTTATCATACATTGATGGAAGTGTGAATATAAAATTCCATCCACTTTTTAATTTAAATTTAGAGATATCTCCTCCGCCCTCAGACCACATATTTATACTTCCAGTTTTTTCAGAATATACCCATAACGAGGATGAAGTAATCCAATTTTCCTCGCCTCTGTTAAAATTAAAATAGGTTGTTTTTGCTTCTGAAGTCCAATCTCCATTTTTCCAAACAAGAGCATATTCTTTTTTATTAACGTCATAGAGAAACATATATTTAAAATCTGATAATCCAACATCAGAATTATCGTTTAATGCTCCGGTTAAAACATTAAATGGGATAAGATTCCAGCCATTGTATACGGGTATGATTAATTCTTGCATTTCAGCAATTACAAAAACACTAGAAAGAGACAGAACAGATATAGAAAAAATAACAAAAATAAATAACATTAATTTTTTCATGTTATTTTATAAGTAATTTAGTTTAAAAAGTCTTCCATCTAAATTATTTTAAAAAAACCCATGATAATCGAAACTGCAAATCCTATCACACCGATTAAACCCAAGCCGAGTGCAGAAACTTTTGCAACTGTCTTGAATTCAGTCTTGTCTGGTTTCTTCAACAGATGCCAGACTCTTACACATTGCGATGCGAATGATTTTAAATCAAACATGATATGAATTATTAGAAAAAAGGGTTTAAAAGTTTTTAGTTTTTATGGTTTTTAGGTACTCCCCTTATTCATTCCATCCAAAATCTTGCATCCTAATGGAAGTGCTCTTAAACTTTCTAAACCTGATTCAGAAGCCCCAACCCTTCGTTCAGTAAGTCCTTTCTTAAAGTCATCTAAAGCATAACATTTCCATTTTGGATTACAAGAAAGAATTGGTTCTGTACAGAAACTCTCCGGAGGTCCATAAACAGCTAGATAAATTGGACAATTTCCAGAGAGACTACAGGGCATTCCAGTCATAAAAAAAATCCAATTCTTAACTTTATATAAATATCTATTCCAGAAAATCAATTCCGAGGTCATTGCCCATTTCCGTTTCTTTTGATTCTATCGGCAGTTTTGCTCCTGAAATCTGAGGACTTCTGACTCCAGTTATTATTATCATCACTCTTATTGATTTTTCTAAATCCGGGCTTATTTGTGCACCCCAAATCATTTTCGCATCAGGAGATAATTTTTCTCCAACAGTCGAGATTATTTCTCTTGATTCGTCTAAGCTCATATCTTCTCCTCCAACAATATTAATCAAAGCACCCGTTGCATTTGAAATATCAACATCTAAAAGAGGATTTGAAAGAGCTTTTTCAACAGCAAGTTTTGCCCTGTTTTGGGATTCAGCCTCACCCATTCCCATTAATGAGACTCCTCCGTTAGTCATAACTGCCTTGACATCTGCAAAATCAAGATTAACAAGTCCAGAAGTTGTAACGAGCTCCGTTACCCCTTTGACAGCATTTGTTAATATCTCATCTGCAACTTTAAATGCAGTCTGCAAGGGCAGTTCAGGAGCTATTTCAAGTAATTTGTCATTTGGAATTATTATTAATGTATCAACAATTGATTCCATTCTCTCCAATCCATATTCCGAATTTTCAATTCTTTTTTTTCCTTCAATTGTGAACGGCAGCGTAACAACTCCGATTGTCAATGCTCCTTGCTTTTTTGCAAGTTCTGCAACAACTGGCGCAGCTCCAGTTCCAGTTCCTCCGCCTAATCCGCAAGTTACAAAAACCATGTCACATCCAGTCAATCTTTTTTTAATTTCTTGTTCTTGTTCATGCGCAGCTTCTTCACCTATCTTTGGATTGCTTCCAGCACCCAAACCCAAAGTTAATTCCTTTCCGATAAGTATCTTATAATCGGCATTTGAGTATAACAAATCCTGGGCATCGGTGTTAACTGCTATAAATTCCCCGCCTCTTATTCCTATTTCTTTCATCCTAGAAATCGTGTTTCCTCCTGCGCCACCAACTCCAAAAACCTTAACTTTTGAATGCTGTCTTTTTAACAATTCCTCTAATTCTCTGTCAACTTCCATAAGCTCAGGATTTCTAGTCTCAGGCACATGAGACGTTATAGAACAGACTGTTTCCCCTCTTTGCAATTCACCTTTCATAGTAAAAAATACTAAAATCTGTATTTAAAGATTTTGCAGTTAGAATATATGTTTTTAATATATACATTTGAATATGCAAAATCTTTAACTCATTCAAATTTAAAAAACTTTGATATCTTACAATTTGAAGATATAAACATTATTGCAATTACAGCATATCTTTTAAAGGATTATAATAGTTTTAATTAAGTCTTATATTTAAATAACTGCAACCGGGTTTGGGAATCCTATAGGATATAGTTCATCACAAGCTGCTTCAAGCATAGAAGTATATCTTCCATCTGACTGGAAATTATGCTTGTCGGTAGGTAAAACACATCTTTCAAAATATCCTGGATTGAAATGAACATTTTTAGAAGTAACATCAATTAAACCTAAAAGTGGATGATCTGGTTTTATTAACTTTAATCTTTCATAGGCTCTACACATATGTTCAATCTGTGCAAATGTCTCACTGCAAACATCTCCCATTTTTTTTATAAATAAACTCTCTTTAAAAATATTTATATTATTTTTTATATTCCTCTTTTCTCTCATTAACTTCAAAATCATATCCAGTTATTGTTTTGAACTTGTCCTTGAACATTTCTATAAAAGGTTTTATTTCAGATTTCTGAAAAATTACTTTTTTATTAGTTTCATCAATATCAAAATCAAATCTCATTCTAAGAAAAAAATCCAGCAGAGCATTTATTTTTTCTTTTGTGTCAGTTATTTTTCTTTTTATGCTGAAATTATAATCAATCTCCTTTCCAGCCAAGGGGTTATTAAAATCTACACTGACTCGTCCTCCTGAAACTGAAAGTATTTTTGCTATATAATTATCCAATTGAACCGTCATTCCAGGATAAGGATTCATATCTTTTTCTTTGAAAACTCTTAGAGGAATAATTTTTATCATGTCTGGATTTCTTTTTCCAAACGCTTTATCCGGAGTCAGATGGACTGAATATTTTTTGTTCATCTCTTTTCCATCTAGGTTTTCATCTAGTCCTTGCAAAAGCATCTGATTTCCAACAGAAATTATCATAGGTTTTACATCAGCTTCTAATCCAATTTTTTTTGCTTCTTCTTTGCTTGTTGTATCAAATATTTCGCCGTTAGCGATTCCTGTAAATTCTATTTCAATAAAATCACCAAAACCAACAGTTTGTTCAGGTTTTGGGGAGACTGAGCTAAAAGGCAAAGCAAGAGCTTTGTCCTTGACCGGAGGATCAAGGTTTACTTTTTGCTCAGTATCATTTTTATGAACAGTTTCCATAAATAAGATTACAGATAGAGGTTTAAAAATATGATGGAAACAGGATTTATATTAAATCTGTAACCTAATATCCGTAGATAAAAAAATCAAAAAAGTTTAAAAATTCTCTAAAATCATGAAAATCATGGCAATAAAAGGAATTTATACAACTGGGAGTGCAGCAAATGTATTAGGCTTGGCTCCAAGAACTGTTTCAGGATTATATGAGCATGGGCATTTAAAAGGTTTTAAACTGCCGGCTTCTGAAAAGGGTGACGGTGATAGAAGAATTTATGAAAGTTCTATTCAAAGTTTTTTAGGAGCAAGAGGTTATGACTTTGAACTAGAAGAGTATGCCTCTGGAAAATTTGATGTAGTTATGCCTGAGGGTTTTTTAACCTCTGGAGAAGCAGCAAAAATCTTGGGTGTTTCTCCAGCTTCTGCCAATAAGTATCTTATACAAGGTATCGTGAAAGGTTATACTTTGCCAGCTTCAGAATCAGGAGGAAATTGTCATAGATTTTGCAGAAAATCTTTGCTTGAACAGGTTACAAAATCTGGAAGATTAGATGGTTTAGATGATAGTCAATTGCAACTATTGGGTGTTGAATCTCCAACAGATACTGTAGAAGAAGCTGCCTGATTGTTCTTACACAATATTTATAAATCTAATTTTGATTGAATTGATATGACTGATAAATTAATTAATGCAAGCCAAGCAAGGCCTGGGACGACAATCTTGGTTGATGATGTTGCTTGCGTTGTTAAATCTAACGATATTAGTAAAACTGGAAAACACGGTCATGCTAAATGCAGGATTGAAGCAGTAAGTGTTCTTGATGGAAAAAAGAAAGTTTTTGTTGCTGGAGGGCATGAGAGATTGGAAGTTCCAATGATTGAAAAGAGCCGAGGTCAGGTATTATCTCTAATAGGAGATAAAGCAAGTGTCATGGATCTGGAAACTTTTGAAACAATTGAACTGCCTATTTCCGAAGAATTAAAAAATGATATAAAAGACGGCGATCAAGTAGAGTATTGGAATGTTCAGGGAACAAAAGTTATTAAGAGGAAGTTCTAAAAATGGCAACAAAATTAGCAGTAACTCAAACAAGATTGTTCAAGAATGTATTTGTCTGCAAGAATTGCAAGACAAAGATACGAGCAGATTCCAGAAAAATTCTTGAAGGAAAAGTAAGATGCAGAAAATGTCTGAAAAAGGCATTCAGACCAATAAGAAGAAAATAATCCGTGTTTCTTATCCATATAAAATTAAGATTTAAATTGATTCTAAAAGATTATTTAGTATAAATTCTCATACAAACAATTAAAAACGTATTTTTTCTAATATCCAAGAGGATAAAATGGCATTTTACGTTTATGATATAAGTTTTTTGATTATATTCTGTTTAGCAGTAGGAATTTTTCTTTATAAAAAAAGAGCCAATCTTAAAAGAGAAGGCATCATGTACCTTTACCGAACACAAGTCGGAATCAAGTTAATAAATTATGTAGGAAATAAATACAAAAAAACAATAAGCGTTTTTTCCTTCCTTGCAGTAATTTCTGGATACTTATTGATGTTGAGCATGATTTATTTTTTAGGCGACTTGATTTATATCTATGTTTTCAAGCCAGAAATCGTTCAGGCAATCAAAATACCTCCGATAATGCCCTTAGTTCCTTATCTTCCAGAAGCATTTAAGATTTCGTTTCTTCCTCCGTTTTATTTCACTTACTGGATAATTGCAATTGCAGTGATTGCGGTTTTTCATGAGTTTGCTCATGGAATTGTTGCAAAACGATATGATATAAAGGTAAAAACAACCGGATTTGGTTTTTTAGGCCCGTTTTTAGCAGCATTTGTAGAACCTGATGAAGAAGAGATGAAGAAAAAGCCAAAATATCAGCAGATTGCGGTTCTTTCAGCAGGAACTTTTACAAATTTAATCTTAGCAGGAATATTTTTCTTAATCTTAGGATTATTTTTTATTGCAGTCTATGCCCCCTCAGGAGTAATCTTTAATACATATACTCCTGCAGTTGTAAACATAAGCTCAATAGGCATAGTTGGAGGGATTTCTATCAGCAATCCAACCCAGTCATCAATAATAGACTTAATCAACAAAAATCAAATATCCAATGATTTGATTCTTGGAACCAATGGAAATTCAATTAATATGACAAAAATCATTTCAGGAAACAAGACTTATTTTTCAACAATAGATGATTTGAAAACCCAGATTGATTCCAAAGAAGTTTCAGACTTAGTTGTTTTATATCCTGACTTTCCTGCAATAGAAGCAGGATTAAGGGGAGTTATAATCGGAATCAATGATGAAAAAATACGAGATTATGGGGATTTGATTGAAATAATTAAAAAATATAAACCCGGAGATAAGATAAAAATAACAACTAAGGACAAAGAAGATATATTAGAATATAACATAACTCTGGCAGAAGATCCTGCTCAAAAAGGAAGACCCATTATTGGAATAGGGTTTGTCAATGCAAGGCAGGGATTCTTTGGAAAAATTTTTGATTTTTTAAATTTCTTTAAGAAACCCCAAACAGATTACGAGCCTAAATTTAATGCAGAGATTATAATTTTTCTTTATAATCTTATATGGTGGCTTGCCTTGATTAATTTCAGTGTTGCATTAATGAACATGCTTCCAGTTGCAATTTTTGATGGCGGCAGGATGTTCATGCTTACCATCTGGAAGATATCCAAAAGCGAAAAGTTCGCGCAAGTTGTATTCAAGGTGATAACCTATGCAATTCTTGGTTGTCTATTAGTTTTAATGTGGGCTTGGTTTAAGGCAATGTTCTAAGGAGAATTTTTAAATATTTCACAACTAATTCTTTCATGGAAACAAAAAAATTAATGGAAAAGCAGAGTTACAGATTTATTGGAAACCATTCTGCAGTTAAAATATGCGAGTGGACAAAAAAATCTCTTATTGGTAAAGGCTTTTGCTATAAACAGAAGTTTTATGGAATAAACTCACACTTGTGCTGCCAGATGAGCCCATGGATTTTATGTTCCAATAAATGCCTGCATTGTTGGCGTCCAATTGAACTTAAGCTAGATTTGAATTCTAAAAATATTGATAATCCTAATGAGATAATCAATCAAGCAATTGAAAAACAAAAAAAGTTACTAATTGGATTTAACGGAAATGCAAAGATTAACAAGAAAAAATATCAAGAAGCACAAGAGCCAATGCAATTTGCAATCTCCCTCATCGGAGAACCAACTTTGTATCCGAAAATTGGAGAATTAATAGATGAACTAAGGAAAAAAGGAAAAACAACTTTTGTTGTTACAAATGGTTTACAGACAAGAGTCTTACAGAGACTTAGTGAAAATAGACAACTCCCAACTCAACTTTACTTATCCTTAAATTCTCCAAACAAAGAAATGTATGATTCTTGGCATAAATCTAAAATAAAAAATGCCTGGAAAAAATTTAATGAAACTTTATTATTGTTTCCAAAGCTAAAAACAAGAAAAGTTCTAAGGATGACATTGGTAAAGGATTTGAATGACAGAGATGAGCAGATTAAGGAATATGTTAAATTAATAAAAAAAGCAAACCCGGAATTTATTGAAGTAAAAAGCTACATGGCAATTGGATTTTCAAGGACAAGAAAAGGATTAGGCTATGAAAAAATGCTTTCTCATGAAGAGATAAAAGAATTTTCCAAAAAGCTAGTTGATAATTTAAAAAAAGAAAAATTCAAGATTCTTGATGAACATAAGTTATCAAGGGTTGTTTTGATTGGAAAGGACAAGAAAAGGATGAAGATAAGAAAGAGCGAGATATAAGATATAGTTTTATTAATGTTATGCAGGACAGGAAGTGTAGGAGGTGTTAATTTAGATAATAAAAGACAATATTCTATTTAAAAGAAATCAGAACCCTTTATTTCTTAAAAAAACATTCTGAAAAAATAACATAAAATTAGAATTCCTCTTCACATAAATACAATTCCGTCTTTGGTTAGTGCTGTAAATCTTATTCCAACCGGAAGATTCAATAAAGCGGAAATCAAAGCCATGTGCTCTTTTCCATCTCCAGATGCGATTGATAGTGCAACTTCAGTTCCTTTTATTTTTCCGCGAAGTTTTTTCATTATTTCATCCTTTAAGTCCATCAATCCTTTGGATTTTATCTCTATGAACTCAAAATCTTTTTCAACATTGAATTTTCTTGCAAAATCAGTTCCAATAAGAATTATTCTTTCCCATTCACCTCTGTTCACAACTCCAGCAACCTGCCCCCAAGTTCCCTCTCCAACACCCAAAAATGCAAGCAATTCCATTCAACGAAATATAAAGTTAAATTTATAAGTTTATATGCGTTCTAAAATATGTAAAAAGAAGTTAAATTAAAAACAAGCTAATTAACTTGGGTTTAACAAGCAAGTTAATGCTTGCAATCTTAGTAAAATTACTTGGAAGAAACCAGGGGTTTTTGTGAATATGAAAGATTTACCATTAGCTGAAATAACATTGAGAAAATACGAGAAGCCAAATAATCTTGAAAAAAGGGAGCTTTTCAGGAAAATCTGCCTGTCTTTGGGATTGCTTCAATTAGGAGACTCAAGGGATATAATTGTTGATATTCTTATGGTTTTAACAGAGGCAAATAAAACCAAAGAAAGATTGGATGGAGAGGCGATACGAAAAAGGGTTGAAGAATCGAGAAAAAAATACAGCCTAGATTTGAAAGGATTGGCCGAGTCAAACATAAGAAGGCAGTTAAAAAGATTAAGGGATGCGATGATTATAGACAAGTCTGAAAATAAATATTATCTTATTGAGCATTCA
>JAQTOY010000043.1 GCA_028713045.1 Candidatus Nanoarchaeia archaeon
AAACTTGATTATTTAAAATGGCTATAGAAATCACTGGAATCAATTATTTTATGCCCTTATTCAGCTTCTTTTTTGTTCTCTTAATTGTTTATTTAATTTTAAATAAAACTAAAATTTTAGGGGGGAGCAACTTTCTAAACTTTTTAGTCAGCTTTATAATGGCAATTGTTTTTATGAGCTTTTCTTCAATAGAACTTTATGTAAGAAACTTGATTCCTTGGTTTGTTGTTCTGCTTGTAATTGTATTTCTGGTCTTGGTTTTAGCAGCATTTTCAACAAAAGATATTGATAAGATAATGACAAGCAAGTTTGCGTGGGCGGTTATGATTATATTGATAATAATATTTTTGATTGTTGCTATTCAGGTATTTAATCCCATTTTTCATCCAGATAAGATTGTGACTTCGGGAAGCAGCGGAACTGCCGGTACTCAAATAATCAATTTTTTTGTAAACTCGAAATATACTGGAACTATACTTCTTATAGTTGTAGCAGTGATTCTTGGATGGATTGTAACTAAGGGTAAATAATTTTTGTATAAAAATTCTTAAGCTTATATTAAACTTCTTATCTTAAATAATCCTCAAATCCCGGATTCTTTTTTGTTTTTCTTAATTTAGGAGATTCTTCTGCAGCTTTTTCTATTTCTGTACGTTCTTCATCAACTCTGCTATTATCTATTATCGGATTAATCAATTTTGAAAATGATTCTTGAGTTGATCTCATTTCTTTCCCTATATTTTTAATATCTTCGCCATATTCCCCTACTCTTCTTATTATAGACGCCTGCAGATTATTAAAGTTACTCTCTATTTTTTCAATTCTCTGACTTATTCTTTCAATTTCTGTAGAAATCTCTTCTTTAAATAGGAGCAGAACAGAAATTTGTTTTTGTATTTTTTCATTTTTTTCTTCAATTAATTGTTCGGCGATTCCTGTTATTGTTTCAACATCGGAGGTCTGATATTCGGGATAATTTTGATATTCTTGTTGCGCCTGAGGATAATTTGCGTATTGTTCTGGATATTCTGCAGGGATTTGCTGAGCTTTAGATTCCTGAGTCATCATACTTGGCTGTAAAGAGTATCCTTGCTGAGACATTGTCTGAGAGCCTGCAGAATAATCTCCGTCTCCAACTTTATTGCCAGGTGTTGCTGGAAACACTCCTTGATTATAAGCAGCTTCTCTGCTCAACTCAGATTTAATATTTGATTGAGCTAATGAATCATATATCTCTTTTGGAGATATCCCCTCTTCTTTAAGGTAGTTTATTATATCTTGTTCAGAATATCCTTGTTCTTTTAATTGCATTACTTGTTCCAAGACTGCCATGTTATAGTATATAGACAATAAGTTAGGTTATAAATAAATCTTTGGGATTTATTCAAATGATATTTGTTGATGATTCTTAATCATCAATTATTTAACTATTTTGTCCAAGTGATATTTGTTGATAAATTGTATTTATCAATTATTTTAGACCTCATTTTTATATATTATTAATTCTCTTGATTATATAAACTATTTTATTATATCTTTTTATTAATCGGACATATATTTTATAATTATTGAAACTTTTTTTAATATTTTATTAATGTTTATGCAGGGCAGGAAGGGTAAGCATTATTCTCGATTAATATTGTTTCTTTTTCTTATTTATTTTTACTAATCGATTATTAACCCTGTTTCTTCATCTCTTTGTTAATTATGTCTTTAATATCTTTTATTCTTGCGAATTCCAATGGTTGAAACATTTTAAATTGCCTTTCTAATATCTCTAATTCCGTTTTTCTTGCAAAATTATCCAGTTCTTCAATCACCCTTTTATTCAATTGTTTGAGTGATTTTAATTCAAAATCCATCTGCTTGATTTGTTTTTTAAATTCAAGATTCTGTTTTTCCATTTCCTCTTTTGTTGAAATAAGATTTTCTCCTATCAATAAGACTCTGTCTTTAAGCAATCTTTGTTTTTCCTCTATTTCGTTCAATCTTGTTCCTATTTCTGCAAAAAAACCCGCCATAGGATCCTGTTGAAAAACTTCTTGTTCTGCCATTGGTATTATCTATGCGTAATCTTTAAAGGATTTTATCCAAGTGAGATTTGTTGAGTTTAACCTCAATTATTTGATATTATTAATAAAAAAGGGTTTAAAATGGTTTTGATTGAGGATTATTCTTTAATCATACATAACTTTTTAATATTCCCTTAACTTCTTTTTTTATAAAAGAAAAAACATTAAGAAGAAAGAAACTAAAAATAAGGTGAAAAATGCTATTCAAGCCAAATACTCCACTATATTCCTATGAAGTAACTAGGGAGGCTGGAAATCAGATAATCTATATTAATTATCTTGGAGCACCTTATGTTCCGAATCTTGCTGAAGATGGTGATGTCATGTCAAGAACAATAGACATATTGATTGAAACTCCGAACATCTCCAGGATTGTTTTTGTCCAGCAAAGAAATTATTCTTATGGAAGCAAGGAAACTTTTCTGCTTCAGGAAATTGCAAATATTTATGTTTATTTGACAAAACAGGAAAAAATTTTAGCACCTTCCAAACTATCCATTATGAATACTGAGTATTTGGCTGAAAGGCACAGGGATATGAGCAATCTTTTAATTGAAATTAAGAGGAATCCAATTGGTTGTTTTGTTGAACTCGGAAGAATTATAAAAAAGGAAAAGACTAATTTAGAGAACACTCCTGAAAATCTTAAAATAGATCAGATTAATTACCTTAGGTTATTAGAGAATTTTTATTCTCTTCTTAAAAATACGAAACTTATCTCCGAGGCGGAGAATTATTTTTCGTCTTATGTTTCAGGAAAAAGGGATCTTTACTATCATTTTTTTAGGCCCGATATCATACCTAATTTCACTTTTACAAGATTGGTTGCAAATCTTCCAGAGGATGCAGAGATTATCGATCAGTATGAAATAGGTAGTGGTTATGAAAAATCAGAGGTAACTATTTTAAAAAGAAAAGAAGATGCAAAATATTCTTATCACTTGATTGCTCCAGAATATTCTTTGAATGAAGAAAAGCAAGGGCTTCTTAATTTAGCGAGAAATGTCCTTATAGAGCATCAGCCAAAAGCCGAAGAATTTACCGATCCTGAAAAAGTAAGGCAGGTTTTTTTAAATGTTTCTAGAGATTTATTGAGGGATTTGAGCGATAGCAAAAATATTTCTTTGGATTATAATGAACTTAATAAATTAGCAAGCATACTTGTAAGACATACAATCGGTTTTGGTTTGATTGAAATATTATTACAGGACAAGAATATTCAGGATATTGTTTTAAATGCACCTCTTTCTGCGAACCCTATTTTTTTAAGGCATTCTGAATACGATGAGTGCATCACTAATATTATCCCAAGTAAAGAGGATGCTGATTCCTGGGCGGCAAAATTCAGAATGATTTCAGGAAGGCCTTTGGATGAAGCAAATCCAGTTCTTGATACTGATTTAAGCTTGGGAAACATAAGAGCAAGAATTGCCGTTGTTCAGGAACCATTATCTCCAAATGGTTTGGCATATGCAATAAGGAGGCACAGGGAAGAACCTTGGACTCTGCCATTATTTGTAAAAAATAAAATGATAAATAGTTTAGCGGCAGGTTTGTTCAGTTTTTTAATTGATGGAAGCAGGACTTTGCTTGTTGCTGGAACAAGAAGTTCTGGAAAAACTAGTCTGCTCGGAGCTTTGATGCTGGAAATAATGCCGAAATATAGGATTATTGTTTTAGAAGATACGCTTGAGCTTCCTGTTGATTCGTTGAAGAAATTAAATTTTGATATCTTAAGAATGAAGGTAAGGGGAAGTTTGTTAGCTGAAAGTAATGAAATAGGGGCGGATGAAGGGATAAGAACCTCGTTGAGGTTGGGAGATTCATCACTTATCGTTGGAGAAGTAAGAAGTTTGGAAGCAAAGGCGCTTTATGAGGCAATGAGGATAGGAGCATTGGCAAATGTAGTTGCGGGAACAATACATGGAGCTTCGCCCTACGGTGTCTTTGATAGAGTTGTCAATGATTTACAAGTTCCAGTTACTTCGTTCAAGGCAACGGATTGTATTTTAGTCGCAAATCCGGTTAGAACTCCAGATGGATTAAAATCAATGAAAAGAGTAATTCAGTTAGCTGAAGTAAGGAAACATTGGGTAAAAGATCCTGAGGAAGAAAAAGGTTTCATTAACCTATTGAAGTATAATGTTGAGAAAGATGAATTAGAAGCAAGCGATGAATTAATTAATGGAGATTCAGAAGTAATCAAGACAATTGCAGCAGGCGTCAAAGGATGGGCTGGAAACTGGGATGCAGTCTATGATAATATTTTGTTAAGAAGTAAAATAAAACAAGAGATTGTTGATGTAAGCAAAAAAATGAACAAACCAGAAATTTTAGAATCTGGATTTAATGCACTTTCTAATAATATGTTTCATGAATTTTCAAAGGAGATTCAGGAAGAGGTTGGATTGCCTGTAAGCGAAAGAGTTTTTCCTCTTTGGCAAGAATGGCTGAAAAAAGAAGCAAAAGGTTGGAGGATTTGAAAAGATTTATAATCCGAGCTCTCTTTAGAAAAGAGACTTCGGAGAGAAAAATATTATGAAAAAGAGGCAGAATAAAAATAGATTTAATAAGAAGGGGAAAAATACAAAAAAGATTATTGTGATTATTGCAATAGTTCTATTGATTCTTGTATTTTTGTTTCTTAGTATAAATCTCACTGGGCAGATTATTGGACAAATCAGTGGAGATGCCACTTCAACACAACTTTATAATTGTACGGATTCTGACAATGGAATAAATTATTTTGAGAATGGGGTTTGCAATGATAGATTGGGAGAGCATGCAGATGCATGTTACAGCTCAAAAGGATTGGCAGAATATTATTGTGGAAGGGATCAATATGCTTGCATAAGGCAGGAGAGTGCATGCCCTTTTGGATGCATAGACGGGGCATGCATGAAAGTATTATGTGCAGATTCTGACAATGGAAAAAATTCTGAAATTAAGGGAGTAGTCATTCTAAATGATATAGAACATGAAGACTATTGTTTTGACAGCGAATATGTTATTGAATATTATTGTTCAGGCAACTCTACCTATAATTCTTTAAAAATTTCGTGTGATAATGGATGCTTAGATGGAGCCTGTGCACCAGCAGGAGCTGGTGTTGAACAAAGCCCTGGAACAGTAGCTCCTACAGAGCCCCTTGCCCCTGAAACGAACAAGAGCTCTTATTTAAGCACAGTCATAATTATTTTAATTATTATTATTTTGGTAATTGCAGTGGGTATCTTTTTTAGTAAAAAACCTGCGAAGAATAAAAGCTTTGTAAAGCTGAGTCGGAAATGAATCCTCTTAGATTTCGACATATTTATTAATTGATTTTTCTATTCTCTATTAGAAAAACTGGTGAAAATATGGATATCAATGAAGTTTTGAAAAAATATTCTAGGAAAATTGAGCAGCAGATGAAAGATTATAATCAGAATATCGGACAATATGGTTCTAAGGAATATACTCTCTTTAAGCAAGATATGATGCCCGAACTTTCAAGATACGAGAGATGGGTCAAGAGTTTAGGGAGTCTTATTAAAATAAAACTCGCGTCAAAGGATGAAGCAAGAATTATAAAAGAATTAAACATAGCTCATTTAGATGTGGCTCCTGGAGAAGTTGTCGGCTTGGCCTTTGCAAGCGCAATAATAATCTTTTTCTTAGGTTTGTTGATAAGCATAGGCGTTTGGTTTTTTAATGGTTTTCCATTATTAGAAGGATTTCCGCTTCTTTTTTTCTTTTTGATATTAATAGCCTCAATGTTCTGTTTTTATTATTTTTATTCAATGCCTTCGAGATTATCTGTCAGATGGAAATTAAAGGCCTCAAGTCAGATGGTTCCAGCAGTTCTTTATACTGTAATTTATATGAAACATACTAGCAATTTAGAACGGGCAATAAGTTTTGTTTCACAGCATATTGACGCACCATTATCTTTGGACTTAAGGAAGGTTTTGTGGGATGTACAAACTGGAAGATTTTCTTCTATAAAAGACAGTTTGGATAATTACCTGGATTTTTGGAGAGACTCGAATATAGAGTTTGTTGAAAGTTTTCATTTAATTGAGTCAAGTTTGTTTGAACCAAACGAGGCAAGAAGGATTCAAATTCTTGAACGGGCATTAAAAGTAATTTTGGATGGAGTTTATGAAAGAATGTTAAAATATACACATTCAGTAAAATCTCCTTTAACAAATCTTTATATGTTGGGAATTGTTTTACCGACACTTGCGTTGGCTCTATTACCCTTGGCTTCCACCCTTTTAGGGGGGATGATAACTTGGATTCATGTTTTAGTTTTTTTTGATATTATAATCCCCTTTTTTGTTTTTTATCTGACTCTGCAGATAATGCTGAAAAGGCCAGGGGGTTATGGGGAGACAGGATTGCTTGAAAAGAATCCGCTTTATTACAGATATGTTTCAAAAAAACCTTATTATGTTGCATTCTTAGTAAGCTTTCCATTTTTATTTATGGGGTTAATACCATTGATTTTTGGATACACCCCGCTTCCACAATTATTAGGTTTTCAGCAAGATTATCCTCTTAGCCAGCTAGGTTTAAGCCTGCTTGGCAATGGGAATTTATTTGGATTTCAGAATACAGATGGAAATCTTACGGGGCCTTTTGGAGTCTTTTCCTTGTTGTTAAGCCTTTTTATTCCATTTTCAGTTATCTTGTTTTTTTCAATTGTTTATTCAATGAGGACTAAAGATTTGATAAAGGAGAGAGATAATACAAAAGATTTGGAGAACGAGTTTAACAATAGTTTGTTTACTTTGGGAAACAGATTAGGTGATGGAACTCCTGCTGAAATTGCGTTTTCAAAAGTAGCAGAATCTCTAAGGGGGCAAAAAACTGAGAATTTTTTTAAGATAGTAAATTCTAATGTTCAGTCAATGGGCATGGGGTTAGAAGAAGCGATTTTTAATCCTAAACGCGGGGCATTGATATACTATCCGTCTAATTTGATTGCTATAAGTATGAGGATTCTAATAGAGAGTGCTAAAAAAGGATTAAAAGTTGCTGCAGAAAGCCTGATGAGCATATCAGAATATATCCGAAATCTTCAAAAAATAAATGAGAGATTGAAAGATTTACTTGCAGATGTTGTTTCAGACATGAAGAGCAACATGACTTTTCTTGCTCCATTGCTCGCGGGAATTGTTGTAGGATTGGGCTCAATGATAACCTCTATTTTATCGCAATTGAATATCTTGA
>JAQTOY010000008.1 GCA_028713045.1 Candidatus Nanoarchaeia archaeon
TTGTTTTGATGTAAGTTCTGATATTTTTGTCATGATTAGTTATATAAAATTGAAAAGGGTTAATAAATGTTTATAATTTCTCTTTAAAAAAATTAATAAAATTATTTAGCAAGTTGCTGATGAACCGGAACTAGCTCCTGAACCAAATCCTGCACTTGCAGATGTTGTTGAAAGTGTCTTTGAACACTCTGAAGGTGCTGTATTAAAAGCATCGCAGATTGCTTTTTTAATTGCTTCTGCATTTCTTCCAACATTGACTTGAACTCCGTTTATTACAAAGGTTGGAGAACCGCTTATATCTAATTCAGCTGCCCTATCATTTTGGTCTTGATATAAAGCTTCAGCATCAGTTTTCATGCAGTTATTAATCTTTGTTTTATCTATTCCCTTTGTTGACATTATTTTTTCAACTAAAGGATTGACGCAAGCATCCTGTCCACTGCAAGAACTTATCTGTGTATTTTCATTAAAATCTTTCAAGTATGAAAATAATTTGTCCCTTCCATAATTCTTTTCAATACAAATTTGTCTTAAAGTTTCTGTTTTTTCATATTCCCCATGCATTGCACCAATAGCAACTATTTTTATATCTGCTTTATTCTTTAATAAATCATAAACAGGTTGTAATGCTTTTTCGAATTGAAGTCCATAAGGACAATATGAGAATATGAATGCTTCAGCAACTGGCTTGTCAGATTTAGGAACTTCAGTAGGAGTTTGAGTTTCTGTATCAGTGTTATCTGTTACATCTCCAGTCAATGGGATAGCTCCTTGAACAAAATATCCGCCGTCTTTAGTTATATAAACTGGAATATCATTTCCTTGATAAGAAACAGTAACTTCATATAGATTACCAATATCTTTGGTTGAAACTGATTCAACTCCTCCGCCTGTTCTTGAATTAAGATATTCTATAACTTTTGTATTTGCTTCTGCTTCTGAAATAACCTGTCCAGTAATTCCTTTTCCAATAAACATATAGATTAGTAATGCAATAACAACAATAGCTAATATCCCACTTAGAATTTTCCAATCACTTTTATTTGAACGTTTTACAGGCGCTTCTGTTGATGCAACATTACTATTTTCTTCCATCTTTTGTTTAATTTTTGCGGGTTTAAAAAGCTTTCGAATTTCTGAAATATATTTTGAGATTCTAATTCAAAAAAATTATTAATCTAAATTTCAAGGAAAAAATTATAATGAACAAACGAATAATAATTAATATAAACCCCGTTATATAATTAATAATGTTAAAAAATCGGTGAAATTACGAAATGCCCTTTGATATTATAATAGGAAGAAACAAGGAAGATAAAAAGAAATTTGGAAACCGAGGATTAATTTATGTTGGGAAGGGATACGTTAAAATGGGAAATTACACTTCTCTTTCAAATAAAATCTGGCTCGATGTTGCAAGAAGCCATGTTATTTTAGTTGCTGGAAAGAGAGGTTCTGGAAAATCCTATTCTCTCGGAGTCATCGCAGAAGAAATCTCTAATCTTCCTGAAGAAGTCAGGAGAAATGTTGCGCCTTTAATTTTTGACACAATGGGAATATTCTGGACAATGAAATATAAAAATGAAAAAGATGCAGAACTATTGGACCAGTGGGATTTGAAAGCAAAAAATCTACCCGTTAATATATGGGTTCCCTTTGGATATTTTGAAGAGTATGAAAAAAGAGAGATTCCTGTTGACAGAAAATTTGCTCTAGCAGTCTCTGAATTAGATATTGAAGACTGGCTTGCCATTTTTAATCTAGACATGATTTCACCTGTCTCAATTTTAATTCAAAGAGTCTTATCAAAGTTAAAAAATCAAAATAAGGAATTTGACATAAGTAATATTATTGAAGATATTAAAAACGATAAGGAAACTGATGAAGAATCAAAAAAATCCGCTTCTTCTTTATTTGAAGCAGCAAATTCCTGGAAAGTATTTGCATTTAAAAATGAACAATCAACAAAGATAAATGAATTGATTGTTGCTGGAACAACCAGTGTTTTGGATTTGTCAATGTACTCCTCAATTTCAGTTTTTAATGTCAGGGCATTAGTCATTGGGCTTATTTCAAAAAAATTATTTAATGAAAGAATGCTTTCAAGAGAAAAAGAGGAAATAGAGTCCATTTATCATGGAGGAAATTCTTACGAGGAAAAAAAAGAATCTCCCTTAGTTTGGGTAATGCTAGATGAAGCCCATGAATTTCTGCCAATGAATGAAAAAACACCTGCTTCAAATTCTTTAATTCAGCTGTTAAGGGAAGGCAGGCAACCGGGTATTTCAATGGTTCTTGCAACTCAGCAGCCAGGAGTTATACACCGGGATGTTATGACCCAATCAGATATCGTTCTGTCTCATAAACTTACAAACAAAAAAGACATGGAAGCTTTGAATGAGATTATGCAAAGCTATTTGATTGAAACCCTTCAAAAATCAATGAATGACTTGCCTGATTTGAAAGGCTCTGCCATCTTGTTGGATGATAACTCTGAAAGATTATATCCAATTAGAGTACGCCCTCGTTTCACCTGGCACGGCGGTGAAGCACCGAGGGCTGTAGCAGAAGAGGAATCATTTAGCTGAATTTTTCTCTCAAAACTTCTGCAGTCCTTACAGCTTTTTCAGTATAGGGATGAATCCTCCAATTCCATTTTGGAGTTCCAACCGCTCTGGCTACTAATTTTCTCAACCATTGGCTCTCTCCAGGAAAATTAACCTCGGCTAGAAATCTTTTTTCAGGCTCTGGTTCAAGCATAACATAAGAAGTTTTTCCTTCTTCTAAAACTTCAACAGCTCTTTTCAATCCTCGAGTCCTGTCAACTTTATAAAATTGTCCGGTTTCTGTTAATCTATCTATAAGGCTTTTGGCAAATGCATCAGTAATATTCACTCCAGGGACAAAATGCATATGAGCATGATCAATGCTTGTTCCACCTCCCCAGCCACTTTCTCCAACTTTAGGACCATGCTCAAAAATAATAGGTTTTCTTCCATAAGTTTCAACAAGCCTTGCCCTTGTTAGCTGGATTAATTCTTCTAATTCATCATGCAATCCTGCGGGAATTCTTCCCATACCCTCATAATGTTTTTTTGTCACTAAAAGAACATATCCTTCAATACCCATACATCCCAATGACGAACAGATAAAAAAATTAGGCGTTTCATAGATAACCCTTTTTTGTTCAAAAGGAGTTGTTCTTAGCCTACAGCAAGTTTTCATTAAAAAATAATCTTTTGTCTCCTTTAATAAATTGTTATGATAAGATAACAAAAATTATAAATGTCATTTTTTTATTTTAATCATGAATGAAATTGCAATTGTATATCCTGTTGCTGGAATTGCAGCGCGATTTGAGGGGAGATTAAAATGGCTTGCGTCTGTTGGACCTGATGGTGAAACTTTAATCGAATATTCTTTAAACCAAGCAATTAAAGCGGGTTTTAATAAGATAATTTTCATAATAAGCGATAAAACTGAAAAACAATTTAAAGAAAAGTTTGGCCACGAATATAAGGGGGTGCCAGTATTTTATACTAGTCAAAATTTTGATGAAAAAACAAGAGACAAACCTTGGGGAACCTGTGATGCCCTATGCACCATAAGAGATATTATTGACTGCCCTTTTGTTTTTTGTAATGGGGACGATATTTATGGGGAAAATACTTTTAAACTGCTCTATTCGCATTTGAATTCCTCAGATGAAGAGGCTACGGTTGGTTATAGATTAGAAGAAGTCCTTCCAGAAGTTGGAAAATATAATCGGGCATCAATTCTATTTAAGGAAGATTATGTTACAAATATTAAAGAAAAATTGGGCATTGAAAAATCTAATCTTTCAATTACCGATTCAAAATTGGATGATCTAACAAGCATGAATATTTTCGCTCTTCACAAAGAAACTATTAAATTGTTGGATGAGAAATTAAAAAAATTTAAAGAAGACAATAAAAACGAAAGAAAAAAAGAATGTTTTATACAAGAAGTAATCTCACAATTAATAAATGAAAAAAAAATAAAAATGAAACTATATCGCACTGATGAAGAATGGTTAGGAATAACTTATCCTGAAGATGAGATTTTAGTTAGAAATAAATTAAAAGAAAAAAAAGAAATTGCCCTTGTCTTTTTGGTTGCAGGTCTATCCTCCAGATTCGGAGGAAGAATAAAGTCCTTTGCAAAAGTTGGGCCGAATCAAGAAACTCTCATTGAATATTCACTTAATCAAGCTCTTGAAAATAATTTTTCAAAAATTATTTTTGTTGTTGGAAGGGATACTGAAAAACCTTTTAAAGAAAAGTTTGGAAATAATTACAACGGGATATCCGTTGATTATGTTCTGCAGTGCTACGACGAAAAAACAAGAGACCGGCCTTGGGGTACTGGAGCTGCTGTTTGTGCAATAAAAGATATCATTTATGGCCCAGCTATTATCTGCAATGGAGACGATATTTATGGAGAAAGGGCATATAGAATTTTATTCGAACATTTGAATAAAGAAAATACTGACGCAACTGTAGGTATACCTCTAAAAAAAATGATTTCAGACAATGGAACAGTTAATAGGGGCATCTTTTATTATGATAAAGATAATAACATTATAGATATAAAAGAATTATTAGCTATATCAAAAAAAGATCTTGAAACAAATATAAATCCAGATTCACTTGCAAACATGGGTATCTTTGCATTGCATAAAGAAACAATAGACTTGTTATCAAAAGAACTAGAAATTTTTAAAAAAGAAAATGAAAATAATAGAAAAAAAGAATTTTTTATAACTGACCAGCTTGCAAAACTAATAAAATCAGGAAAAACAAAAATGAAAATATATTCTAGTTTTGATGAATGGCTCGGAATCACCAATCCTGAAGATGAGGAGACTGTTAGGATTGCTTTGAAGAACAAATAAAAAGTTATTTTTCACAGACCTCAATTATCTTGTATTTCTTGTCAAATTTTCTTTGTTTTACAAGCAATATGCTTCCTTCTATAATTAATCCTACTCCGGCTAAAAGCCAAAACCAGTCTGAAGAAAAGTCCTTTATACCCAATAATTTGATTAAAGTACCTATTGTCATTAAAATTCCAATTAATATAAACAATTCATAATTAGCAAAATTCCTAAAACTATTTTTCAACATTTTTTATAAATTAAAAATAAGAGAGTTTAAAAATGTTTTTTAAGACATAAAAATTTATCTTCTTCTAGACCTTCTTTTACCAACTTTTCTTGGTTTTATATGCCTAGAATATTTTTTTCTGCGCTTTAATGAATAAAAACCCGCAATCAAACCTGATATTAATAAAACTGCGCCGATTACACTGGAAGTTCCATTTCCAATAACATTTCCAGTTATTGCTGGGACCATGAATAACAAACCGCTGACAATTCCGATGATTGCGGCTGCAACAGCAGAATGTTCTTCCAGTCCACTTAGTCTAAGAAGCTCTCTGTGAGGTGTGATTCCTAAACTTCTTTCTAGAGAATCTAAAGTTTTATCCAATCTTTCTTGATAAGCATCATATGCGTTTAAAGTCCTACTATCTCTTCCACCTTCTTTAAAATATTTTTCCATAGCATTTGAAGATCTTACCGCCCTATTGGCATAGCTTTGAGCTAATTTCATTTTAGCAGAATCGCTAACTTTTCTATCATTAATAAGATGTTTAGCATCGCCCTCTATCCTACCCGCAGCTACAGTATAATCCCCTTGTCTTAAATCAACGTCAATTGTAGCTAAACGTCTAGTGTAAAATGGAACATTTTGGTCTTCTCCATGCCTTTCACTATTTGTGATTCCATAGGCTCGGCTTGCATCTTCAGGATATATATGTTCTTCATAATTCTTTGTACTTTTAACAATTCTTCTTCTAGCATGATACTGCATTCCTTTTATTGCTCTTTTTGCACCATTCAATCTTTTAAATAAAAATCCTGCCATTTTCCTCTTTTTTAATTTTATAGAATATTTAAAATTTATAAAGTCTTCGAATTTTTTCTAGATTTTTACTTCAAAACTTTTATCTCAATCCTCCATCTATTTTTAAATGGGGCAATCTCTCCTATTGGAACAATATCCTCAATTTCTATTTTCCTTTTTTGTTTTTTTGCTTCCTCAATCAATTGCCCTTTTAATTCCTCCAATTCATCCTTTCTGCAAAAACCATGATAAAATATTCTTGTTCCTTTCTTTGATGCAATCAACCCATATTTCAAAAAAGTTTCTTTCAGATTGGGCCTAGCCATTATAATAACTTCAAACTTACCTAATTTTTTTGTTACTTTCTTTTTAACATCTCCTTGGATTACTTCAACATCGTAAGGGGAGATTTTATTCAACCTTAAATTCTCATTAAAATATTTGCAGCAGTCCTTTCCTATTTCAATCCCAATTATTTTTTTTGGTTTTTTATATTTGTAAATTACAATGGGGAATGCTCCAACTCCTGCAAACATAACCAACACTTTATCTGTTTTTCTTATCTTTTCAGCAATAAGTTTTCTTTCATTGCTCAGTCTAGGAGAAAAATAACAAGTTTCTACATTGAATTTGAATACACAATTATTTTCCTTGTGCATTGCAATAAGGTTCTTCGTTCCTGCAAGAAATTTTGTTTTAATTGTCCTTAACCTTCCTTTCACATTGCTTGCTCTTTCAAGAACCGTTTTTATTGAAGGTTTTCCAAGAAGTTCTTCTGCTTGTTTTAACTTCTCCTCATTTGTTTTACCTTCTCCCTTTATTATTGCAATATTGCCAAGAATGTCATAATCAGCCATGGATAATACAAGTATCCCAGATTTTTAAAATTAATTGACAATTAAGATTCATCATTAAAATTAAATAGAATAATAAATATCCAACAAAAACATATTTAAATCTAGTTTATTTTATAAAAATATAAAGATGGTGACTAAAAAATATTTTCTGATTGCAATATCATTAATTTTAATTCCAATGGTTCTCGCCCAATGGGGAAGCTGGGGATATTATGATTCTCCAGACATGCTTTTCAACAACGAGTGGGTTATTTTTGCAGTAATCATGCTTGTATTTTTTTCAGTGATTTTTTATACTGTCAATAAGGCATTCAAAAATAAGGCAGTTGCAGGAACAATTGCCATAGCCCTTTCCCTTTTGATAGCCATAACTTTTTCAAGCAGGGGATATCTTTATAACTATGCTGGAAGCGGGCTAGGCTCTTGGATAGTTATCTTTGTTTTTCTTTTATCAATGGTTTTTCTAATGGTATTTTTATACGAGGGAATCGGACCTTTCGGACCTTTTTTAGGTGGAATCGGGCTTTGGTTCCTTATTGCAAATGCAGATCCTTATAGCTATCTTCCATCAGAACTGCTTTCTAGTTCATATTTTTACACAATTTATGATATTATTTCACGTTTTTGGGGATTAATCATCATGCTTTTAATATCTCTTCTAGTAACCTGGTCACTAAGAAGAAGCGCTAACTATCGTTCAAGATACGGGGGCTCACCAGACAAATGGTGGTATCCACATTAAAATGGCATTCAAACAAAAAATAATCGGATTTTTGCTTGTCTTAATAGGAATTCTGCCTTTTTTACTGAAACTTGATTATATTACAAGCTATTTTTCAAAATATACCTTTCTTCCTTATCTTGCTCCAGGAGATATTTTTTATCAGGCTATAATCATATTATTGGGTATACTTTTGGTTGTTGAATTCAACCCTCGACCAAAAAGGCAATCTTAAATCTAAAATGAGAGGCAAAAAATCTTATATTTTAATATTTTTGGTTTTATTTATCATTCTCTTAAATTTTCAGAGTGTTCTTTCAGAAGGCACTGATTATGTGCAAAGGGAAAAAGCTATTCTAGAAAAGGTAAGACAAACATTCTGGGATTTTATAGGTCATCCAATCACTAATATTATTTTTGGAAAACCTACTGAAAGCGTTTCTGCATTAAAACAATCCTATGGTGCAGAATACCAAACATTAATGACTGTTTCAGGATTTATAATCCATTTTATTATTCTATTGGCTATAATCTTTATTTTTAGTTTTATTTTCGAGATATTGCTCCCTTACAGCTACAAAATATTTCCCTGGTTCTTTGGAATTGCGGTAGGAGTTTTTATCGGAAATCTCAATTTCATATCCGCATTAAGTTCAACTTTCGGAGAAATGGGTAAATTCTTTGGAATCTGGTTTATTCCTTTATGGGTTTTTCTGCTATTTGCAATTTTTGTTTTGATAATAACCGGAGGAAACTCTTTAAAAAGTGCAATTTTAGTTAAAAGACTTCAAATTGAAGGAAGTTTAAAGGCTTCAAAGATGGCTAAAAAACTTAGTGATAATTCTAGGCCTTTTTTTAGTTTTTTATTTATTCTTATTTTAATTTTCTCTTTTTTAATTAGCAATGTTCATGCTCTTGACTCTACACCACAGCTTCCTTTAGGAATAAATCAAGAAAACATAGAAAAAGCAGGAGGAATTATCGAGGGAGCTTCTGATGAACAGGCAGCTTCAGATTATTTAAAAAAAGAATGGGCAAAAATATTTGAAAAATTTCCCATAATCCAATGGATAGACTCATTCCTTAAATCCATTTCAGTGGTTTTGGCGTTTATATTCTCAGAACCCTATACTCCTTCATTTATCTTTTTTTTCTTTATATTCATGTGGTTTTATTTTTTCTTTAAGATAAGCGAGATGCTATATGACTTTTTTCCATTTTCCTTGTTCAGCTCACTGATAATAGGATTTCTATTAAATTTCTTCCTAGGCCATTTCGGCATAATAAGGGCCGTTGTAAACGCTTTTGACTGGCTCATCTCAACATTGAAAGGATGGAAAATTTCAGGCATTTTTGTTTATATTCTTGTAGCCGTTATCTTATTTTTGTTTTATGCACTAACCTCAATGCTTGGAAAAATTTATAAAAAAGAAAAATTAAAAAGTTATAAATCAGTTAAAGAAGCTGAAGCTGGTGTTGCAGCAGGCGTGATAAAACGAGTATTTTTAAAAAAAAGCTATTAAAACAAAGTTTTTTGTTTTTCTCTTATATCATCCATATTTACTAAATGGTTATTAATAAAGCAAATTTGATTCAATCTTAAGAAGAAACTCTAGATATCGCCCATACATATTGCCTACAAGCTTGTCCAGGCTCTTTACAAAGATACACATCTACATTTTTTCCGACTAGTTTTTCTGGTTCTTCATATGGAACTCTCATAGACTCAATCATAAAAGGACCAATTGTTCTTTCTCCAACAATGGGCGGAATTCTAATACTTACAAGCCCCGTACAACTCAGAGATAGATGACTATTATAATCAGTTCCTGCTAGTGGTCCTGTAAGAACTGCTTCAGTAATAGTCACAGTCCTTTTTTCTAATCCTTCTGGAAGCGATTCATTACTTAACACTATCCCATCGTCTGGATCGCACGAGGTTTTATAAATTCTAGGTCTTCTTATCATTTTTGTTAATAATGTTTAGCTAGCACGATAAGATAAACCCTTATAAATCTTTGGATAGTTTAAAACAAAGTTTTTTGTTTTTGTTTTTCCCTTATATCATCCATCTTTGCTAATTGGTTTTCAATTCTTTCCTCGCTGAAATCATAATTCATCAATATCTTCTTTATCTTGTCCTTGTTGATTTTTGGAAAAATTATTTTTGGATTCTTGTCTACGTTTGGATGCTCAATCTCTTTGTAAATCTCTTTCCAATCAAAGTCAAGATTATAGGTTTCATTTTTTTCAACTGCATCAAAAATCTTTTCTTTGGTTTTATGCTCTTTTACAAATTTCAAAGATTTTTTTGGCCCTAATCCTTTAACCCCGCCAGGATTATAATCTGTTCCGCATAAAATTCCTAGGCAGATTAATTGCTCCTGGTTAATTTCTAATTCTTTCAGAATACTTTTAAGTTCAATAATCTGTGGGAAAACCTCTTTGTAACCTGAAACGGTTTTCCTTTTTCTTGCCAAGCTGAGATTCTGGATTAATCTAGGAGATTTAAACATCAAACAATCATAGTCCTGTGAGGCTGCTGCATAAACAATTCCCTGCTCTGCCAAATAACTTGCCTGAGCCTCACCCTCTCCAGGAGCCTGAACAATAGCTATTCCCATTGCCTCCAATAGTTCCTTGCTTTCTTTTATTTTCTGTTCATCCAAATAAACCATGCTTCGGGCATATTTTCCCATTCCCTCAATATCTTCCTTTGCTTTTGCAAGTTCATATTTTTCTCGCGCCTCTTGTTTTATATTCATTCTATTTTCCCTTGTTTTCCCTTTTAATTCAGGAGCCTCTCCATCAAAAACATAGATTATTTTTATTCCTTCAAGAATCAGATTGGTATTTCTATAAAACAAGCCGGATAAGTGGCTGGTCACATTTCCTCTAGAATCCTTTAATGGAGTTCCATCCGGCTGTCTTATTGTAGTAAGAAACTGATAGATTGCATTGAATGCATCTATTGCAATTGTCTTGTCCTTTAAATCTGAAAAGGCAATTTCCTTTTTTGTTATTATATCACCTATTTGAAGCCCCATTTTATGCATAACAAAAACAGATTAATAAAATTATGGATTATTAACATAACTTTTATAGGCATCTCTCAAAATTCCCTTTTGATATTCTGGGAGTGATTTGGTTGTTGATGTAAAATTATCAGGATTAATATCTTCAAAGACTTCTGTAAAAAATCTACCCTCTTCATACCTCCTTAATTGTTCAGCTACTGATTGAACTGCTTCGGATTTTCCTAAACCAGAATCCGGGGAGCTTAATTTTAACATAAAAGCTTTGACATCTTCAGCTCTTTGCTCATCATTTACTTTTCCACGATTATCTGAGCTTAATCTTTTTGACATGATATTGATTGATATCGTAAAAACTTAATAAATCTATCTTAAATTCCATTCTATCCAAAAAATATTTTAATTAAAAAAGATTATTTATTTTTTAGGATAAAACTCTATTGCTTTGTCACTTTCACTCTTGCTTCAATTTATCAAAATAATAGTATATTACACTAATAAAATAATCAGAGTTTAATACGAACGAATGTCGGATTAAACTAAAGAATTTCACCCGAACCTTCCAGTTGATTTAGCAAACTTCCCAATTCCACCATCATCTTCATGTTTTTTATAAAATCTATTAAATTCTGATTCCCAATCCCATCTAATTCTTGAAAAAAAGTAATAAACCGCGGTTTCTGCATCAGGAGCAACAACACTTCCTTTAAAATCTTCACCAAATTCTGCAGAAACATCAATATAATAAATTCCTGTAAGATCACTGCAACACTTAGACTGTATGTAATCATGCAAATCTCTTCCACGAATCTTTCTTTTGATTATTTCAACTGGAGTTAAATTTGCCATCAGAAATTATAAATCAAGGTGTTTAAAAATATTGCTAAAACTATTGGTTAATAATTTATTTCTTAATTAGATTCAAATTCATCCAGAATTCCTTTAGCAGTAACTAAATGCTCAATAGGAGTCCCACCATATCTCTCTGTTAAAAAATGACATATTTCTATTTCTCTATCACTATAAATTTCAGACCTATTCATTGGTTTTCCATCTGAAAATCTATATTCTCTTGGATGATCAAGTCTCATCGCAAAATCTTCGAGTCTACCAAATTGTTTAAGTCTATCAACAATTGTCGCAGCAACCACTCGATTACCTGTGGATCTAACTAAATAACTGCTTACTGCCCCTTCTTCTGTTGTAGCAATAGTTCCTCCGGTTTTTCTTAAACCTCTATACTGAAATACCTCATCTAATCCTACATCAGGTAGTGCTAAAACAAATATTGCTTTGGTGTTTGCCATTTTAATCAGGTACCTCCATAGGAACTGTTGCAGAAAAGCTACCAGATTCTGTCAAAGGTCCTGAACCTTCAATTATAACTTCAAATTCATAGTGTCTCCCTAAGGATAATCTGTCTCCGTTATTAAGAGGATAACTTCCCTTGTTTCTTAGTGTTCCATTCACATAAGTTCCGTTTCTGCTTCCAATATCTTGAACACTCAATCCCGAACCAATATCCTCTGACCCATCGGGATTACTTTGATCCTTAATTACATCAGATAAATCCCCTCTAATTAGTTTGCAATGATAATTTGAAACGTATGAAGCAGCCTCTTGGTAAGTTTGTTCTTTAGATATCGGTATTTGACTACAAGCTCTTCCAAGCCTTGTTTCTAAAGTTTCAGGAATTAAATGTCTCACATTTGTTTGCCTGTCTAAAAGATACATTACTTTTGTCATGAAAAATCCTATTAATTCTTATTTATAAAACTATTGAATTCATATTTCTCAAGTCTATAAAACCATAATTTTAAATTTTTTTATTTATAAGCGATAGATGATAAAATTTAAATAGCATATAACGGGCTTAATAAAATGGTAACCAAAACTAGGAGATACTTTTTTGAAGTAAGAAATCATCTTTTGAATATTACCGATGAACTTGAATTCCTAGAAAAATTAGAGGAATTAAAAGAAAGCAATCCTTTCTTATCATTTACTGAAGCAATAAGGGTTGGTAAAAGGAAGGTTGGTAAGGCCGAAGCTTATCTTGGAAAACAGTGTTATCGCAGGATAGATGGCAAAAATTTTTGCAGGAAATATCATGCCCTGCAAGGAGAATTAAATACAGATGAGTTAACTACTGCATTTCAATGGTTAATGCAGCACGTTGGGAGCGGTCCTGATATGCATTATGCTCAATTTAGATTGGGAGAAAGGGCTAAATACGGACACCAGATATTAGAAGAAATAACCTGGAATGAAGGCGTTGTAGAAAAACAAATTTACGGAGAACATCCAAAACGAGAGATTATTCTTCCAGGCTCTAGGTTATATGCATTACTTAAGGCAAGATTAAAATCAATCGATTAGTACCAACAGATTTTAATATTCCAAACCTATTTTAATTTACGAGCCCAATATGGAAATCAATTTCATCCCGATTGATTATGATTATTTTGATTTTAATGGTAGGAACTATGCCAAAATAATTGGAAGGGATGAAAAAGGAAGAGAAGTCTGCCTTATTGATGAATGTGATGTTTATTTCTGGGCAATTTTACATGAAGGAGTTAATGATAAAAAGATAATGAAAATAAGAGAAAAAATTGAGAAAATTGTTGTTGAAAAAGAAGCAAGGACTTCAAGGGTATTAAAGACTGAAGTACATGACAAAAATTATCTTGGAAAAAAAGTTAAGGCTATTAAAATTTTTGTTACAAATTTTAAAGATAGCCATGCAATAGCAGATGAAATTGATTTTAAGGAGATTAACAAAAGACGGGAATACGATCTGGGATTTATAACCAAATACGTCTTAGAAAGAAAATTAAAACCCCTCATTTGGCATAAAATAGAAGGAGAAATTTTAAATAATAATGAATTTGGAGGAATTGTAAATTCTTTGGATGTTGATTTATGTTTAAGGGCTGAAAAAATAAATGAATTAGAAAAACAACTTGAATTCAAGCCAAGAATCCTTGCTTATGATGTTGAGACTGATGATTTTGAGATTGGAAAGGGCCAGATTGTCATGATATCTTTAGTTGGAGAAAATTTCAAAAAAGTCCTTAGTTTTAAAAAAAATTCCAAAAAAACCTATGTTGAAATGTTCAAAGATGAAGAAGAGATGATAAAAGGCTTTATAAAACATGTTAAAAAATACTCTCCTGACATTTTGGTCGGATATTTTTCAGATGGCTTTGATTTACCTTATCTAAGGGCAAGGGCTGAAAAAAATGGATTTAAATTAAATTTAGGCTTGGACAACTCCCAGCCAGTATTCTCAAGAGGCGCTATGCTAACAGGAAAAATACGGGGAATTGTACACATTGATTTATTAAAATTTATCAAAACCGCTTATTCACAATACCTGACTTCGGAAACCCTATCCTTGAATGATGTAGCTTCTGAATTATTAGGTGAAAAAAAACTGGATTTCGAATTTAAGCATTCCTCAAAATTAAATCCAGATGAATGGGAGAAATACTTTGAATATAATCTGCAAGATTCTGTTCTTACTTACAAACTTTCTGAAAAAGCTTGGCCTGATTTGATGGAATTCTCAAAAGTCATGCAAGAACCTTTGTTTGATATCTCAAGAGATGGAATGTCAAGCAATGTTGAAAATTACCTCATCCATAATCTGAGTAGATTTAATGAAATAATCGAGAAAAGGCCTTTGGCAGATGAGATTGGAGAAAGGAGAATGCGGGAGAGATATGAAGGAGCTTTTGTATTTCAGCCTAAACCAGGTTTGTATGAAAACATCTGTTTTTTTGATTTTACCAGTTACTGGCCTTCAATAATAGTTACTTTTAATCTATCCAAATCCAGTTTTTTAGGAAGCGAGAAGGAAAAGAACACCCTTGAGATTGATATTGGAAAAAAGAAAGTATATTTTTCAAAAGAACCAGAATTTTTTTCAGAAATGCTTAAAGAAATAATCGAAAAAAGAAAGCAATACAAAAAAGAATATGCAAAAAATCCAAATCCTTTTACAAAAGCGAGAAGCAATGCCTTCAAATTGCTGGCAAATGCATCCTATGGTTATCAAGGATTTTTTGGAGCAAGATATTACTGCCCTGAAGCAAGCGCTGCAACAACTGCAATTTCAAGGGATTTTACAAAAAAAACAATTGAATTGATAAATAAAAGAGATTATGAAGTTATCTATTCTGATACAGACTCTATAGCATTTAAACTTAACAAACACTCAAAAAAAGAGGCATTGGAATTATTGGAAGAAATAAATAAAAATCTTCCGGGAATAATGGAATTAGATTTAGAAGATTTTTATAAAAGAGGGATATGGGTTACAAAAAGGACTGGAGAATTTGGAGCTAAGAAAAAATATGCATTAATTGATGAAAAAGAAAAATTAAAAATCAGAGGGTTTGAAACAGTCAGAAGAGACTGGTGTGACCTTTCCAGAGAAACACAAAATAAGGTCTTGCAAGATATTTTAAAGGATGGAAATGAAAAAAAAGCTCTTACATATGTAAAAGAAGTGATTAAAAAATTAAAAGAAAGAAAAATCCCTCTAAATGAATTGATCATAAGAACTCAACTGAAAAAACCAATTGAAGAATATAAAGCAGAAGGTCCGCATGTGACCATTGCAAAAAAGATGAAGGAGCAAAAGATGCCTATTGATATTGGAATGTTAATAGAATATTTTATCAGCGAACCTGAAAAACATCAAAAAACAAAAAACGGCAAAGCTAAAGGGCCCATAAGAGAACGGGCCAGGCTTCCTGAAGAAAAAGGAGAATATGATGTTGAATATTATTTAAAAAACCAGATACTTCCCGCTGTCGAGAACATTTTTGAAGTTTTTAATGTTTCCGCAAAAGAATTAGTTGATGGAAAAAAGCAAATGAGGTTGGGAGATTTCTAGTTTTTCGCAAGTCTTTCAGCCCTTTCAATCATCTCTTTTTTTAAGCCAATGAAAACCCCGCCTTCTTTTGCCTGAACATAAGACGCTTCTCCGGGTTTTATTATTTTATTCAATTCTTCAGATTCAATATCAATATGAGTCACTCGAGCATTGGATTTGCCTTTAACATGAATATAAACATCTGCTTTTCCTAATTTGATTTTTCCTTCACCAGGGCCTGACATTTTAATATTAATTAATCTGATTTTATTAATGTTTTGAAAAATCATTTTGTTAATCTATCAAAAGATAGTTTTTTAAAGGATTACTTTATTGGTTTTAAGAGGTGTATAACCTCAGACAATTATTCTGAGAAAAATTAATATGAAAACTGAAAATTGGAAAATAGGATATGATATGCAACACGAAGGTAGAGTTGTCCATCTAGAAGAAAATTTAAAGCCTAGACTGGGTTATCATTCTAGACTAGGACGTCATTGGAAACAAGGGGATTTTCCAGATAATATGAGAACACCTATTTGTAAATTCAGAGATAATAATTATGTTCAACTTTTATTCCATGGGGGATTAACCTTACCTTTAGAATCTAGAGCGGATTTAGAAGGAGCAGTTTTATTATGTAATCCTGAACATCCTATTGAATTAACTGCTCCAAATGGAAGGAAATATAGTTATTCTGAATAATTTTAGGTTTTGTTTTATTTATGCAAAAATTGTATTATATGAAGCGTTAAAATTGAAAAACCAAATGCGATTCTTATTATCCTTGTTAATTGTCTTTTAATAGAAGAATGCGGATGTTCTATTATTCTTGCAAAACCTTCAATTACCAAGAAAAGGGCTGTTGAAAATGCAAGCAAATCAATTATCCAAGGATCAAGATAGCTGCATTTTTCTGTTATTTTACTCTGTCCACTTAATTGTATAATTATGGCTGTAATTATTGTTATTATTGAAACAACAATTGCAAGAATCAAAGTTTTCTTAAGTCCCCTCTCCTTTTTTGCTTTATTCTTAGAAATCCTCTTTTTCATACCCTTAAAAAATATCTCGGATTTATAAATTATTGTTTTTATGAAAATCACCAATCCTTCGGATTTGTACTCCACACTAACGTGTGGAGTTTGTCTTGGATTTGGTGATGCTGAGTAAAAAAGAGTAAGTAATCCAAACTGCACTCTAAAGGGCGCAGTTTTCTTTTTTACTCTGAATAAAAATAAGTTCATAAATATACTTTTATAAAAGAAAGCCCCGGCAGAGGATTGAACTCTGGACCTCGACATTTTTGGCAATTTTTTTTATTATAGCTACCAATGTCGCGCTCTAACCAGCTGAGCTACCGGTGCATGAAATTATTTAGAATAATGGGTTAAAAAATATATTCATTTATTCACACTAGGTTTATTTGACAATTTTATCGTGCTGCTCTGATTTTTCAGACTAAAAGTTCCATTTGTAGAGGTCCAGTCCATTTTAACAGCATTTCCGATTATAGATTTGAAATTACCGAGACCATTTGCAAGCCAGCCCCCATAAATCTTAGCTGAATTCATGAAACCCTCTGAAGTACTGAAATCAAGCTTATTTTTTGAATTGACAATCAATAAAGTTGAATAAAAGAACAAGATTAAGAATATAATAATAAGAATAAACGTCTTTTTCTTAAAATGTTCCATTCTTGTAAAAAAGATTATAATCAGTATAAAAATAATTATTATTATCCAGCCTATCATTTTATCATCCAATTTTTATATGCTTATCAAAATTAAACAGGATATAAAAAGATTTCTGTAATTGTTTTTTATTAAAGTTATACAGAATTTACTAAGGTAATTTATTATGCGTAGGATAGATATTTGTTAAATTTACATACCCTACATTCTCCCTTACTCTTAATTGTTTAACATTACTTATATTAAAAGTTAAATTAAGGAGATTTTTACTCTTCCTTCTTTTGCCTTGATGGACATTTTGGATTAAAGCAAAAAATCCAAGGCCTTTTTGCTTTTCTTATTGATATTAGCATAGGATAATTGCAGTCAGGGCACATTTTATCAGTTTTTTTAATCAAAGAATTAGAAGGTAATGGAAATGTCTGTTTGCAATTAGGATATGCAGAACAGGCAATAAAATAACTTTTGAATCTAGGAGTAAATTTAATCATTAATTCTCCAGTATTACAATTTGGGCATTTAATGCCCAGTTTATTTTCTTGTTTTTGCTGTTCCCACAAAGATTCATTTGCCTGAACAAGTTCCTTGCCTATTTCAGATTCATTTTTTTTAAAATCTTGGGATATTTTTCTTAATGCGTTTTTTGCTTTTTCGATTGTTATTTCCTCTTTCTTATCAAGTTCTTTTTTTGATTCCCTCATATGATCCATGTCTTTTTCAATCTCTCTCGTAAGGTTCTCATCTATTATTACTGGAGAAAATTTTTTAAGGGAATCAATCAATCTTATCCCAAGTTCTGTCGCTTCTATAGATTTTTCTTTTATATAATTTCTATCATATAAAGTATCCAGAATATTTGCCCTCGTTGCCTTTGTTCCCAAATTTCTTTTTTCTAATTCAGATAATATTGAGGCGGGAGAATATCTTTTTGGGGGCTGGGTCATTTTTTCCTCAATTCTCATTTTTTCTATATTAACCTCTCCATTAAAATCTTTTATTTCTTTTTCAACCATTTTTGAAGGATAAACCTCCATCCAGGCCGGCTTTATTATCTCCATTCCTCTTTCATTAAATTTTAAGTTATCAATAATAACCTCGACTTTTTTATTTTCAAGTTCTGCATTATCGCAAAAACAAGAGATGAATCTTTTTACAATAAGATTATAAATTTTCTGCTCCTGATTTTCCAATTTAGTATAGACTCCGGTTGGAATAATTGCCGGATGGGCCGGGTCGGATTTTTTTCCTTCAACAGGATTTATTCTTGTTATTTTTTTAGTTTCTTCAAAATGTTTTGATAATCTTTCTAAAATTTTTTTAGGCTCCATCGAATCCGGAATCTTCTGGCTTGAAGTTCTAGGATAAGATATCAATCCTGCTAGATACAGACTTTGGGCTATTTGCAAAGTTTGAGATGGCGTTATTGAATAAAATTTGTACGCTTCGGTTTGTAAAGCAGTTAAATCAAAAGGCGGAGGAGGAATTATAGTCTCCTTAGACTTTGAAGTTGAAGCCATTGCCTTTCTTCCTTCCAGATTTTTGAATTTATCCAGTTCCAGATTCTTGGTTATATCTTTAATATATTTGACTTCAAGCTTGTTTTTTCCGTCATTTATTGTAATAAAAACTTGCCAGTAGGGGGTTGATTTGAAAGCCTTTATCTGCTTTTCCTTTTCTACTATAAGATTCAGTGCAGGTCCCTGGACTCTTCCAATGGACATTATCTTGAATTTTCCAGTTGATTTTATTGCATTCATCAATGCCCTTGATAAGTTTATACCGTAAAGCCAATCAAGAAAATGGCGTGTTTCTCCTGCAATTGCCTGCCCCCATTCAATTGTTGGATGCACATTTTCATAGGATTCTTGCAGTTCTTTTGCAGTTAGGGAAGAAAATTTCATTCTTTTTGCATCTTTTTGATTTGCAATAAATCTTATAATATTGTATCCAATGACCTCTCCTTCTGTATCAAAATCTGTAGCGATTATTATCTCGCTAGCATTTTTAACAAGTTTCTTTATTGTTGAATAGTATTTCTTTGTAAAATCCTTTTTTCTGACTTCAAAATTAGGAAACCATTCAATGTCAAATATTGGATAATCTGTTCCTTTTTTTGATTGAGATACTGAAAATAAATGTCCTACTGCACAGGCGACCACTATATTTTTGTTATTTCTTCTTAATTCATAATAGGGGATTCCGTTATCAGATTTTTTTGATTCGGATCCATCTGCGAGAGCAGAGGCAATTTTGGATGCTGCCTGAGGTTTTTCTGTTATTATAAGTACATGTCCCTTAGGATTTAATTCACTGGGTTCTTGTGTGCTTTCTGTATTTTTCTTTTGATTTTTTTCTTTTGTTTTTTTTCTTTTGTTTTTTGGTTTTCCAATCTTTTCTATTGTTTCAAGCTCTTCTATGGGGGGTTTTGGTTTTACAGGAATCTCCACTGTGTTTTTTATTTTTTCGGGATTAAAAATCCGGTATTCTTTCTGTTCAACTTGCAAGGGGGAAGGTTTAGGTGGTTTCATTTTATTAAAAATAAATCCGATGTATAAAAATGTTACTTAGATTCTTATTAAAGGTTTTTGGTTTCGGTTTCGAGTCTATCATAAGTTGGAAATTCTTCCACAAGAATGATTTTATACTTTTTTGCTAATAACTTGTTTGCAAGGGAATTTGACAAAAGAATCCTTTGCTTTTTTTTGTCTATATAAAATTGGTTCTTATCTAAATTCTTGATAAGATCTTTCAATTGGTTTTCTTTATTGTATTTGGTTATCAGATAGAGGACAGTTCCATCTTTGGTTCTTTTACCATAAGGAAGTATTTTATGTTTTAGAAGCCGGTTTTTAAATTGATGGTTATTTTTTAGTTCTGCTGTGCAAATATGGATTTTTAGGCCTGTACCTAATTTTTTTAATTCCTCTAAAATCCAGAGGCCGGCCTCTCTTGAACCTTTTATGGTATATCCGCCCTCATTTAGTAAGTAGTTTCTTGTTATTAGTTCAGAGTTAGTTTCAGATAACTCAAATTCATTTAGATTAACAAATCCGATTAAGGGAGAGATTTTTATTATAAAATCCAATATTTCCTGTTTTTTATCGGGGATCATTGGAAGTTCTATTCCTATGTTTTCTTTTTTCCAAAAATTTAATGCAATTTTTATTTTTTCTATATCATTGTCTACTGAATTTTTATCAATTAAGAATTCTGGATGAAATCTTACCTCATCAATGTATTTTGAAAGTTGTTTTAATCTATTTTCTGTTAGGTTTTGCGTTGGAAGGTAAATGTGAATATGAAATCTTTTGCCGAATTTTTGCTTTAATGCTTTTGTATATTCTATGGTTCGTTCCATGAACAAAAGCGGATCTCCTCCGGTTATTCCTGCAGAAGTTGCATTGCTTTCAATTGCTTCTTCTATTAATTCTTTTGAATTCTTTATTTTTCTTTCATTAGCCCAAATTACATCCTTGTTTTTTCTTTTATTACTAAGAGAGCAATACCAACAATTCCTGTTGCATTTTCCAGATATAAAAAGAACTAGTTTTTCACCTTTAACACAATGTTTGCAACCTTGCGGAAATCCGTTTAAGCAGAAAGAAGAGTAAGGGGTTTTAAAGGTCATGAAATTAATAATATTTTATTGTTTAAAAAGATGAGGATGAAAGCTAAAAGGAGGGGTTAATTCTAAGATTAAATGACTAAAATTTTACCAAATAGAGTTAAAGAGAAATCTTTTTATTGATTAATGAATTGAAAAAATAATGAAACCAATGCACTCAGGAAATTATGATGCTGGAAAAATTATGGGGCCAATATGGGATCAATTTAGCCCGGTTAAAGTAAGAAAAGATCATCATGAGTTTTTATTTAAAATTTTAAAAACATTTCCCCCTAATATTAAAATCTTCGATAGTTGTTTGGGAAGTGGATTAGACGCAATTCCTTTAGCAAAAAGAGGATATACTATTATTGGGAATGAATTTGATGAAAACTATAGAAAAACAGCAAAAAATAAAATAAATGAAGAAAAAGTTAAGATTGAATTAATTAACTATAATTGGTTAAATCTTAATCAATATCATACAAAGACTCTTTTTGATGTTGTCCTCTGTGTTGGAAATAGTATATGTTACATTTTTGGAAAAGAAGCACAACAGAAGGTTATCAGAAATTTTCATAGACTATTAAAAAAAGATGGAATCTTAATCATTGATGAGAGAAATTTTCAATTTATGTTAGATCGCCAGAAGGAAATATTAGGAGATAAAGAAAAATTTGTTTCAACACATAGTGGATTAAATAAACATTTTTTGTATGGTGGTGAAAAATATTATCCTTATCCAGTTAAGATTGAGGAAAACTTAGTAATTATGGGGTTATGGGAGACTGGAAAGACTAAACCTCTGAGCCATTTTTATTTTTATGCATTTAAACGAAATGAACTTAGAAAACTTTTAGATGAAGTTTTTGGATCTGAAAATGTAAAGCAATACAGTGATTATCAAGAAAAATTTAATCAAGAAGCAGGATTTTATCAATATGTTTGTAAAAAAAGTTAATTAGTTAAAGAATAATAGAATGGCTACTAATTTTTTACAGTTCAATTATCGTCCCTTTTTTTCCTACATTAAAGACTCTAGTCTTACCTATTTTTTCATACAATCCTTCTCCTTCATGAATATGTCCTGAAAGAAAAACATCTGGCTGGAAAGTTTCAATAGCTTTTCTAAGAGCTTCGCTTCCTGCAACCCCTGAAAACTCCGATTTTGTTCCTGCTGCGTGGAGATGGCTAACCATTATTTTCTTTTCTAAATCTTTTATTTTTTCAAAATCCTTTTTTAATTTGTCGTAAGTTCTTTTCTCATCAAGTTCCATCTGCCAGTCCGGGCTGCCTACACCAAATATACCAACGTTATCATACTTGACATAATGATCCCCTACATTCTTAATTCCATACAGATTAGAGAGAAAATTTATAGTTTCAGTAGAATCCCAATTCCCTGGAACAAATACGACCCTTTTCTCTTTATCTATAAAAGGTTTTAAAAGATTTTTTGTTTCTAATGGAGAGGTTATGTCCCCCGTTAGAATAACTAAATCAACCTTTTCCTTCTCTGCTTTTTCAGCTAGCTTTTTTGTTGCAGAAGAATCTCCATGAAAATCTCCTGCAGCCAATATCTTAAATTTTTTATTTGTTTTTGATTTTGGAGTTGCTTTTGTCATATGGGTTATTAGGTTCTATTTCTTTATTAATATTATGAAAGTTTGAAGGTATATAAATTAATTTAAATGCCTTATTTTTCTGTGGTCAATGAAAGGTCAAAGATTAAAAGAAGCTAAAAGATTGCATCACGAGTTTATGACTGGTATGTATGCTAATTTTGGACTCTTTGTTTGTCCAAGAGATCATCCTGTCGGTTTTATGGAGATTCTTTCTTTAGGAGGACTTATACGGCATAGAACTAGAGGTCTAAAAATTGTTTTAAACGACCTTTTTCTAATTGATTCATTAGATATTTTACAATTTCAACAAACAGTCTTTCACGAAAGTGGGCATTTGCTCCATTTATATTCTAATGGATTTCCAAATGATGTTTATAATGCAGCTTGTTCTGAACCTGTTGGCAGTATGATTGCAGATTATGCAACCTTGGTATTTCTAGAAAGTTCTGGAAGAAGAACAGAAGCTTATTATGAAAAATTAAGTGATGAAGCAGGTCCTTCAATAGAACTGTTTGAGGTTGCAAGAAAATCTGGAATGGAAAATCCCTCAGGATTATTAAGAAAATTATCAAGACAAAATGTAGGGGAAATTTATCAAACTGTAAGGGATTATTTACAAAGGGATTACTTGTATGAAGATCCTGAAACTGAAGGGGATGCTAGAGGTTTGTTATGAAAATGAATGAGGGGCTTTTATTTTATGGATATTGGAGAAGTTCCTCAAAATTGTATTGTTTGTTTTAGAAATGTAAATTTGGCATCAAACCCTTGCTAAATTAAGACAAGCTTATGAAACAAGTGATCGAGAACCCTTCAAAACTAAAATATTTAATCAAGAATTATTTGCTTATTTTTAGATAAAATTATCTGGTTTAACTTCTACTCCAAAATCATCTAAAAATCTTAATGCTATCTCTGAAGCATTCCACTTATAAAACTCTTTTGCACTTAAGTATTCTGGAGTAGCTTTATTAACTCCTGGAAGCTCTCTTAAGAATCTTGTTACTTCATTAAACTTTTTGGTTCCTTCTCTAACTTCTCCTTCATTCAATAACTTATTTACATTGGCAAAAGAATCTCTTACTTCTTTAAGATAATCTCTCATAGTAATAAATAATTTCAAATAGTATTTAAATCTTATTTTCCGAAATTACGCTTACGTCTTTTAAATTCATCAATGCAGTTGATTAAATCCTCTTTTTCAAATTCCGGCCAGAATTTATCAATAAAAATTAGTTCAGAATATGCTGACTGCCATGGAAGGAAATTAGAAGTTCTTTTTTCTCCACCAGTTCTTATTATCAAGTCAGGATTATCCTTCATGTAAAGAGCATCCTCAATTATTTGTTCATTCACATCTTCTTCTTTTATTTTATTTTTAAGGATTTTTCTAACCGCTTCTACAATTTCTTGTCTTCCTCCGTAAGCAATTGCAAAATTAACTGTAAAATTATCATAATTTTTTGTTTCATCCTCTATTTTTTCACATTGCACCTTTAAATCTTTAGGAAGAAGATCCAAATTCCCTATAAATCTCATCTTTATTTTATTATTATGTATTTTTTCCTTGCTTATATCCCGGAATATTTCTCTGAATATTTTATACAGATATTCAAGTTCATTCTTAGGCCTGCTTTTTATGTTTTCAACTGAAAGTGCATAGAAAGTCAGTTCTTTAATGCCTAAATCATTTGCATAATCAAGCATTTTTTCAACTTTCTCCCTTCCATATTCATGTCCTTTCCAAGGCTCTAACATAAGGCGTTTGGCAAAACGCCTATTACCATCTAGAATGATTGCAACATGCTCTGGCATCTTTTGGGATTCAAATTCTTGTTCTGGCATTTTTTCTAAAAGAAAAGGTGGTTTTAAAAATTTTCTATTTGTTATAAATAAGAAAAAACCTATTTTACTTTAATTTCCTTAAATCCCGTATACTTCCAAAGTGCCTTTGGCACTTTGATTGAGCCGTCTTTTTGCTGATGATTCTCCATTAATGCTATCATTGTTCTAGGATTAGCTAAAACTGTATTGTTCAAAGTATGAGCAAAATAGTTCCCTGTTGCACCATTAATTTTAATGTTCAGCCTTCTTGCCTGCGCCTCTTCCATATTAGTCAAAGAACCAACTTCAAAATATTTTTTTTGTCTAGGAGACCATGCTTCAACATCGCAGGATTTTGCTTTTAAATCCGCCAAATCCCCTGAACAGCATTCCAAAACCCTTACTGGAATTTCCAAGGCTTTCATAACACTTAGAGTATGTTTAAGCATTTCATCATAAAATTTATAGGAATCTTCGGGCTCACATATTACCACCATTTCCTGCTTGTAAAATTGATGCAGTCTGTAAAATCCTTTTTCTTCTATACCATGAGCACCTATTTCTTTTCTAAAACAAGGTGAAAATCCAGTGACTTTCTGAGGAATCTGATTTTTTTGAAGAACTTTCTCCATATACATCCCGACCAAAGGATATTCTGAAGTCGCAATAAGATACAAATCCTCCCCCTCAATCTTATACATCATATCTTCAATTTCTTTTTGAGACATAACTCCTTCAACTACTTTTTTTCTTATCATTAAAGGAGGCTCAATATATTCATAACCCTGCTTAATCATGTAATCCCTAGCAAGATTAAGCATTGCATATGAAAGAATAGACAACTTCCCTTTTAAATAAAGAAAACCTTTTCCAGAAGTTTCTCTTGCCGTATCAAAATCAACGCCATTAATTTTTTCAGCCAATTCAGCATGGTTTAAAATCTCATATTTTGGAGTTTTTGTTATTCCAATTTTTTTTCTTTCGACATTTTCAGAAGAATCTTTTCCAATTGGAACTGATTTATGGATTATGTTTGGAATTCGATACATAAGCACCCTTATCTCTTTTTCCAAAATTTTAGCATTTTCCTCAAGCTTTTCTATTTCCGCAGGTATAACTTTTGCTTTTTTTATTAATTCTTCTGCTTTTTTATTATCCTTTGATTTTTTAGCATGATTAATCTGTTCAGAAACCTGATTCCTTTCTTTCCTTAAATTATCAGCATCAAATTTCAGCTTTCTCCATTCCTCATCTTTTTTTCTTACTTCATCAACAAAATGAAGTTTTTCCTCCTGAAATTTTTTTTTTATATTTGATTTTACTAGTTCGGGATTTTCTCTAATCAATTTTATATCAATCATATAATAACTAAGAAGAGCCTATTTTTAAGGGTTTTGGAGAAATAGGGGTATTTCCAATCTAAAATTAAAACTAAATTTTCTTGCCAACCATTATCTGATCCCTTGCGTTGTTTATTTCTTTTAAAAAATTGTCAGTATTCTCCTTTAATATTCTTCTTAATATTTTCTCATCTGCATTTAATATTCCTTCAAGATGCTTGAAATGTTTTATTAAATATTCTATTTCTTCTCTGCTCAGACTGGTTTTGCTTAAAATCCTGTAACCTTTTGGAAAGATTACTGATTCCAGAGAACTGCCAAATAATATTCTTGCAATAGTTTCCAAGCTTAATAACTCATCAAAATTCAGATCATCTAAAAATTGTTCTGCTTTTGCAGGTTTTGAAACATAATCTTTTAGTATTGATTCTTGTTTCTTATCCATACCTTTTACTAACTCTCTCATCCTCATTCGGAGTATAATCCCATCTTTTCCAAGCTCAATAATATATTCATTTATTATGTCTGACATTTTCTTAATCATTTCCATTCTTTGCATAATGCTGCAAACATCAGAAACCGAAACCAGGTTAGTAACTTCGAGAACATTAAGGTTAATAAGAAGTTCATTAAAAACTTCTTTTTGCTTTTCTAATATTTGAAGTGTTTCTGTAGCTCTTCTCAACAAATCCTCTGTATGCTGCAAAACATATCTTGAATTTGAATGATAGATAGTAATCTCCCCTCTTCTTTCTGAAACCGCAATGACTAAACCTTGAATTTGTTTTGCAGTCCTTTCACCAGCCTGATGCCTCGTTCCAGTCTCAATTGAACTTAAATCAGGATTTGGAACCAGAAGAGTGTTTGCGTAAAGAATTTTTTTGAAGTCTTCAGATAATATAATTGCACCATCCATCTTTGCCAATTCTGCAAGCCTTTTTGAAGTAAACTTGCAATTTACCTTGAAACCTCCCTTAAAGATATTATTTGTGTTTTCATTGCTTACTACAATCAATGCGCCCATATTTCCTGCAACAATATGATTTAATCCTTCCCTCAATCCAGTTCCAGAACTTAATTTCTTTAGAATCTCTAACTTAAGAATTTGTTTTTCTCTTTTTAAGTCTTGTATCCGGACTTTAGGCTTTGATTCAGCATTATATATTTTAGGAACCTCTAAGATTCCTTTTTGGCTTTCCACTTCATTTTTTTCTAAAACTTCATCACTCATTTTAAACAACACTTAAAACATTTATCTGCATATTTAAATATTTATATTATAGAAATCAAAAATTCATTTTTTATGATTAAATCACGAAATCCTTAGGATTCAAACCACGCTTTAAATGTGTGGTTTGTCGTGGATTTCGTGAGGCTGAGTAAAAAAGAGTAAGTAACCTAAAACTATCCCCTAAAGGATACAGTTTTCTTTTTTACTCTGAATAAAATAAAACCAAAAATAATTATAAATAAAAGCAGGAGGATTTCAACTGCTATCAATATTTTGTTAATTATATTAATTTTATCAGTATTTTCTTTATTGGGAGAAAGTGCTGTAACAGTCTCCATGGTTGCAGAAGCCCCTTCTGAAGCAGGAATTGCTTGAAGAGAATTATCTGTTTTACTATCTCTTAAACTAAAACTGTTATTTTCAATGTCTTTCATATTCATATACAAAGCCAGAGCAATGATAACAAAAGCTGCGATTAAAACGGGCATTATTGCCTTAAGATTATTAAGGTCAAATTTCTTGTTTGGTGAAATAATAATATGTTTTCTTGCTAGTTTGTACATAACTATTTTTTTCCCTTTACTGCTCCAAAAAAAATTTTTTGTTTTTTCAACAAGACCAGATTTTATAAGCTTGTCTAGGTTATATTCTACTGTATTGATTGGAATCTTCAAACCATCGGAAATATCCTTTTCGCTGGCTTCTTTTGTCTCGGCCAAAAAATCTAGAATTTTCCTGCAAGTATTATTCCCTAGCACTTCCGCAACATACTTGCTTCGTTCGTCATCTAACCCCATTAATATAAATTTATCATTAGTCATTTCAGATTAAGACAAAGATTATTTATAAATACAAGCATAAGTTCAAACGAATTGGAAGCTATAAAATTTTAAAAAAGACTATTTTTTACTTTGCAAATGCCTTTCAAAATCAGCATATCTTGAAAGCCGTGGAGCATATTCACTAGATCCTGTCCACCCCATTCTAGGAGAAGTTCTTACCTTGCCTAAAAATACGGGAGCAACTTCTAATTCACCAACCATTCTTATTTCATTAACTTTAAAAGGATAATTTTTTAAAAGATAAGGAATTCTTGAAAAAGCAGGTTCTATAAATTTCCACATAGAATCACCTCTGTGCCTTCTATCAAATATATGTAATCCATGCTTAGGATTAGTTTTGTAAACTGGCTCCCCTTCTCCTTGAGGCATTAAGATTAATTCATTACCATGATGTAAATTAGTTCCCCAATCAGAATATTGAAAATCAACAAGATAAAGATTTCCTGCAGTTGGAACTGCAGAAACAATTCTATCAGTCATACCTCCCAAATCAACTGCTTGTTCATCTCCCCCGATTTCAGTGAATAATCTCCCTAATCCTTGTCTAACCATCAAATCTAATTCTGAATCCGGAGCTACAAATTTTCCGACTGGAACGATTGGAATATTAGGAATCCAACCTTGAGTAGTAGCAAAGTCCTGATTTCTCAAACCATAAGTTCTACCTACCTCTCTAAAACCTTTGTCTCTTAATTCAGGAACTCTTGAAGCACTGGCAACCAAAAATTCATTTAAACAATCATTTACTCTAGGGTCTGCAGAATGCATTATTCTTTGATATTTAGGCATAATCAAACATAATCTTTTGTTTTTAAAAGTATTATTATTCTATGAAATAGAGAATATCTTTTTGCAATGTTTCAGAGTATTAACTCCAGTCAGATGAAAAAACAACAGCAATATTTATAAATTAATTTGATATTCTAATAATATGAATAAATGGCTTGAAATCATATTAGGGCTTATCCTTGTGATTGTTGCAATCTATGCATGGATAACAAACCCATGGGGACTGAATCTAGGGGAAGCTGCTTTGGCTTTCCTTAAAGGCGGAATTGTCTGGTTCGTAATCCTTATTGGATTGTTATTCCTTATGCTAGGAATAAGCGATCTTAAGGGATAAAAACTATCTAGATAAAAAGAATTATTTTTGGATATTTATATTTATAATTAAATTATATAAGAAAATATAATAATAAATAAAAACCTTCTGATTATTGATAAATTTGTTCGATTAAACTTAATAAAAGGAGGAATGAGGGACATTCTCTTCTTTAAAATTTTAT
>JAQTOY010000044.1 GCA_028713045.1 Candidatus Nanoarchaeia archaeon
TGGATAAAGCGGGTTTGGAGGGTTTTTTCAGATTAGGTGATAGTGAAAAAATTGAGCAACCTTTTTCACCAGTTAAAAGGAGGCACAGAGTAGGTGAATATGGAATAGCAAAAGTTTTAATCCAGTGTTTAGGCGATTCTTTCAGTGTTGAAAGTGTTAAAAATGGTAAAAAAAGTATTATCCGAGAGGGAGTCACAGATAGAGATGTTGAAGTTGAGGAGATAGATCTGCCTGTTAAAAAAAGGTTAAGAAACGGCACGGTTATTACAATTAGAGGTTTAAGATTTAAACCAGATAGTGAACAGTTTGACCTTAAAAAATTATATTCTAGATTGCAATGGGATCCGCCTAACCAACCAGATTTTGATATTTTTGTCAATGGAAGTTTAGTTAAAAAGAGAGGAGTTGTCACTTACGCTCAAACATATAGGGTTGAGAAAGATTTAGGAGGGGGGAGAGTTGTTACGGGAAGAATTTATTATATGGGTTCTGGGGGGAAAAAACTAGAGGGCGTAAGGATTTATGTTGATAAACGTGCAGTTGGTGATGATAAATTATTTGATATAGCAGCAATCTCTCCAGCTCTTGCAAGAGGAAGATTACAAGGAGAGATTAGTGCAGATTTCTTAAAACCTTTTATTACTCTTGATAGGTCTGATTTTCAAGAAAGCCCTTTGGTTACAGCTACAATTGATGCAGTCAGGGAAGTATTGCAGGGAATAAAAAATGATCTGGATAATCGGGCAGTTTCAAGAACAGATTTTTATACTGGAAGAGAAGCCTTGCATACTCATATTGATAGAGCTTTGGGAAGTGCTCAAGAACAATTTAATAGAAACCTTGGAACGAATTATACTCTTATTTTATCGGACAGCGGCAAAGCAGGATCTGTTGCTCGATTAGATTCTAGTGCAGATGTTATTTATATTAATGCGGAATGCAAGGCATTTACTTTTTTAGAAAAGAAGGCCAAACTTAGATCAAGAAAAGATTCTGAAGTCTATTTAAGAAGAGCATTTTTAACTGCAGCCGCACTTGCCCATGCTGCTAAAGATTCTAATGATCCTAGATTAGAGGATTGCTTAGCTCAAAGATTTGCAGAAGTTTTTTTTCAATTTGATGGAATATCTCAGGTAACAAATAGGTACAATACCAGACCAATTTTAATTCCATTAAAGGATATTCATCTTAATCCTTATCGATTATATGATTCAAATGAAGTTAGCGTTCTTACAGGCAGACCCTCGAAAGTTGTGAGATTACTTCATACTTCTGGAGCCTTGCCTGGAACTGAAGATCACCTTTTTGATAAATCAGGGATTTTAGGAACTTTTGGAATTTTAGATAAATTTGTAAGTGCAATTGAAGTTGTTGATGATAGATATATAAGAGAACCTTTAGATTCTCAGCGAGGAGTAAGAGTTGTTTATACACATCCAAGAGCAACACCTATTGATGAATATTTAGCATCTGATGGTGTTATTGTAGAAAAATTCGGTATGAAAAATATTGGAGTTTCTCACCCCTTATTTTTCCTTCCAGAAGCGCGAATTGATATTTTTCGTGTTTTTGCAGATGAAAATCATATCTATGAACCAAGAAAACAACAGATTAGTTATGCTCCAACCGGGAGAAAACGAGGAAGGCCAAAAAAAGTTGGGGAGGTAAGATGATGAGACATTATTCTATACCTCAGGTAATGGGTAATAATCTCCGGCAAGCTGTTTCAAGATTATTAGTAAAATCTCCAATTACTGCAATAAAGGAATTTGTTTCAAATAGCTGGGATGCTGATTCTGAATCTGTAAGAATACAGATTGCAGATAGTGAAAGAACTATTGTTATTGAAGATGATGGAACTGGAATGGATGAGGCAGGTCTTCAAAACTTTTTAAGTATGGGGGACAGTGAAAAACTAGAACATCCTTTAACTTTCAAAGGAAGAAGAAAAATAGGGAAATTTGGCATAGCAAATACACTACTACAATTTTTGGGCGAATCCTATCAATTTCAAACTTGGAAGGGAGACAGTTCTATAGAGGGGTTTGAAGAATTTACTCCAAATCCCACACATGGAATGGACTATGAAGTTTATCCAAATTCAAGTGGCGAACATGGAACAAGGATAACCATTCAAAGATCAAAATTTGTTGGATCTTCTTCCCTTAGAATTAATCGTCTTGAGGATGCACTTGCTTGGGAACTTCCAGCACCAAGATCGGATTTTAAAATAACTCTAAATGGTACGGAAATTAAAAGAGTTATTCCAGACCCTTTGGAAATTCTAGAATTTCACGATGAATTAGAGGAAGTTGGAAAAGTTGATATGAAGATTTCTTTGTATGGTCAACCAGTCAGGGTTAATGGGCTTTATGTTTATGTTGACCAAAGAGCAGTAGGCAGTCTTGAAATTTTTCAATTGAGAAAAGCACTAAGATTCTCCCCTTCAAGAATTTTAATTGAAGTTAATGCTGATGGATTAAGAGATTCAATAGTATTCAATAGAGAAAAGATGATTGAAGATGAAAAATTTTTGGAACTCCGAAAATATATACATAGAAAATTACATGGATTAGGTAGGGTTGATAAATCCAAAAAAGAAAAAATAATTCAACCCTCAAGAGAGCTTATTTCAGGGGCGTTGAAGCAAACTGGATATTTAGATTCTGTACCGGTGGTTGCAGCTTCTTCAAATGAAAGTTTGCCATCACAACCGGTTACAGCTTCATTAGAAGGAGTTGATTTAGTAGATGATAGAAAAGTTCCAGAACCTATACCCCCTTTAAAAGTTTCTGGATTTAGAACCGTTCTTAAGAGTAATTGTGACGCACCTGCAACATTTAGTCCCTTAACTGGACAACTTTCTTATAATCAAAATCATCCTTTAATCCGTTCACCAGAAATAACAAATACAGGATTACTAAATATTCATGTACTTTTAGCAACCAGTCTCGGTATTGCAGAAGAATCTTATTTAAGGCAAGGAGGATCTTTGGAATTTACTACAAGATTTAACGCAGTTCTTGCAAGAGCTTTATCTTTAGATAATTTACTAGATTCTGTAGGCCAGTCTAGAGATTCGAATGAAACCGGAAGATTTGCACCTTCAAGAGATTATTCTTTGCAAGAGTTGACAGATCAAGGAATAGTTACATTAGTTTCATCAAAAGCTTTAGTTAATGCAGGAGTATTTAATCCAAGGGGGGACAGAGTTTCAGGCAAAGAAATAAATAGTTATATTTCTAATTCTGCAAATCATACGCCTGCAATTGATCTTGTTCTTTATGAGTGGGGAAAAGCGCAAGTTGAAGCAAAAAGATTATCAAGAGAAAGAGTCAGTCAATTAGCCTGGAAAATTGATGAAAGATTAGAATATTTTGCTCCTCATTTACCTTTTATTTACAATATAGGTGTAACTAAACCCTTTTTTTTAGTTGAAAATGAATATGTTCCTGCATTTTTGGGATTACAAGCCCAAGGGGTTTTTAGAGGGCCGCGAGGACAAGAACATACTTATGAAGATGTTGTTAAAAGAAATCTTCCAAAAATTAGAAAAATTGTTGGAGATTCAAAAGAAATCAGATTCGCGTCATTAGATGATCTGTGCGGGATTACTCGAGGATCTTTTATTGAAGTTATGAAAGTAATAGGATATGGTCAAAGGCACGGGTTAAATCTGCCAACACATACAGAAGGGTCTCAAGTTTTATATTCTGTTCAACATTTTAAAAAAGCAAGATTAATTTATTTGGGAGTTAGAAATGAGTGAAGAATCTGAAAAATTAATAGAACTGATTAAAGATCCTCTTGGTTTTTATTCATCAGATCAATTAATAAAAAAAGGTTTTGATAGAAATTATCGGAGGAGATTAGAAAGGGATGAATTTAAACTAGCAAAAGTTTCTCAGGAAGGAAATTTAAGCTACTTAGGAGGATATTTATTGGGAAGGGCGCAAAAAGATAAATTAGGAATTAGAAGACATTTAAGGCAAAAACCAAAAAATTATTCTTATGTTTGTCCATTTGCGTTTTGTCAAACTATGGAGATACATCCAGATGAACTTCCTGAAAAAATCAATATTGATGGAGACCCCTCACCATTAATTGAAAGGGTTCAACTAGGAACTAAAATGCAATATAGGATTCCTGTTTCAAACATGGCCTATATTTCATTGCCAGTTATTGAAGATGTTCCTATTTCTGTTATGACTGATGAAGAACTTGCTAGAAGACATAGAGTTACAGGCAAAGAAGAATACAGAGAAGAATTTTTGGATAGATATACACCAATTATAAGAAAGATTATAGAAACTTCTGGAAGTTTTAAAATAGCTCTTGAACAAATGGGTTATTCGGTTTTAGAAACTCATGCAAAAAACGGAGCTTCTCAAGGTTTTGTAAGATTTGATTTAACAAGAGGATTTCTTTTAAACACTTATTTGCCCCAAAGAGTAAAGGGAGAAGTTTTGGATTATTTAAGAGAAATAGATGAAGTTCCAAGACATGTCAGAACTGCTGAAAAAAAGATGAGGCCTTTTCTTGAAGATTCTGTAAAAACCGAGAAACCATTTGATATTGAAGCATTTGCCAGAACAACTGGAATTTCAATAGAAACTGCACATTTAGCACATGAATTATATTGTAGGAATCAGGGTCATAATCAATCTTTAGATAAAAAGCGAGCGGAAACAGATAGCTATAAAGAAGTTAGGTTAAAGGATAGTCTGGTTGTTGATGTTTCATTATCAAGCGATGGTCCAAGATTATTTGAAACTCGCGATGGAATTTCAGGATTACTATCTGGACTTGATTCTGTTGAAAGAGATGTAATTGTAGCATATTTTCTTGAAGGCAGAAGTTTGAAGGATATTGGAAGATCTTTGGAGTTATCTGAAAGCAGGATGTCGCAGATGATACATGGAAATCATGGAATAGACGGAATTTTATTTAGATTGAGAGACAAGGCAGCTCAAATTTTTCCAGAGTATGTTCCAAAAGAACTTAGAGAATTATTAAAGAATTTAGATTAATCCATTTTTAGGCGATTGCCTCATTTTAGCATTAATTGAAAAACTCATAAATAACTTATTCTACACTTTTACCACTTAATAACACAAAAACAATGCATGCAATTATTGAACAAATAATTAATGTTAATGTAATTAGGGGATTTAATACTTTATGGGACAAGTAAGCAAAAAAATTGGTGCGAAATTACACTAATCGCTTTTCTTGTTATCTAAATCAATTATCTTCTTAATCTTAGAAGTAGCAAACATCCGGTTATTGCAATCAATCCAACAAGAATAAATGTGTAATTAAATCCCAGGAATTCTGATATTGCAGCTCCTGCCGCTGCTGTAAATGCAGTTCCAAATCCAGTAACAGTTGAATATAAAGTCCATTCATAACTTTCCTGTTTTTTATCAAGATTAGTGCTCCATAAACCTAGCCAGGTTGGATAAGCCAGACCCATTCCTATTCCATGAATGAACTGCGCTGCAAAAATTATGTTCATGTTTTTAGCAAAAATATAGATGAAAGGCACTGTTGCAATTAGAATTGAACCCATAAAAAGCCATCTAACTTTCTTTTTATAAGGAAATTTATCCACATATTTTGAAAATGGAAGCTGTAAAATACTTTTTGTTAAAATGAAAATAGTACTCGCAATACCTGCTGCAAAAATACTTCCACCAATCAGATTCTCTTTATAGAAAATAGCTAAGATTGGATCTATCAATCCAAAACTTGTCATTATAAATAAGTCTGAAAACATAAGGGTCTTGATTATTTTGTTCATCTTAAAAATAAATTGATAATTGTATCAAATTCACCTTTTTTATTTGATAATGAATAAAACAGATTTTTTAAATATTTGCTAAGGAGATTATACAGAGTAAAGAACTACATCATTTATGATGTAGTTGGATACTTTAGTTTTTCACTCAGTCTCATAAAGTATTAAACAAACCCACACATTTATGTGTGGGTAAAAATTAAATACTTTATGATTTAAAAAATGTTTTTGTCTTTGAGTAAATATGGATATATTTAAAAAAGCTTAAAATTATATAATTTATACAGGTGCATAGTCTACAGGAAATTAAGAATTTCCTGTCAAGCTAAACCCGAAAAAGTTAAGAAGTTCAATTATGTTATAATTGAAGAATATAATAAGTTCATTATTTGATAATAATGAAGAAATAGGGCGCATAGTCTAGTGGCAAAACTACTCGTTTACACATAATTTATCATAAAGCTTCTACTATCTTTTGGAAAAGTTTATATACTAATTAAAGTACATTATAATATGTACAAAAGTAGATACATTACTAAGAAGGAAGAATTGATAAACAATAAGAGTGTCAACGCTAAAAACAGAGAGGTTATTAAAAAGTTCTTGGAATTTGAAGAGATAAGATTAAAGAGGAGAAACAATCTTGCAGAAGTGGATGAACGTTCTTACAAAACTCTAAATCATTATATCAGCAGAATAAATAATATTAATCTCTGGCTTAAAAATAAGGCT
>JAQTOY010000045.1 GCA_028713045.1 Candidatus Nanoarchaeia archaeon
GGCAAAAACTTCTGATATTAAAAAAGGAATGCCTCTTGGAAATTTAACTTCTCAATTTTTTGCTAATGTTTATCTAAATGAACTGGATTATTTTGTGAAACATAAATTAAAAGCAAAATATTATTTAAGATATGTTGATGATTTTGTTATCCTTCATTCATCTATAGAGCAACTTAAGATATTGAAAGAGCAAATTAATAATTTTTTAGGTTCAAGATTAAAACTTGAATTGCATCCTGACAAATCTAAAATAATTCCTCTTTCAAAAGGAATTGATTTTGTTGGATTCAGAAATTTTTATAATCATAGATTATTAAGAAAGAGAAACATCTGCAAGATAAAAATTAAGATTCTTTCTTTTAAAAATGGAGAAATTGACTATGGAAAGTTTATTGAAAGCTTTAATGGCTGGTATGCTTATGCAAAATGGGCTAATACCTATAATCTTGCTGGAGAATTAATAAAAAGTTTGGCATGAAAGATTTATAGATATTCATTAATAATGAATAATTATTCACTTTAAATTAATATAATAGAAATGTTTAAAAAGATTAAACAATTGTTTAAATAAGCTAAACAATACACATTACCATGAGAAACTTACTTAATTCAGGACATTCAAAGATACTTCAGCTTTTTTATGATGATAAAAAAGCGGGTATACATTTGCGAGAAATAGCAAGAAAGACTAAGCTTAATGAAAATAGTGTGACCAGATTTTTAAAACAACTTGAGGAAGAGGAAGTTTTAATTTCAAAGAAAGATGGAAACTTAAAAAAATATTATATTAATTTAAAAAAGCTTGATAAAATTGGTTATATTTTTACATCATTCGATCTTGAAAAATTTAACAAGTTGCCTTCTTTGAGGAAACGAGCAATAGAATACTATCTTAATAATTTAGAAGAAAAACCAATTATTGCTTTTTTATTTGGATCATCTGCTAAAGGAACATTTAGGAATGATTCAGATATTGACTTATTATTAATTGTTAATAAAAAAATAGATGATGAAAAAGCAAAAAAATATACTGATGCACAAACAGGATTAAAAATTCAGAGCTTTCAAATCAGCTATAAAGATTTTTTAAAGGAATTAAAATTAAAAGATGACAAGGTTATTCAATCAGCTTTAAATACAGGTTACCCTATATTAAATCAAATGTTATTTTACGAGGTTGTGTTAAATGAAAATTGAAGAATTAAACAAACTGCTTGCAAAACCTACTTTACTTAATAGTAGAATTGGATTTTATCAAAAAAAGAAGATAATAGAAAAAGTTCCATTTGATCTAGCTGAAATAAATGGACATAAGGAAAAATCTGAACACGACTTAAAGTTTGTCAGCGATAATATGAATTTAGGATATTTTGATTGGTGCATTACCGGATGTTATTATGCTTCATATCAGATTGCATTATCTTTGATTAGAGCAAAAGGAGTTTATTCGAAAAATCATGATGCTACTTTATGTTTACTTGCCAGAGATTATTTTAAAGAGGGTATAACCAAAGAAGATATAGAATTAATCAATATGTTCTTTTTGAATTATCAAGATTTATTATTTTATGTGCAATCTAAAGATAAAAGAGAAGAAGCAAGTTATGGAACAAGATATAATTTCAATAAAGAAGAGGTTGAAAAATTAAGGATTAAAACTATCCAGTTTATTGATAAAGCAAGAGCTATTCTTAATAATACTTTAGAAGCTAGAAAAAAATAATTCTCTATCATTTCAGCTCACAAACCGCCACAAAGCCCCCACAATCGCAACATATAAAAATAACCTAGATTATATTACAAACAGCGATTCAATGAATTAATTTATTGAATTTGGGAGAAAAAGAGCCAAAAACTCGGTAAATCTACAAAAGGTACAATGCCTGCCCCCGCTATTAACATATTGCTTTGCAATATGTTTTATTCTAGGCAGGATTTTCACCAGACACTCTATATATTGATTCGGGCAAATCCCGAGCACTTTCAATTTACAAATTAATATAAAATAGGAATTGAAAGTGCGAGCCGTCCCCCGCTATTACATACTTTTTCCTATCACGACTATTTTTTATTCAGAGCAAAAAGTAAACCATCACCTTCAGGTGATGGATAAATCTCTTGCTTTATCTTTTCGCTCAGCCTCATCAAGTCCAGCACAAACCTACACCTTTAGGTGTAGGTACAAATCCGAAGGACTTGGTGATTTTAGCAAAATTTAGATTCTTTATTCAACTCAATAGGAATAAGAAAACCTAAGGTTTATATATGCCCCTATAATCTTGAGTTTATGCTACAATATATAACAGAAACCGCTGCAAGAGCACTTATAGAGTCAGAGGTTAGAGCAAATACTGTAAAAAATTCAACCGATTTTGCAAATCATCTTATAGATACTGGCAGAATAGCATATGATGTAGCGCGCCAAATAATGGAGAAACATCCATCATTAGCACCTCAAATAAACCCCGACTGGTTAAGAGTCGAAGGTTATTTCCATGATTTTGGAAAAATAAAAGAAGGCGGAAATTATCATGAAGTTTCTACAGCTCATACTTTACTGACCAGCGGAGAGGAAATGGGTCTCGTTACTGGAGGAAGCCATGCAGAGAGAATCCAAGCATTAAAAGGAATTGCATTAATCGTGCCTCCAGATTTTGCTTTATTTGAAGCACTTGGAGAATATGATTATCCAGAGGGGGCAGTTTATCCTGATGACATCGGTAAATTCAAAGATAGAGTGGAACAATTAAGAAGAGATTTATCTTATAATGGAAACCCTTTAACAATTGAAGAGTTTGCATTACCTTTCAAATTAGACCAGCAAATAGGATTGTATGCTGATTTAACTAATGTAAATGGTAAAAGAGTTTCAGTAAGTGAAAGAGTTGCTGAAATTGCAGAGAGATATGGCAGTCCAGGAAAATTTTATGATCCTTTATATGCAGGATTAGTAAAAAGAATAAGACCCAGAATTATGGTTGTTGGAAATACAATAGAGGCTCTCCTTCAATAGGACTATATAAACTCTTTTTAAAAATGTACTATTTCCTCAAAACTTATCACCATATTCTCAGCATTCACAATACTTAAAAATCCTAGTTCTCTAATAAGATTATGGAACAAAACAGAATTTCCTTCCATGACCAGATTTCAAGCAATAAGTTAAAATCATTCTTTTTGATTATAGTCGTACTCTTGGTTCTGCTGGCTTTGGGATTTGTTATAGGACAGGCAATGGGACCAGATTATTTTACAACTATAATGATATTTGCAGTCATTATCTCTATCTTTTATATATGGATTGGATATTATTTTTCAGACCGGATTGCTCTGGCTTCTGTAAATGCAAAGCCTGCTGATGAGAATGAATACCGAAATTTTCATAATATAGTTGAAGGTTTGTGTCTGGCTTCTGGAATGCCTAAACCTCGTTTGTATATAATGAAAGATAATAATATAAACGCTTTTGCAACAGGCAGAGACCCCAAACATGCAGTAATCTGTGTAACAACCGGCACATTAGACAAGCTTAACAAACAGGAATTAGAGGGGGTTTTGGGGCATGAACTCAGTCATATTGCAAATTTTGACATTAGATTCATGACTTTAACAGCAGTTCTTGTTGGAATGATTGCGATAATATCTCAAATCTTTTTAAGAAGTTTATGGTTTAGAGGAGACAACGACAATGATAACAAAGGTAATGCGATTTTTATGGTTGTTGGAATAATTTTAGCTATTCTTGCTCCAATTGTTGTTCAATTGGTTCAATTGGCAATTTCAAGAAAAAGAGAATACGTTGCAGATGCCTCTGCTGTAAAGTTCATAAGAAGCCCCACAGGATTGATTAATGCATTAAAAAAAATCAAGTCAGATCACTCACCCCCTGACAATAAGATAAACAAGGCAGTTGCCCCGCTGTTTATTTCAGACCCTTTTAAGAAAAACCTTGATAATCTGATGTCAACTCATCCGCCTTTAGAGAAAAGAATTGAAATTCTAGAAAGGATGTGAAAAATTTAGAGATAGATACCGTTTATAAGGTTAATAATAAATAGGAGTTTTAAGAGTTAGTAGTAAAGTAAGCAAAAAAGTTGGTGCAAATAGCTAGAATATCCTATTTTTAAATTATTTTGTATGGACTTTTATATCCAACTTAGATTTAGCAAATTTAGTATTATCGACAATATCTCTTATTCTCACTCTTCTCTTTCTTGCAATAGTTTTTGCATGTTCTCTTGCAAAAGCATAAGCTTTTGTTTCTGCATCTTCACTAGATACAGAACTATAGTCTACTACTTCAAAACTATTAAGTTTATAAAATTCATCTCTATCTTCTCGTATTACTGGCCATATCACAGGATCCCCTATCGGATTACGAACGAGATAGTGGCTGGAGCAACCTTCTTGCCTCCAAATATCTTCTCCTACAGAAGAAAATTTTTTGCAAACAGAAAAACTAGTTCGAACATCATCTTGATTAATCTCTATCCTATATCTCATATGTTTTACCATTAACAATTATTATATTTAAAGTTTTATTTGACAGGTAATCTATTATAAGAATAAATTGGATATTTTAAGAGGATAATTATAATTATAACTTATTAGTAATAACATATAGAAAAGCTTAAAAGACTTATTTTCTATAAATAATTTATGGAAAGAAGATTAGGGGGCGTATTTAAATCAGGAGAAACTTTAATTGGAAATATTTCTAATTCTGGGCCGCCGCAGGTTGAAGAATTACGTAAAGAAACTAAAAATATTTCTTCGCGTTTAGGTGCATATTTAGTAGATTATAAGGATGAAATCCGAAGAATGCGAGAAAGAACTTTAGATTCAATAAAAAGTAGTTATTCTGATTCAAGAGAAACTGTTCATCAGCCGTATTCAGATAAACCCCATTCGTTTAGTGTCCAAACCGGTTCTGGAAGCAATTCAGTTCGAGTTGATATTAGATATACTCCTGTTGAAGCAAATCTTTTTTTAAGGGCCTTATCATTTTTTTGGCATTTCAGTCCAAGCGATTCAACATTAGAAGCCACAATTTACCATGGTATTGAAAGCGAAAGAATAGCTCCATTGAAATTAAAAACTCCTGTAAAAACTAAACGTTCATACGAATTTGATGCTAATCAAATAACAAATGAAACGAAAATAGCACAATATACTTTAACCATAGTTAAGCATGCACTTGCAAAAGTTGGAACCTTAGGAATAGAAGATCCGGTTGGGGCAGATGTTTCTGAAATTTTTGAACAAGATGTTGTGTATGGCATTGCAAGACTTTTTCAAGATAATAATATTCCTCTAGCCTACAAAATTGAAATTAAAAAGGAAGAAGGTAATAAAATTTTAGAAAAATTAATAGAAGGAACAGAACAAAGCTCTAAAAGTTTTTCTGAAAAACTTAGTCAAATTAGGAAAGAAATAGAAGCTTTAGAGGAGAGAGTAAGAAAAGAATTTGAAGCTGTAAAGCCAACTGTTCTAAGTTATGCAGAGGAACAAAAAAAAAGAATAACTCTTGCTGCAGAAGAATGTGAAGAAAGAATGAAAGGATATGAAGCTGGCAAAAAACAAGAATTAGAATCAAGGCTTGAAGGGCAGTTGGGGCTTAAAAGAAAAAGATTAGAAAATGAACTCGCATCATTAATGCAGGAAAAAGATAAACTTACAAGATGTCTAGAAATAAGAAAAACAAACTTTAGAGATAGATTACCGGCTATTGAAAGTATATTAGAGAGATATTTCCCAGATTATGATCGAAAGGATGGAGATGAAGAGGATATAACTTCTACTGTTAGAAGAAATTATGCAGCTGAAATAGCAGATGCTTTATCAGGTCAAGTTGCTTTCGATGAAACCGCAGTTAAAAATTTAATGGCAGATTTTTCAGGGAAAGTAAAAAGATCTGCAGGAAAAAAATTTTCTCAATCTGATATGAAATCTATTGTACATGAGGTATTATTTTTGATTTCTAGAATCCATCCACATCAAATGGATGTGCTTAGAAGAAGTATTGCCTGTGCACGTTTTAGAAAAAGCCCTTCTGTTGAAGAATTACATGACTATTTAGCACCATTGTTTAAAAAAACTTAATTTCAACCTATATTCTCTAAAACCCAAATCTATTTAAATCCAATTAGCGTAAATAAAACATGAATGCAAATTGGTGTAATAGATGTAGAACGTGTGATGATAGTTATAATTTTACACCAGTGTGCTCCATTAAATTATTTCTGATTTAAAGTTCTAATATTTTTTTTTGGAACTTGAATCGTGATTTACTATGATAACAAAAAATAATTATTCTGCTGATGAACCGCATTTCATGTGCGATGTTTGTAGTGAGGCAATTACAAATCCTCTTTGTCCTTTCTGCCTTACAACAGAGATAGAGGCATGGCTGACATTATATCC
>JAQTOY010000046.1 GCA_028713045.1 Candidatus Nanoarchaeia archaeon
CACATTGAAAGGAGGAAAAATAATATGAATCAAAAAATAATTGGGATCATAGCTGGAATTGTTATTGCTTTAGCAGTTATTGGTGCATTTGGTTTTGTATATGCCCAGGAAACTACAAACAAAAGTGATAAGGTTATAATAAAAGGAACTGGTTTTGTAGATGCTAATAATGATGGCTTTTGTGATAATTCTCAAGCAGGAAATTGCCAATATAAAAATCAGGCAAATGGTTTTGTTGATGCAGATAACGACGGACTATGCGACCATATGCAGTCAGGTAATTGTCCTATGCATAATCCAGAAGGTGGATGTCATTGCTCTAAAGGGGGCTCTATGAAAAATAAGGCTGGTGGATGCCATGCTCTTACAGTTCCTGCATAATTAGTATATTACATTTTTTTTTTATTTTTTTTAAATCCATCCACTCCATCTCGACAATACTTATAAATCAAAGCAGTCTTATGCATTCATAATATTAAATTTACAAAAAACCGCCGGGTAGGATACCAAGATGGGGAGGTCGCGGGCAGCGGCGTTATTTTTCATACATATCTAAGATTCGCAAAATATATATAGAAGCTAAGCATTATATATTGATATATATAAAATAAAAGCGATTTCTATAATTTTTATATTATTATTTAGGGTTATATTCCGATTTAATAGATTATATAAAAATTCTTGATTTTTGATTTTTTTTATCTTTCATAATTAATTTTCTCTTTATTATTAATGTAAGGAGGTGATTTAAAATGGTAAACACACATAACGAACATGTAGTCGCAAGAGAGAATGGTCAATGGGCAGTGCTTCATGAGACAGGAGAAAGAGCTTCTAGGCTCTTTGATACTGAACATGATGCAAGAGAATATGCACGAATGCTTGCAAGAAGGAATAATGCTTGCATAGTAGTGCACAACAGTGAAGGCAGATTCAGATTTGTACAATGCAGGGATGAGATTCCTGCCAATGAAATGGATTCTTCGATGCAAACTTCCATGATGGAGCCGGTAACGGCTCCTCTATGGAGGATATTTGACAATTAATGAGATCAAGTTAGCAAAAGAATTTATTGATGAATTTCCTTAACCCTTCTTTGAATGAGAGTTTATCAGTTAAGTCAATTAGAACTCTTCTCCATTTACTAACTTGGACACTTTCATCCTAAGTAGAGCCGCAGCATTTCTTATCACTATATTAATCTAAGAGCGAATAATCTTTAAAATGAGTTTAGCTTTAATTTATCATGAAGACACTTAAATTCAGAGAATCACTCAGCAAACTTATTTTAAAAGGAGAAAAAAATACTACTTGGAGATTGTTTGATGATAAAAACCTATCTGTCGGAGAGGTTATTTCTTTTTTAGTTTGGGAAACAAAAGAGGAATTTGCAAAGGCAGTGATACTCAATGTTAAAGAAACTAGATTTGGAGATTTAAGTAAAGAAGATTGGGAGGGTCATGAAAGATTCTTATCAAATGAAGAGATGTATGATACCTATTCGAAGTATTATAATCGTCAGGTTGATAAGAACAGCCCTGTAAAAATAATAAAATTTAAACTTTTGCAAAATCAGCTAATAAAATAAAACAAGCATTATATTTTTCATGACCTTCTGACAGAGGTATTCGGCATTTAGGTTCTATGCTTTAACGACAAACTTTTTTTAGCAAAAGGATTATAGGGAATATTTCAACATACTATTCTCAAAAGTATAGTACATATGACTATATAAAGCCTCAAATAAGAGATATTGGATGGTAAAAAGCGAATTAGAACAGCGGCAATTAATTAAGGGGTGTTATGGGACTGCCGAATGGTCAAAAAATTCAGGAATCTGTAGAAAGTGTAAATGGAAAGATAAGTGTGAAATTTGCAAGGGAATTAATAAGGATAAATAAAGATTAAATCACACTAATATCTTATTTATATTTGCATAGTTGCATTCTTATCAATTTCTAAAAACAAGCATAACCTTTATAAACGTTCTTTTTTATTAGGCTGAATGGCAAAACCATACATTAGGCCAAGCATTAATGACGACGTTGTAGATAGGATTAAAGAATTAATGGAATCTGATCCAGAATATAGAGAACATGGAAGGACTCTGCTAGGATTTCTAACTCTAGAAAAAAGGGCTGCTCAAGAAAGAATTTGGCCGGTATCTGGAGTTGATATTCTATCCAAAAATCCCGAAGAGGTATTAAGAGAACAGGGAAAATTAGGCCATTATGTTTCTAGAATTAACAATCAAGGAAAGCTTGTTGCGGGAGTTGTTGGTCATGTTGGTGATCTTTATATGAATCAAGATCTTCAATCAGGAGATAATACTGTTAATTTTTTAAGAGTCTGGATGCCCTATCTTCCATGCGAATGCGGATATCCTAGTTCCTCTCAAAAATCAATACCTCAATATTCTTTGATAATCAATAAATTTGGCAGTTGGAAAGAAACTTTTGATAGAAATACAGATGGACAATTTGATTAAAATTATCCAATTTTCAAGCCAAATACTTCCAATTCACAATCCTTAAAAACATAAGGAAATTAAATTCTAAATGAATAAAGAACTTAAATTAAAAGATGATAGCAAAAAGAGCAAGACTGCATTTATAATAATATTCTCATGCATAATCATTCTAGTAATCTCGCAAACAGCTTCTACAATTATTCTAATAAATAAAATTAATCTTATTAATGAAAAACTTATTTCAACTGAACAGAGATTTGATGATGCGTTAAATGCTAACAGCGCAGACGCTCAAAATAAAATCAATGAGCTAAGCTCCAGTTTGATTGATGTTCAAAAGAATCTCGAAATGAAGATCGGAAGCATAAACGCAAAAACCAGTTCAGATTTTTCAGGCATAATTGAACAGGCAACTCAGTCAGTGGTAAGCATAAGGACCGATGTTGCCCAAGGAACTGGATTTATCATAACTAATGATGGTTATGTTGTTACAAATGCCCATGTCCTTTCAGGAGCAAGATACGCTGAAGCAATAACTCAGAACCAGCAAGTGAAGGAAATGAATTTAATTGGTTACAATCTTACTTTAGATATAGCTTTATTGAAGATTGATGGAAGTTATTCTAATATAAACTTTGATAATTCCGATAATATCAAGGTGGGAGAAAAGGTAATTGCAATCGGAAATCCCCTTGGATTAAGTTTCAGTGTCTCAGAAGGAATAATTTCAGCAAAGGATAGACTAGGAGATAATAATCTCCCATATTATATACAAACCGACGCTGCTTTGAATCCAGGTAATTCCGGAGGTCCTTTGATTAACACTAATGGAAATGTTATAGGAATAAATAATTTCAAGATAAGCGGGGAAAACTTGGGATTTGCGTTGGAAAGCAATTACATTATAGAAGTTGTCAACCAAATAGCTGTAAAAAATTTAAAAAAGACGCTTATTTAGAGGATTTAATAATTGGGCAATTATAGCTAATTTAACTACCCTTTTAACATTTATAAAAATCAAAACAATTATTTATAATTGTTGAACAAATTATGCAAGTAAACAAAAAAGTGTTTCTTAAAATTATTTTCTTCTTTTATAAACAACATAGAAATTCTTTTTCCTTTGATTAATAACAAGTATTATGACTACTATTATTATTGCTATAGCAATGACTATAACAATTATCCATAATCCCCAAGAAGTTCCAGAAGTTTCTGCAAGAGTTTCAGTTGGCTGAGCAGTGGTTGTTTCAGGAGTTGTTGTTGCTTCAACAGGAGGAGCAATTTCTTTTATGATTTTTTCATCTATACTCTTAATATATAGGCTTGCTTCATTAATAATAATTGATCTTAATCCTACAATCACGTCATAAGAACCATCTCCATTGACATCAAATTTCTTTTCTTCACCCACATTTAAAGTAGCTGTTTGAGGTGTTGAGGAAACTTCTATTTTTACACTCATTTCTGTTAGTTCTTTGACGCCAATATAATGTGAAGCGCTTCCAACCTCAACCTTTACTCTTTCCCTTGTTTTTAATTCTTTTATAACACCAGATGAAAATTCAGTATAACTCAAAACTTTTGTTGAAGTCCATTCAGGAGCAACCCCTCCTCCACCACTAGTAGGGGTTGTAGTAGCTGCAGGAGCACTTATTGTCAAAGTTCTTGAACTTGAATTTGCCTGATTATTAAAAGAATCAGTACAATTTACGCTCCAGGTATGTGCAGCCACACTCAGGGAAGAATTATACATGCCCATGGTCCCTCCAGTATTATTTATTCCTGTCAAAACATTTATTACGGAGCCATCAAAAATAAGGCTGCAATTTGAAATTGTACTTTGATCAGTAACATTAAATGTAAAATTATACGCCGTTGTTGTTGCAGAAGTTGAATCTGCAGGATCGATTAAGGTAATTGTAGAAGCAATAGTATCATTAACAGTAATTGAAAGATTATTCCTGTACACAGCAGTTCCATTAACGGTTGTTATAGTAATATTATATGTTCCAGGAGTAGTTGCAGTAGCATTAAACCAAAAATATTTTCTCGCACTTCCATTAATAACATAGGTATTATTTCTCCAGTTCAATACTGTGCTTGTATTAGAAAATACTGATTTTGCATCAGTATCATTTGTATTTAGATTAAAATTAAAATTTCCCCATAAAGTTATATTTACTTCAGTTATGTTTGCAGCAGGCCCTAAGTCGCTATTATTTATTGTGATATTAAAAAAATTAGTAACATCCTCATTTACAGTCATTGATAATGAACCTGATGAAAAATTTACAATATGGGATGCAGAAACAAAATTAATTGAAAATAAGAAAGAGAAAACTAATAAAATCGTAGTAAATAATAGAAATTTATTTTTTCCAACCATCTTTTTCTTAACTTCAAGGGCAGGAGAATATTTAAATGTTTTGTTTTTTTTTTTTAAAAAATCTTCGCTATTTTTTATAATTTAAAAATCAAATTTTTTTTCATTCTTCAATTCTTTTATATGTTTCTTCCTTAAATCCCGATAAGTGTCTTTTTTTGTTCCAAATCTTTTAATTATATTGGCTGCATAATCTCCTCCGAGATAATGGGGCACAATCACATAGTCCACGCCTTCTTTATATAAATCCAGCGCAGAAGTTGAATGTTCTGCAGTTGCAATAAAAACTGCATTAGATTTAAGTTCTTTTAATTTTTCTTTTATAAAAATATTTGATTGCTCTTCAGGTATGGTTGATATGATTAAATTTGCTTTGTCTAGTCCAAGTTCGTTTAGAAATTCTTTGTCAGATGCGTCTCCATATATGCAATCTATTCCTTGGTTTACCAAAGACAAGATTACTTTTGGATTGTAATCAACAACCGCAAAAGAGATATTCATGGATTTAAGTATCCTAAGAATCTTAGAACCTGCTCGATGATATCCAAAAAGCAGAACTTCATAATCTTTCTTTTTTGAGTGAATTTTTAATTCTTTTTTCCCTTCAAAAATTTTAAGCCATTTGCCAATTTTGTTAAAAATATGGTTAGAATAATAGATGCTGTAACTGCTTAAACCGATTGTTATTATAGATATTAAAACAACCAAACTCATGATTTCTTTGCTTATATGGCCGATAGTAAATCCAAGCAAGGTTATTATAAGAGAAAACTCGCTTATCTGTGCTATATTGATTCCAGTCAAAAAATTGGTTCTTTTTCTGTAACCAAAAATCCTTAATACAGTCATAACTATGAGCGGTTTCCCAATCAGTACAAAAACAGAAAAGATGATTGCATTTCTTACAAGGCTGAAACTTAAATTTCCAGCTTCCTGTATACCGAAAAATACAAAAAATAATATTATAAAAAAATCTCTAAGAGTTTTCATTTTGTCCCCTAATTCCAGATGATATTTGCTTGATGCAAGAGACATTCCTGCTATCAATGCACCAATTTCAAGGGAAAATCCAAGCCAGTTAAATAAAACCGAGATCATTAATGCCCAAGCAATTCCAAATAAGAAAAGTACCTCTTGACTTCTAGCAAGATAATTTAGCATCTTTTTCAAGAAAAGATGTGTTATAAAAAATATGACTGCAATTGAAAAAAGAATCAAAATACCTTTCATCAAGATATTTTTAAGAACGCCACCGTCACTGACTAGAGGTATTATCATAAGCATTATTGCCGCAACAAAATCTTCAACTATAAGTATTCCAATTGAAATCTTTCCATGAAGGGTATCTATTTCTTTTTTGTCTGAAAGAATTTTAACTACAACTACTGTTGAAGAAAAAGCAAGAGCTACTGCAATATAAAGCGCAGTAATATTTGAAAATCCGACTCCCATTGCAATTAAAAATCCAATGACTCCGGTCACTAATATTTCAGCCACTCCTACAAAGGTGGAAACTGTGCCGACTTCCTTTAGAACC
>JAQTOY010000047.1 GCA_028713045.1 Candidatus Nanoarchaeia archaeon
GTTTATTATTATTTATTAAGGTTTCTTAATCAATTGAATTCAATTCTCTTAATAATCTTAAGTTTCCTCTTGATAAGGTTTCATAATTCAAAACTTCTTTATAGGCTCCTCCTTTATCGATCCTTATTCTTAAACTATAATTAATATAATCTTCATTTAGAGTTAAAGTTGCAGAGAGATCTAAATATAGTTCAGAACAACCTTCAATTCCTGCTTCTAGGAACCCTTCTTCTTTTCCAAGTAGTTTTATTCCAAGATCTCTAAGAAATCGTCTATTCCCCCTATAATTTTTCTTGGAAAGATCTATCTTTACCATTTTGACTCCTCAAGAATTAAATTTAATGGCTTTAAACTATTAGCAAGGACAATGAAAACAATCAGCGCTGTAAGGCACTGATCCTAAAGAATTTGATTTAGAAGGTTCACAAATATTCTTTTGTGAAGAGAAAGCGGAAGGAGGGAGTCGAACCCTCGTCTCAAGCGCCACAGGCTCACATTCTACCGTTAAACTACATCCGCCATAATTACATTTAATTAAAGAAGAATTTGGTATAAAAAGTTTATTAATGAAAGTAAGTTCACAAATATTTTTTTGTGAAGAGAAAGCTAAGCTAGAATTGTTATTATTAATTCGAACAATGGGGAAACCCCCAGATTTTAGCTTTCATTGTATTAATCTTATGACTAAAGGGTTTTTAAAATTATTGGTTGTAGGGTATAGTTTTTATTTATATATAAAAAATTATTATATAAAACTATCTTCTTTTAAAATTAGAATTCAGGCTTTTACTAAATCTGATTCTTGCCTGTCTGCAGTTTGTGGCTGCGCAGTTTTATTTTCAGGTCTGATGGCATCATCATAGCCATCAAATCTTACAAGTCTTAAATAACGATCTTCAAATGTAGCTTCTCTTCCTTGTTGACTATCTGTCCCATAACCCGATTTCTCTAGGCCCCAATTAAATAATAATCTGCATGCATTTGGAAAGAGTTTATTAGGCAGGACTTCATCATCAGCTCCATCAAATCCTAATTCTGATGTTTCTGGAGTTCCCTTTAAATTAAATCTTGCAGCATCTTTATAGGGTTTTAATTGATCTAAAATTTGAAAATATAATTCATCTGAAGATCTTCTTAAGGCAAATCTTTCATTTCTATCAGTATAAGCACCATATTTGATTCTTGTTTGTGCATGTGCGAAGCAGGCATATAGCAATTCAGTCTTAATACATTTTACTTTTTCTTCTAATTCTGCTTCAATATCCTCTTCCTGTTCTGAATTAAATCTTGTTTTAAAATCCCCTCCATAAATTTCATCCATAATCTTCCAGTTTAGGTCCGTCCTACAAACTGTCTGTTTAACATATGCTTTAATTTTATCTTCTTCAATTCCCTGTTCTCTTAGTGATTTTACAGTTTCAATCAAGAGGGTTTTTTGTAAAATTTCATATTCTCCTAACATAATACCTGCTTGCATTATTGCATCTCTTTCTTCGTTAGACGTATCAAAATTTATACGAGCAAGAATATTTTCTCTATCAATATAGACTCCAGTTTCAGGATCATAAAAAAAATTAGGGTCTGCTCTTGCACTGACTATGTCTACATTTCCTAGTCTTTCTTCTAGACTTGTTTTTTGGCTTGGTAATATAATCTGAGCTATATTTTTATCAGTCATTTTTATGTCTAGAAATAATTGCTTATAAACCTTTCTTTTGTTACTATTTTAAAGTAATTATTCTTTATAGGTTCTTTTAACTTTTTCTTTGAACTTTTCAAATTTTCCTTTTTTAATTGCTTCTTTTGCCTGTTTCATCAAATCCTGCAAATAATATAAATTATGATAAGAAGCAAGTTCTTTACCAACAGGCTCTTCTTGTTTTAGTAAAAATGAAATGTAAGCTTTGCTGTAATTCCGGCATACAAAGCAACTACAATTTTTATCGATTGGAGTCTTATCTAACTGATATTTTTTATTAAGAATTTTTATTTTTCCTTTTGATGTGAATAAATGGCCGTGTCTTGCATTTTGAGTTGGCATTCTTGAATCAAAGATATCGCATCCAAAGGATATTGCTTCTAAAATTTCATTAGGATTTCCAATTCCCATTAGATATACTGGTTTATTTTCTGGGATAATGGATTTTTGTTGTTTGACTATTTTCATTTCTTCTTCAAAACTTTCTCCCATACCAAAACCTCCTATGGAATATCCGTCAAAATCAAGTTCAATAAGTTCTTTTGCGGATTTTTCCCTTAAATCCTTATAAATTCCTCCCTGAGTTATTCCAAACAATAATTGTTTTTTATTTGTAGTTAAATTCTTTTGCAATTTATCATGATGTTCCTTGCATCTCCTTGCCCAGATGGTTGTTAATTTAACCGCTTTTTCAATTTCAGTTTTTGAATCTTCATATAATGGCATTCTATCCAAACACATTGCGACATCGCTTTGGATTTCGAATTGTATTTCCATATCTTTTTCAGGAGTTATGAATATTTTTTCTCCTGAAATAGGATTTCTAAAAAATACTCCTTTTTCATTGGAACTTATGTAAATAGAGGGTGAATACATCTGAAAACCTCCAGAATCAGTAAAATTGATTCCATTAAAATTCATGAATTTTCCAAGCCCCCCGAATTTTTTGATTATTTTTGAACCCGGCCTTATTGATAATAAAAATCCATTGGAGATTATTGCTTTTGCTCCAAGTTCTTCAAGCTTTTTTGAATTTATGAATTTGGCTGTTGATTTTGTTGCAACAGGCATGAAGAACGGGGTTTCAACGCTCCCTTTTTTTGTGTTTAAAGTTCCAATTCTCGCGTTTGTTTTTTTATCCTTGTAGGTTATTTGAAATACCATAGATTAGATAAAAAATATTGGCTTATAAATGCTGGGTTGATAGGAGGTATGCTATTCATTAATAAATTTTCTAATAGAATCTATAAAACGTTGCTCAATTTGATTATTTAAAAGATAAATACGTCTTTTTCAGGCCATCTTCAATATTCCATGATGGCATCCACCCCAAGTTTTCCCGTATTTTGTTGAATGAAATGCAGCTTTTCAGCTGTTCGCCTTTTTTCATTTCCATATGGGCTGCTTGGAATTTATTATCAAAAAGTTTATTTAATTTTAGGAATAAATTATCTATATCTGTTTCAACTCCAGTTCCAACATTGTAAATGTCTGATTTATTGTCATTTAAAGCTAAAAGGTTTGCTTTTGCAACATCTTCAACAAAAACAAAATCTCTTGTTTGCCGGCCTCCAAAAATCACGGGATTTTTTCCATTCAACATATTATTTATAAAAATAGCCACAACTCCTGCTTCTCCATGGGGATTCTGCCTAGGACCATAAACATTGCCGTATCTTAGAGCAGTGTACTTTAATCCATGAACGAAATTATAATAATGAAGATATTTTTCAATTGAAAGTTTTGCACATCCATAAGGGCAGATTGGCTTTTCTGCGTAATTCTCTGCGGTTGGAATCTCTTTTGCGTCTCCGTAAATAGCCCCTCCGGTTGAAGAAAATATAAAATGTTTAATTTTATATTTCTTGCACAATTCCAAAAGATTTATTGTTGCAAGAACATTATTTTGAGTGTCAAAAACAGGGTTTTCAACAGATTTTCTTACATCTATCTGAGCAGCAAGGTGATATACTATCTCCGGTCGGTTTTCTCCAATTATCTTTTCGATTGTTTCATAATCGCATAAATCCTGCTTGAAAAATCTTGCCTTTGGATTCAGATTTTCCAATCTTCCTGAAGAAAGATTATCAATAACAAAAACTTCTTGTTCATTTTCAATCAATAAATCTACAACATGGCTTCCAATAAAGCCAGCTCCGCCAGTCACTAAGATTTTCATAATCTTACAATAAAAATAGATTTAATAAAGATTTTTATACTCTTAAAAGTAATATTGAATATAATCTTTAGAAGATTAATCTAGCCCTGTAGTATAGTGGTCAAGTATCCGGGACTCTGGCTCCTGGGACCCAGGTTCGAATCCTGGCGGGGCTATAAATATTCGCCAGAGGCGAATGTTTATTTTCCAGTATTTGCGAACCTGGGGAACCCATGGTTCGACGAGCATTTTTAATTTGATAAATTAATAATTATAAAATAACAAAATGAAAATGCGAGCATCCTGGCGGGGCTATATGCCTTTATGGTATAATTCGGGGCTTTTTTTGAGAAAACCCTTTAATATACCATAATGGGCAGGTGCTCTGGCGGGGCTATTGATTCAAAAACTTTATATATTTCATATCCCTTTATATTTCAACAATTCAAAAACATTGTTTTTGAAATCCTGAGAATTTTATAAAATTCTCAGTCTGTTAAAATTCCCTTAAATGGGAGGAATTTCGATATGGAAGGCAAACAAATAGGAGAGATTTTCAACTATTTTGAAAAAGTCGGAGTAATTGCTCTTGAACTTACAGATAAGTTAAATGTTGGAGACACTATTAGGATTGTTGGAGGAGACAAGGATTTTACAGAGGTAGTTGATAGTATACAGATTGATGGAAAGAATGTAACCTCTGCGAAAAAAGGTGATCAGGTTGGTATAAAGATAAGCGAAAAAGTCCATAAAGGATATAGGGTGTATAAAGTTAAGTAATATTTATTAAATGCTTAAAATAACCTGCTTTTTTTCTAGAATTTAAAATTCATAACCACAACAAAAGTGTTCTGGACCTTTTCCTGCATTAGGGTCTAGCACTAATTCTGCAAATGCTACACACATTTCAGCATAAAATCTGGCTCTTGTTTCTAATGATCTTTGTTCTGCAGTGTTTAATTCTTCTGGCATTACTCTACAAAAATCTCTTAGTCCTTCTCTAGGGGTTTGATGACAATCAAGTTTTCCAGTTATTAAATCAGATAACCATAAATAAAAAATATCTTCTTTTGTTGTTCCGGGAGTTATTCCTGCGAATTGAACAACTCTTCCTGAAAATGGTCCAACACTCGCTCTATACATTCTTTCCATAGGCATTTCAAGAGGTCTTGCAGGATCATATTCATCATATAATGTGGTCATTTCATTATTAGATTTAATCTATATTTAAATATAATTAAGATTAATAATATTGATAGTTTAATTAAAAAGGTAAATCTTCATATTCTTCTTCATTTCCAAAGCCCATTCTTTTTAATGAAAGAAAATCTCTTTCTGAACATCTTTCTATATGATAATCAAAACCTATTTTAGAATATTTTCTCCTAACTCTTCTTCCCGCAACATGAACCATATCCTTTATTTGTTCCTGAATCGCAATTTCTCTTCTTAAATATTCAGAATCTATACCTTTTAGATATTTAACAACTCCTGGATTAAATTCAGGTATCAGTAATGGAGTAACCTCTATTAATGGAACATATCTTTTATCTTTAAACATTCCCCTAACAACATCTAATCCAAAATCACTAAAAATTGCAGGACAATATCTGCCAAGTCCTGAAGTTCCATCTAATGCAACATAAGAAAGTTTATTTTGACCAGGTCTAAAATCATTTGATAAAATGTCCCATCCAGAATTTCCATCTCTTGAATTCTGAGTTGAATGAAGATTTATATAATTAAGAATTAAAATTTCAATAATGTCTCTGGGTAATCCCAGGGCCTGGAAAAGAGCCATAGGATTTAAGTCACTTTCTTCAAAATGTGCACTTCCAGTAGCTCTTAAATCCTCAATAAAAGTTAGAAATGGTTGCAAAATTGTTCTTCTGTTAAAAAAATTCCCCCAGTTTTTTAAGTTTAATCTTTGAGTTACATTTCCAATCATTTTTGGGCTAGTTTGAGAATCTTCACCAGTTTCTAATTCACTTCTAAGCCGGTTTAAGGCAAAATAAAGACCATTTTGTCTTAATTTTCCTGCCAGAAATCCCGGCAATCCAAATCTTCTAGCTAATCTTCTAGATTTGCTAAAGTAATAGTCAGGATCATAAAAATGTTCGGGCACATTTCTTTGTTCAGGTTGCACAATATTTCCATCTCTATCTGCGACAAATTTATCAATTAAACATTCTTTTAATCCATCTCTTTCTTGATAAAATGCTTGTTCTAATGCCTTTTTTTCTAGGGACTCTGTGGGTAATCCTAAATGCAATCTAAAATTAATCGCTGGAACAAAACATCTTGCTTTTTCATAGCTTGCTGCAGCCTCAGAAAACTCTCTAGTTTCTGAACAAACCATTGCATAGAGACTATAATGCCTTTCTTTTTTTGCTCTAGATTTTAGAATTTCATAAATTTGTGTTGAGACTCCGGGATTCTGTTTTCTTGAAACTCTTGCATACATAAGCAAAGTTTGGGTTCCAATAACTTTTTGAGAGTTAGCATCATTTTGGACA
>JAQTOY010000048.1 GCA_028713045.1 Candidatus Nanoarchaeia archaeon
ACCATTTTAGAGTATAGATTCTTTTATAAATAAAAAATCATAAATTATATTTTAATGGAAACCGAAATACCATTAAAAGAGCCTGAAAAAAAAAGACGTGAATATGATTCTTCATTAAGATTTAAGTATTTGGATGCAGTTGAATGGGCCACTAATCAGATGATTAACCAATTAAGAACATATGTTTCGGTTAATGAAATCGGTCCGCAAGTTATCGTTGTTAAATCGGAAGGGTATCAACCAGCGCTATGCATTCAAGGATTGAATAGAGAGATTCGGAGGATTGGATTAACTTCTAGAGTGGAACTATCTAATAACGGTCATTTAGGAGATTTAAATTTTAATCTCGATGAACTTGCTGATGAATTTTTTTTACCAAAAGGGGATGAATTTTTAAGATAATTTTTATTCTTTCAAAATATATTTAAATTCTCCGCTTCGGTTTTTTAAAATTTCCCTTAACTCCTCTTCATCTGCGTTGAAAATGGAGAGTAAATTAGGAAATTTTTTTAAGAGTTTTTCTGCTTTTTTTGGGCCTATGTTTGGAAAACTTTCAAGGATATATCTTTTTTGCTCTTTTAATGTTCTAGGAATTCTTGAATGAAGAGATATCTCGGTTTTTGACTTCAATTGCTGTTTTGTTAAGGTTATAAGATAGTCAGAGGTATCTTTATAATCTATTGTAAAAATTATCTTAGTATCGTGATTATTCATTATTGAGAGAATAAATCCCCTTATTGCATTAGGGTTAAGTTTGCTTTGTTCTTTTTTTGGGTATAAATCTTCAATTTTCCCTTCAATAATCAATATTTTATCCTTATATCTATTCATATGATATAATTGTTCAATCAATCTTTTGCTTAACATTGACGAGATAAAATCATTTGTTGTTTTTCTTTCAATTGCGGTTTTTCCTATCAAATAATCTGCAATTTTAAGGGGTTTGACAATCAATTCAATATCCTTATTGTTTTTTAACTCTGCTAAAATCATAGAATCTTTTTCATGGATGTCTGCAAATATTTTTGGGAGTATTTTATTCTTTGTTTTTGATTTATGTTTTAATCTTGAGAAGATATTGTGGAACATTTTAGATCAGGCCTCTCTTTTTTAGTAATAGATACGGATAGCCTTCGAAATCTTGCCCTCCAAATTCTAAATTTAGTTCATTTAATATGTTAAACAAATACTCTTTTGCTTGTTCCATATTTTTAAATTCGTTTTCTTCAATCTCGATTTCAATAAAATCCCCCAGTTCAGTTATTTTATCAATAGAGATTATGGTATTCTTATATTTCCAATTTTTTCTTATCTTTTCTACGGTTATTAATTCTTTAAAATCCAATCTTTTAAAAATACTTTTTAGAGTTTCAATATCGCCTATAGGTGTTTCAAATTCATCGCAAGAAATAGACTGACCATCATTATTATGCCATCTTTTGTAATTAATTCCCGGCTTATTTTTGGTTTCTCTGATTCTTAACCATTCTGAAACCGGCGTTTTTGCTAGAAAATTTCTATGGATTGGAGAATAATAATCATCCCTTTGATAATCCTCTCCTTTTTGTTCTGCTTTTTCATTTAAGATTTTAATTGCCTTTTCTGAATTTTTCAGAGGAAATTTGAGTTCTATTTCTATTGCCATTTATTTCTGAAATGCCTAAGATTTATTAATTTATTTGTGACATATGCTTTATCTGGAATAATGCTCTTCATTATAAAACAATTGCTTATTTTTATTTATCCACCCCTATTAATAATGGCGAAAAATAAAAGAGAAGGATTAATGGAAAAGTTAATACAATAATTCCTAAATTACAGATAGAGCCGCAATATAATAAAAATCAAAAATATAGATTTTAAATTCATAATCCATTTAAATAGATGTTTTTTATTTATTAAATGGTTAATAATGCATATGATCAAATAAGGGAGACACTGTTTTTACAAGGAGTTTATAGAAATAGGGATTCAACCAAAGTTTATCAATTTCAGGAAATAGGCGGAGATTCTAGGGTTGTATTTGAAGAAAGAAGTCTTGATAAAAGAAGAAGGCCTGTTGGTTTTTCTTTAAGAGATTTGACTCAATTAATTCCCATTACTTCTAGTGCAGATTTAGATTTATTAAGAAGATGTGGGCTAAGCGAGAGTGCTATTCCCGATGGAAGTGGGATTGATTAAAAGAGTTTTCTCTGTTCATCCTTTTTTTCTTGTTCTTGATTTGGATTAAAGGTTCCGTTGTCCAAATCCTTTTTTATGTTTTCTAAGGATTTGTACATTCTTTTTTCCTTCGCTCTTGAGGCATAATAGAAAATTTCATCAAGAGTATTTTCAGTCATTAAAATGATAAGTTTTCCCTTCATTAATCTTGCGGTCCTTCCAGCCCTTTGGATTTTTCTTATTGCACTGGGAATTGGTTCATAAAAAATAACTGAATTAACTTCTGGAATATCAAGTCCTTCCTCACCTATAGAGGTTGCTATAATTACATTTATGGTTCCTTCACGAAATTCATTCATGATTTTTTGCTGTTCTTTTTGAGATAATCCAGATTGTTCCTTACCCTTTTTTGCCTGTCCAATGAAAACCTTTGCATTTATGCCCTCTATGGAGTTTATTTCTTTTGCTATTCTTGTTCCAGCATCTCTATACTGAGAGAAGATTATTGTTTTGTTCTTTGGATTTTCATTTATTGACTTTTGTATAATCTCTTTAAGTTTTGCCAGTTTTGGATGCTCAATGCCTTTTACAGATAACTCGTTTAATTTAATAAAAACAGAATTGAATTCAGGATTTTTTACTATATGTTTGACTGCTTTGGATTGGTTTTTATTTGCCTGTTCAAATAAGGATTTCATATAATTCATTGATGAAAAAACAGTTTGGGTTTCCAAAAGCTCAATTAAATGCGATAGCTTTATGGCTTGAGCACAAGCGCTCACTCCTAAAAGAAGATTGAAATTTCGGTTACCTGAAGTTATCATGTTCATTAATTTTCCTTGAAGTTTTAGGATGTTTGTTTTGGTGGGAGGTTCAAATAATAGTTTTCTATTTTTGAGCTCTTCAATTTTTTTTTCATATAATTTTTTTATTATCAATGAAAGCTCCATAAGTTCGCTTGGAAAAGTTATTGGAATTATTTCAAATTCTAATTCCTGAAGATATTCTTTAACATCTTCACTTTCTCTTGTTCTTATCTCAATTGTTTCAATCCCCAGATTTTTTGCAATCTGCTGAATTGTTTGCTTATCAGTTCCAGGGCTAGCAGTTAATCCTAAAACCCTCTGATTTTTGGCTTGTTCTTTATATTTTTCAGCAATGTAAGTGTAAGAATAATTTTTTAGACAGCGATGGCATTCATCTTCAATCAATAAAGAAACTTCTTCAAGATTATATAGCTTGTTTTTTATGTCGTTTGAGATGCATTGGGGCGTTGAGAAAATAATATCTGAATTTTGCCAAAGCTCTTTTCTCTTTTCGGCATTTATTTTTCCAGTGAATAAAGTAAGTTCTGCGAATAATTCTGGAAGATGCTTTTTGAAATATAATAGGTGTTGTTCTGCCAGCGGACGCGTAGGTGCTAGGAAAAGGGTTTTGGATGCGGGATATTTCTTTTGAGTATAAACCGAAAGCATCAGGGCTATGAGAGTTTTTCCAACTCCGGTAGGCAAAACAACTAGGCAATTTTTATCTTTGCAGGTTTCATAAATTTTCTGCTGATATTCCCGAGGTTTTATGGTTGTAAGAACTTTGTCAAGCATAGGGAGGTATATAGACAAAACCTTAAAAAGTTTTGTCTATGAGGATTTAATTTTAATCTAAAAATCAAGGGTTTATACAAACAAAATAACTCCAATCAAAAGCAAGATATGCAGAATGACAAGAACAATCCAGTGATAAGCATTTCCGAAGAATAATTTTGTACCGTCTAGGCCCCCAAAGGGAATCATATTCCAAATTCCATAATAAACAGAGTATTTTGCAAGTTCTGGATATTTGAATATTATTCCTATTATTGATAAAACAAGAAGAGCATAGAATCCAGACGCGGCAGTTATTGAAAGATCATATTCATTAATTTCCATTTTTCTTATTCTTCCAACCCTTCTTAATATTCTTTTTTCAGGGATATTTTTTGCATCAAACTGCAGAATTGCTAGTGGTTTTATTATTCCTAGAGAAAAAATTGATAAGAAAAACGGAAGTGCCAACCCTATGGGAAAAGGTTTTTTGAAATAGGAACGTAGGTACCATCCCCATCTTTGGAATTTCCAAACAGAATGCTCTATTTCTATGCAACGAATATTTCCAATGATTTTTTTCGTTAAAATACTTGTAAGAACCACTAATATGGGAACAATTAAACTTGAAAGACTGTAATCAATGGTAATGGTGTCATTTTTATAAGAGATTCCAGTTATAAACCCAAATAGAATTATTGCTATTATTGTCCAAACTACCTCTTTTTTAGTGAAATTCCAATGAATCATTAGATTAAAGAAGATTCTGTTTTTTATAAATCTGATGATTGAAAGAAATCTGCGCATTTTAATTGTCACTACTGACAATATGGTTTCATTACAGGAAATTTTTAGCAAATTTCCTGTCTCTCTAAAACATTCACCATTATTCGGTAAAATATATTTTAGAGATATAGAAAAGTTTAAAAACTTCTTGCCTGTCTGATTGGTATGTTGAAAATAAAAAAGGTAACTGAGATGATTGGGAAGAAGGTATTTACAGATACTGGAGACTTTTTTGGAGAAATTGAGGAATCTAATTTGGTTGAAAATAGGGTTGAAAGCTGGAGAATAAGGATAGCCAATTCTATGGGCAATTTTCTTGGAGGTGCAAGAGGTGTAATAATTCCACATCAGTTTGTGAAATCTGTTGGGGATGTTGTTATCATAAGCAAAGCGAGTTTGCCTTTGGATGAGAGTGAGGAATCTGGTGGAGGAACTATTGATTTGTCTGAAAGCGAAACTGTGCGGGAAAGATCTCTTATTTAAGAATGGATGCTCCAGTTTTAATATCAGGTTATTTTTTGGATTATATTCTGCCTTTTGTTTTAGTGTTTACTTTAATTTTTGCAATATTGCAGAAAACAAAATTATTGGGTGAAGACAAGAAACAAATAAATGCAATAATTGGATTAGTTGTTGGATTAATTTTAATTGCAACGCCTTTTGCTAGAGATATTGTTGTTAAATTGATGCCATTTTTGGCTATTTTTGCAGTAATTTTATTAGTTTTTATGTTATTGTACGGATTTATTGAAGGAAAAAAAGAGGGTGATGTTTTAGGCCCTGGATTAAAGATTACATTTGGAATTTTATTGGGAATTGCTTTAATAGCATTTCTTTTGTTAATAACTGGTTGGTGGGATAAATTATTTCAGTCAAGCAGCGGTTCAATGATTTTGATAAACGGATTTATAATTGTTGTGGTAGTAGTTGTCTTGCTTCTCGTTGTTCTCGGCGGAGGAAAAGAAAAAGGCGAGTAGTAATGCTCCATTCGTATCAAGCCTATTTTAAAGAAAGTTCTGGTTATATGTTTATAAGATAGTTCGATTAAAATAAAAAACATTTATAAACTAGTATAATCTCTTATATTTATAAAAGAGGATATTAAAAGTATAATAAAGAATGGTTACTCCGGTAAATACTATAACCGATGTTTTGAATCAATGGGCGGCAATGGGAATATTTGCATATGTCCTTCCTTTTTTGATGATTTTCGCAGTTATTTTTGGAATTTTAAGTAAAACAAAGATTTTAGGACCAAACAAAGCAGTTCAAGGATTAATTGCCTTTTCTATTGGATTGATGGCATTGCAATTTGATTATGTTTCTAGTTTTTTTGCAACACTCTTTCCATACACGGGAATGGGAATTTCTATTCTTTTAGTCGCTTTAATTTTGTTGGGGTTATTTGCAGGAGGACAAGACGGAGTCACTTGGGTCAAATATGTTTGGCTAGCAATAGGGCTTGTGATATTTGTTGCTATTTTTTTAATGACTCTTTCAGACTTAACTTTTTTGGGAGTAAAAGGCGCGGTACTTGCTCAATCCTGGCCTGCACTTTTGGCGGGAATCGTGGTAATAGGATTTATGTTCTGGGTAATGTCCTCTGGCAAAGAAGAAAAAGAAAAATAATAAACTTGATTATTTAAAATGGCTATAGAAATCACTGGAATCAATTATTTTATGCCCTTATTCAGCTTCTTTTTTGTTCTCTTAATTGTTTATTTAATTTTAAATAAAACTAAAATTTTAGGGGGGAG
>JAQTOY010000009.1 GCA_028713045.1 Candidatus Nanoarchaeia archaeon
CCTTGAACCATTTAATTATTCTTTCCTTCCTTTTTTCTAACTTAGTATTGGTTTCTTGATTCTCTTTTTCCAATGTTTCCATTATAAAGCCTTAGAATCTTAGGTTTTTATTTGTTTTGCAGGATTCAATTGTTCATTTTTAAAATATATCTTATAAAATAACCAATCCAGAATATAAATTCTTTAAATAGGAATTAATGAGAAAGTTTAAGATGAAAGCTTTGATTTTAGCTGGTGGAAGAGGTTCTAGACTTAACAAATTAACAGAAAACAGGAATAAAAGCATGATTAGGTTATTTGAAAAACCTTTGATTGAGTATAATTTAGAGCATGCCTTTGAAGCAGGAGTCAGTGAGATAATAATTGTTGTGGGATATAAAAAAGAAGAGATAATCAAGTATGTTGGGAATGAATATAAAGGAATTAAGATAAAGTATGTGAATATTTCTGAAGATAAGATTAAAGAAGGTCTTGTAACTGGGATAGAAGTGGCTAAAGAAGCTATAGGAAAGTCTGATTTTATGTTGATGTTAGCAGATGAGATTTTAGTTGATGCAGATTTAAAAAATATGATTAAAAAATTCAGAAAAGAAGAAATTATTGCTGTATGTGGGATAACTTTTGAAGAAGATAAATTAAGCATAGGAAAAACTTATTCTGCAATGATTAATGAAGATTGGAGAGTATTTAGGTTGATTGAAAAACCGCGCGTTCCTATAAATAAAATAAAAGGAACTGGGCATATACTCCTAAAAAATGAGATTCTTGAGTATATAGAAAGAACGCCTATTAATGCTTACAGAAATCAGAAAGAGCTTGTAGACTTGATACAAGTTGCTGTTGATGATGGAAAACCTGTTTATGTCTATCCCATAACCAAAGGGTATGTCAATGTTAACACAGAAGAGGATCTCAATCTAGCGAAGGAATTAATAAAAAAAAGCAATCCTCGAGTTTTGATTGTTCACACTCAAATGAAATATTATGGGGGGGCGGAACTCCTGATTGTTGAACTTGCAAACTGGCTTACAAAAAAGGGGATTAAGAATGATATTTTAGCTTTGTCTAAATCCAAAGAAGTTGAAAATCTACTTTTAAATACAAATATAATAATCCCTAAACATAATATAAATCTCGAACCCCCGGGATTCAAAAACATAAAAGATATAGTTAAATTCATAAAAGTTTATAGAAAAGAATTAAAGAGATTATCGAAAAATTATGAGGTTATAAATTTTCATGATTTCCCAGTAACCTGGACCCTGTTTCCTAGAAAAAAATCTTCAGTTTGGTTTATGAATCTCCCGCCGAATTTATGGAGCAAACCAAATGCAGGATTTTTTTATAAAACTTTAAACAAATTAAGAATTTTTGCTGATAAGATAATTGTTAGGAGCAGTGTTGATATCATTGCTGTTGCTGAAAACTCAAATATGAAAAGGGCTATTGAAAGGTATGGAAAAATTCCTAGAATGGTTCATTTTGGTATTAATCAGGACTTATTTTCAAAAGGTGACAAAAATAAGATGATCAAAAAATTTAATCTTAAAAATAGGTTTGTTGTTTTACAATCAGGGATTATAGGTGAAGCAAGAAATCAAATGACTTCTATAATGGCTATAGAAAGCGTTAGGAGAAAAATACCCAATATTTTATTGATTTTAACTGGAAAAGAAGATCCTGAATACAAGAAAAAACTTGAAGATTATATTGCAAAAAAGGGATTGGAGCAAAATGTTAAATTTATTGGCATGTTTGAGAATCGAGAGGACCTAAGCAATTTGTACAAGGCTGCAAAAATAGGTTTATTTCCCATTGGTGGGCAAGGAGGAGTTTTAGCACCTTATGAAATGCTTTGCTCTGGAACCCCCATAATAATTTCAGAAAACATGGAAACTGCGCAAATGACTAGAGAACATAATTTAGGAATCGTTACAAAAGATTATGATAAAGCCTTGCTTGAGATTTATAATAATTATGAAAATTATAAAAGCCAGGCTAAGGCAGCATCAATCTGGATTAAAAAAAATTTGTCATGGGCAAGTTTTACTGACCGAATGATTATAGCATTTAAAGATGCTTGGAATGGACAACAAGAATAAGTGATTAATTATTTCTTTCAATTATAGTTTTTATCGGATGTTTTCTTAAATTCCTAACCATTTCGCATTCCAAAAAGCAATTTTCATAGCATTTCATATTTCTTATCTCTTTGCTGTAATCCTCTGGAATTTTTATATCTGTTTTTATATTTCCAAAAGGAGGTATTTTTCCAACCAAATTTTCGCAAGGATATATATTTCCGTTGTAATCTATAAAAATCGAGTCAGTTCCAGCATGACATAGATTAGTAACAGTTTTTTTGCTATAAAGCTTCTTAAAGAATAACAAGTAAGTGTAATCAAAGAAACCTCTTTTTCGCTCTGAATAAATTTTTTTAAGCTGATCAAGAACTGCTTTTTTTTGAGAATCGTCCAGATCTCTACCTTTTTCAGTTTCCAACCTTCCATACTCCATTTCAGGGTTGAATAAGATATTTATATTATTCTCTTTAGCAAAATTCCAAGCCCATAATACCTGATTATAATTTTCCTTTGTAACTGTAAATATGAAACTCATAGGGATGTTTAATTTCTTAAGATTTTCAATGGTTTCTAGAAGTTTTTTAAAATTACCCTTCACCCCCCTTATTTCATCATGGGTGTTTTCATTTCCATTTAAAGAAAGACTTATTGAAATGTCTTTTGGCATCTTTTGAACTTTTTCATATATTCTATCAGGAAGAAGGGCATTGGTCAATATGGCTATGTGCAAATTAGGGTTTTTTTGCTTAAAAATATTAACAATTTCATCTATATCTCCCCTTAAAAATGGTTCTCCACCTGTTAATGATAAGAATCTTATTTTTTTAAAAAGCTCAGTTTCTGCAAATTTTCTGAAATCATCTAGGCTCATTTCATCTTTACGCTTTTTTTTCCATATAAAGCAAGTTTTGCATCTTGAATTGCAATTGCAAGTTATTGATAGAATAACCCTCCTCATTCTTTTAATAGGCAGGATATTCTCTATTGCATAAAAGATATCGGTTTTCATTATTTGATATCTAAAGATGAATCTTTATAAATATTCCCTAGAATTCTTGCAAAAGATTGTAACTCTAAGGTTTTAGAGGTTTATGGAAGAGAAAGATTTAAAATTGTTATTAATGAATGGTTAAAATACTGGAATAGGTTTAAAAATCGGCAATTGATAAAAATTTATGGCAGAACCACAAACACAATATGAAGCATGGAGAGTTGACTATGAAGAAATCACAGCTATTCCAAATATTCTTCGCCATGTTCAAGAAAAGGGTTTTCAGTTTTTTCAAATAGATGCCGGAAAATGGAAAGGACCAGTTTTATTAACCGAAGGAGATCACTATTCTCCCACGCAGACATATCATTATGGAAATTCTAGTTTAAGCATTGGGGATTCATATGGAACAAAACCGTCTCGAAAAAGTGTTGCATTATTATTTATGGGATTAGACGGGCAAGTTGAAAAAGACGTTGATAGATTAATAGAGTCTCTTGTTGTAGATGGCTTGCACAGAGAAAGATTTTCTAAAAGAAAAATTACGGTTGAATAATCATTTATTATTTTCACATTCTCCTTTTTCATATGCAGGACATAGTTTGCATTCAGGAGGGCATTGATTATTTCGTATCATCTTTCGCATTTGCTTATATTTATCGGAGTACCAGATTTCTCTGAATGGTTTTTCTAATACATTTCCCAAAGACAGCTTTTTCTGCCAGACCCTTGCATTCGCCTCGTTTTGACCACAACAAGGAGTTACATGGCCAGTAACAAAAATAAACGGCATTATGTATTCCTTACAGTTTCTTATGGGAGGTTTACAAATCAAGCCTTCTGCTTCTTGTTTTGCAGACATGTTTATGGTTATGGGAATACTATACTGCTTTGCCTTTTCATTGACCTTATCAACATAATCTTTGTCAATTCTTGTTTCAAATTTTCTTGCCTCCTTAAATCCATGCAACATAGGAGTTACTAAAATCTCTCCAATCTCTGTGTCAAGAGAATGAACAAAATCAAGGAAATCCAAAATCTCCTCTTTTGAATCCTTTGTTATTATATAATGGAAGTTAAGAATCGGGAATCTTTTTTTCATCTCTTTTTTTAATTCAACAAACCGCCTTATGTTTTTAACTATAGTATCATAGTCGCTTCCAACGCACACGCTTTCAAAAGATTTTTTTGATGCTCCATACATAGATGCAAACTGAAAATCAGGGCCTATTTCAATAAGCTCTTTTATTTGTTCATCATCATTAAAATGTGCAAAATGGTCAAAAACCTCTATTATTGTTCCCTTGGATTTTGCGTATCTCATCATTTCATGATAATCTTTATTCAGATAAGAGCTCCCTATTCCAGTCAATCCCAACCATTTCGGTTTGCCGAAATCATCAAAGATTTTCTTAAACTGTTCAAAAGTAAGATTTTTTGAAGGCTCTTTCCAGTAAGTATGCTCGCAGCAGACACATCTCATATTGCATAGGGTTGTTGGTTCTATTTCAAGAAAAGGAGGAAACAAATCAATTCCCAGATTTGGAAGAAATTTGTTCAATAAAAAAGACGCATATTTTCTGTTCCACCACAAAGGATAGACCCAGAACATGTTGTAGATTTCTCGAAATCTTCCTGCTAAAAAGAAATTTGACAATAGCTTTAGCTTATGCTTTAAGGACATTGATGGCATTTATGGACAAGAAAATCAAGATTTATAAAGATTCTTTAAACATTGTTCATTATTCTCCATCATATATGTTCCAGTCGTATGGAAATTTATTTAAATCATTATTTTATGATTAAACTAATTGAATGGATAAACAATAATGAAAATTTGTTTATAAAAAATTTTTAATTTAAAAATTATTTTATTTGTATGGCGAAACTTATTTTAGTAAATGCTGGAAAAAATTATGAATATGGCGTCCATGAACCATTAAATCTGCTAGGACTTGCAGCATATGCTAAAAAGTTTGGGCATAAAGTAGCTATCGCAGACCAGATAGCTGGAGAAGATATATACAAAAAGATTCTCAGGCTGAAACCGGATTTTGTTGGCATTACTGGAACAACAGCAGTAATTGCAGATTCTTATGAGATTGCAGATTGGTGTCGGAAAAATGGATTTCCAACCATCGGGGGAGGAGTTCATGCCAGCGTATTGGTGGAGGAAGCATTAGAACATTTTGATTATGTTGTAAAAGGAGAGGGGGAGGAAGCGCTAATCAAGATTTTGGATGGCAAGGTAAAAAAAGGAATCGTTCTTGGGACCTGTGTTAAAAATCTAGATGAACTTCCAAAAATAAACCGAGATTTTATTGATATAAGGTATTATCAAAAAGGCAAGGACAGAACTCCGGGAACCCATCTTCACTTTGTTCCGCCAAATACAAAATTAAACTCAATAATCGCTACAAGGGGATGTCCTTATAACTGCATCTTCTGCCATAATAGCTGGAGAGGTTTGCCAGTAAGAATGAATTCTGCCAAACATATAATAGAAGAAATGAAAGAATTGGAAAAGGAATATCAGACCGAGGCAGTTTTTTTCATGGATGATGATTTTTTATTTTCAAAACCTAGAATCAGAGAATTTTGTAGATTATACCAAGAAGCAGGGCTCAAAATTATCTGGGGGTGTCAATCAAGAGTAACTTCAGTTAATAGGGAGATGTTAAAAGAGTTAAAAGAAGCAAATTGTAAACAAATAACCTTTGGACTGGAATCGGGATCTCAAAGAATATTAAGCATGTTAAAAAATAATAGGACTACGATTGAACAAAATAAGAATGCAATAAAAATTGTAAAAGAAGCAGGAATACTTGCCTGCGGTTCATTCATGATAGGCAATCCTACTGAAACTGAAGAAGAGATGATGCAGACTAAGAAATTCATAATTGAAAATGATTTAGATGGCTTTGGTATAAGCATAACCACGCCTTTCCCTGGAACAAAATTATGGGAAATGTGCAAAGAAAAGGGAATAATTCCTAAAAAAATTGATTGGAAAAATTTTAATCTTTCAAAATTAACTTTTGGGCTTACCAATATCTCTCCTGAAAGAATGGAAAAAATTCATCAGGAATTTTTGAACCTAGTGCTTGAAAAAAATCCTGGAATGGCTCCTAAAAATATATTAAAGGTAGCTGTTAAACATCCATTTAAGGCAGCTAAACGGCTCATAAAGAATCCAGAATCTGGAATAACAATATTTAAAAGATTAATTAAAAAATGAACAAACTAAAAGTCATTTCAATCTCCTCTGTATCTGCAAGTCTTTTTTTAAACAGCGGAAGAGGAGATATAAAAAAAATAACCCAAGAAAATTGGCATGGCATAGTAGCTAAGGAAATGAAAAATAAATATCCTTCCTTAGAGATTGAGTGCTGGTCTCCTGAAAAAAAATACAAGAATGAGGAAATTTTTGAAGATTCAGAAATAAAATTCAGAATCTTTCCATCTAATTTTGTTGTGAGGCCGGGTATGGAATTATGCTTCCCCATGATTAAAGCTTTAAACAAAGAGATAAAAGAAGCAGAGCGAAAAAATATAAAATTGATAATCCATATTCATGAATATCATTCCTGGCAAATGTACTTGATTCTACTTCTATTAAAAAAAACAAAAAACACAAAGGTTATAGTGCAGCATCATGGTGGACGTCATCCTTTTGGCAACCTATTGAAGTACAAGCGGCTCCTTTTATTTTTACCAGTAATAATGCTCATGCAATTTTTTGAAAACCTGCTTTTTAAAAAAATAAATGTGTTTTATGCATTAGGAGACAAAGAAATAGAATATCTGAAAAGAAAAGCTCCGGAATCTAAAATCAGATTCCAGACCATGGGAATTGATGAAAAATATTTTAAAATAATTAATAAAAACTATGCAAGAAAAACTTTGGGGTTAGAACTAAATAAAAAATACCTCCTTTATATAGGGAGGATAAAAACAACAAAGGGAATAAAAGAATTATTGGATGGTATGAAAGGGATTGATGCAGAACTGCTTTTAATTGGAGATGGTCCAGATAGAAATAAATTTGAACATTATTCAACAAAAGAGGATATTAAAAATATCAAATTTTTAGGCTCAATTTACGATGATAAAAAATTAGACTATCTCTCTGCATGCGATTGTTTAATCCTTCCAAGCCATACTGAGGGGGCACCAGTCGTTTTAATGGAAGCGGTAGCAAAAAATCTGCCGGTTATTGCAACTGATGTTGGAGGTGTAAAAAATATGATAGAAAATGGAAGAGAAGGAATCGTAATAAAGCCGAAGTCAAAAGAGGATATTAAAAATTCTATAAACGAAATTTTAGGATGGAAGAAAAAGAATATCCAAAAATATGCTGAAAAGTATAAATGGAAACAGATAGTTAAAGAGACCCTGAGGGATTATGAAAATGATAAAAAAGACCCCTAAAATATCTATAGTAATACCTGTTTATAATGAAGAGAAAGACATAGAAGACTGCATCAATTCTTTGAAAAAACAGAGCTATAAAAAAATAGAAATTATAATTGTTGATGATGGGAGCACGGATAACACTTTGGAGGTTTTAAAAAAATTTAAAAAAATAATTATTATAAACGGAGAACATAAGGGTCCGGGGTTTTCAAGAAACCTTGGCGCTCAAAAAGCAAATGGAGAAATCCTAATCTTTATTGATGCGGATATGACTTTTGAAATAGATTATCTCAAAAACTTGATTGACCCTATTTTAAAAAATCTGGAAATCATTGGAACAACTCATGAATTAGAAATTGCAACAAATATCCAAAATAATGTCAGTAAGCTATGGGGGGAAATTAGGGTGGACTACCGGAATGCTAAAGAAGATTTACCCAGAATTTTTCGAGCCATAAGAAAAGAAAAATTTTTAGAACTCGGAGGATTTGATCCAAAATATGGCTATGCTGATGATCAAACCCTCTGGTTCAAATACAAAATAAAACCTACTGTTGCAAAAGACACTATCTGCTATCATAAAAATCCTGAAAACTTAAAAGCCACCTATAAACAAGCAAGATGGATAGGGGCTTCATGGAAAGAGAGATTTCTTATATTTAAGGTTCCTATAATCAGCCATACTTCAGTATTGGTCTTGTTTCTTTTGATTCCTATTTTCATAATCCTAAAATCAATTTCAGGAAAAAAAGCAGGGTTTATTGATACATTAAAATTTCATTTTTTTAAGTTTTATGGATATTACAGAGGCATATTCCGGGCAGTATTCTTAGGAATCAATTATAGATAATCCAACCCGAAAATCTTTATAAATTTCTATAAAATCTTAAGATTATGGAAAAGAAGAGAAATGCAATTATTGCTGAGGCAATAACCAATAGAGGAGGTGTTGAAAGACAGATACTTACTTTGTTAAGATATATTGATGCAGACATTTATACAGGAATATATGATCCTGAAGGAGCATATGAGATGTTTAAAAATTATAATGTCAATTTTTTCCTTGGGAAAAAACTTCCGGCAATTCTAAATACAATTTATATAAGGCACAAGTTCAAAAACCTTAAATTAGAGGGTTATGACAATTACATTTTTTTTGGAGGGCACTCTACAAATTGCTCTGCAAAGCATCATAAAAGCATATGGTATTGCAATGCACCTCTAAGATATCTTTATGACTGTTATGATGAAATATCTCAAAGTATGAAATTTCCAAAAAGAACCTTGTTTAAGATATTCTCTTATTTCATAAGAAAAAGCGATCAAAAAGCTTACAAAGACATAGACATAGTATTGGTTAACTCCCGAAATGTCCAGAAAAGATTTGAGAAATATTTCAATAGTTACAGGACAGAAGTACTCTATGCCCCAGTAGAAACTAAAAAATTCAAGTTTTTAGGGCAGAAGGATTATTACCTTATTTCTTCAAGACTCACTCCGGAGAAAAAGGTTGATTTAGTTGTTGAGGCTTTTCAAAAAATGCCTGACAAGAAATTAATAGTCACTGGAGATGGTCCTGAAAGCAAAAAAATTGAAGAAATGTCCAAAAATTATTCTAATATAAATTATAAAGGAAATGTTTCTGAAGAAGAACTGCATGAATTGTATGGAAATTGTATCGCAGTATTATATGTAACAAAAAATGAGGATTTGGGCTCTGTCCCCTTGGAAGCAATGTCAGCAGGAAAACCCTGTATTGGTGCTAATGATGGCGGAATGAAAGAGAGCATAATCCACAAAAAAACAGGGATGCTTATTTCTCATAATGTAAATGAAGTAATTGATGCAGTTAATTATCTTACGCCTAAAAGATGCTTAGAAATGAAGAAAGATTGTGAGAAAAGAGGAAAAGAGTTTTCTGAAGAAAAGTGGGCAAAAAAAATAATTGAACATCTTAGATAGTCAAAACAAAAGTTTATATAGAGCACGTTTTTATTTAAAAAATGGATATTAAAGAGTTGGATGAATTAAGAAAAAAAAATCTTTCTGAACTTACATTTTCTGAATTAAGAAAAATTGTTTCAGGAAAAGGCAGGGATGAAGAAAAAAGATTATATATTCATTCAAGAGTGGCTGATAAATTTTCAATTTATCAGACTAAATTGTTCTTAAAACTCGGATTAAGTGCAGATGCCGTTTCAATGATATGGATTATCTTAGGGGTTTTATCCACTGCTCTTTTATGGTTCGGCACATATTGGATGAATATCTTATTTTACATTATTTTTTTGATTGCTTTATTTATTGATTATTCAGATGGAGAAATCGCAAGATACTGGATGTGGAGAAAAAACAGGAAAAAAGGTACAATAAGGGGGTTGTATATTGAAAACGCCTCTCATTCAATAATGGATGTTTTCATATTTTTAGGAATAGGGATAGGGGCAATGAATAGATTCGGAGAAATCTATTATGTATGGGCAGCAATAGCACTGATAATTATGATATTGTTTAATCAGATATTTAAGCTTAGGGAGTATGAGGTGTTATTGGTTTCAGACAGGCTTGAAAAATTAAAAGATATGGGAAAAACCCCTTCTTCACCATTAGAAAAAGAAAGTATGAGATATATTTATAACCTATTTAAACCGCAGACGATTCTTTATTCCCTATTCTTCTGGATGTTAATATTAAATGTTGTTAATTGGTTCCTTTTACTAACAACATTCTTATTCGCAATTATATTTATAAAGAACCTGTTTGTGTTATCCAAAAGACTAAAATCCTTGGATAAAGATGAAGAAAAGCAATAAAAAAAATAATGAAATAAAGATTTTTCTAACTGAAACCTGTGTTGAAGACCAAAATAAGACTCAGGGAAGATCGATTGAAACTAATACTGTGCATTATTCGCTAGGGTTACTTTACCTGGATGCGGTCTTAAGAAAGAATGAATATAAAGTGTTTACAAAAGAATATTTCCTATGGTCTGAAGAAAATTGTTTGAAAGAGATAGAGCGAAATATCCGGGAATTAAATCCGGATTTTGTTGGATTGGCTATGATGTCAATGACAAGAATATCCTCTTACAAGGCAATAAAACTCATTAAAAGTATAAACCCTAAAATAAAAATAATTCTTGGAGGAATTCATCCTAGTTTAATGCCGGAGCAACTGCTTAAAAATTTTCCAATTGATGCTATTTGCATAGGCGAATCTGAACAAAGCATGATAGAAGTTTTAGATTGCTTCATTAAGAAAAAATCTCTTGAAAGTGTGAGGGGCATCGCATATAAAAATAAAAAAAATGAAGTTATTTTCACCAAGACAAGACCCTTAAATATGGACCTTGATAAGCTCCCATTTCCAAATTATGATGTTTTTATGAATCCAGAGATTAAAGAAATAAATATGATAAGCTCAAGAGGATGCCCCAATGATTGCTCTTTCTGTTGCATTCAAGTGGCGTGTAAGAGGGCCTGGCGGCCTATTGGTTATATGAAAGTTGTTGATCAAATTGAACAGATAATCAAAAAATATCCTTGGGTGGAAACAATAGTTTTTGTAGATGACACATTAACCCTTGATAATGAAAGAACAATAAAAATATGCAAGGAAATTGTAGAAAGAGGGATAAAGATGAATTTTTATTGTGAAGGACGAATAAAGCCGGTTTCCAGAGAAATGTTCTATTGGATGGAAAAAGCAGGATTCAGAAAAATTTGCTTTGGAATAGAAAGCGGAAGTGATAAGATACTAAAATCAATACATAAGAATATAACAAAAGAGGAATGTTTGCATACATTTAGTCTATTAAAAGAATTCAAGAATCTAGAAGTAGTAAAGTATTTGATGGTTGGATTGCCTGGAGAGGATGAAGAAACAGTTAAAGAAACAATAGAATTTGTAAAAAAACTTCAAAAAATAAAGAAGATGAACTTTTTTTATGCTACTCCATTCTGGCTTTATCCAGGAACAGAAGTTTACAGAGAGGCAGTATTAAATGGTTTTATAACAGATGATTATTGGCTCACGGATAAACCTTGTCCGCTCTACACTCTTGAACATTCTGAAGAGTGGTTAAGAAAAATGTCCAATAAAATTGCCTTAAAAACAATGCTCGGCCAAGGTATATTTTATTTTTTAGGAAAAGCGATTAAAAAACTTATTAACAATCCAAATTACTATTTCAAAAGGCTTTTAATGATAAAAGGAACAAAGTGACTAGTATATCCTTGTTAACATTGCCCTTAAATCCTCTTCTCTTAAAACTCGTGGATTATTTTTTACTCTTTCGGGAGTAAATCCATTTTTAATAATAGTTTCAATGCCCTCTCTATTTATTCCAAGGTTACTCAACCTTGTTTCTAATCCAAGATCTATCATTAGACTTGATAAATATTTATTGGTTTCTTCTGCTGTTAAAAATCCAAATAATTTTGCAAGTTCCTTTATTATATCTTTTACATAATCAGCCCCTCTAGAGTCTGAACAATCTTCATTTGTAACAAAAGAATTAAAAATAAACATCTCTCCCAGGGTTAAGGCTGCGGCATGTCCATGAGCAACCCCAAAATAAGAAGTTATTGGATAGGCAACTGCATGGCAAGCAGTTGTTTTTGATAGATTTATTGCTTTTCCTGCTAAATTAGCTGCACGCATAACTGCTTGTTTAGATTGCATGTTTGGATTATTGACAGAGACTTTTAAATTTTCATTTAATAATCTTATTGCTTGACTTGCATAAACCCTCGATTCTTCGGTCGAATTAACACTCCAAAAAGATTCAACAGCCTGACTTAAAGCGTCCAGTCCTGTTTCAGCTGAAATCTTACTTGGAAGCTTTAGTATAAACTCTGGATCAATGATAGCATAATCTGGCAAAGTAAGATTTAAAGAACCTTGGGATTGTTTTTCTTTTCCCCTGTAATAAACAATAAAATGAGTTGCCTCGCTTCCGCTTCCGGCGGTTGTTGGAATTGCGACAAGAGGGACTTTTTTTCCACTCTCGTCATAATTGAACATTTTTATTGCCTTTGCTACATCTATTGCACTTCCTCCGCCTACCCCCATTATAAAGTCATAATCTCCTTGTCTAAATTCTTCATAACCTTTTTGAATTTCCTCAAATTTTGGGTTTGGAGAAAAATCAGAAAATCTAAAAAAAGGAACTGAAAGCCTTGATTCAATTGCTTTTTTTGCTCCGCAAGATTCATAAGAAGCTTTACCAGTAACTAGAAATACCTTTTGAGATTTTTCAAGCCTTAGAATTTCAACTAAATGAGATATACTTCCAAAACCAAAAAATTCTTTTTGATTCATTTTAAGAATTATTTATTTAAAAAGTTCATAAAATCTTTCTTATTTTCGATAGGAGTTATTGTTGGTCTTCCCAAATTGCTTCTTGATTTATCATTTAATTTTATTTCTAAGAAACATAACTGTTCTTGACATTTTATATTTTTTAAACATCCTATAAGCTCTTCTTTTGTTTCAGCTGATAAAACAACATTATATCCGCATGCTTTTGCAATTTTATTAAAATCGATATCAAAACCGGTTGTTGGTTGACCCCCCACAGATTCATGACAACCATTGTTAAGTAAAATATGCTTAAGATTGCTTGGAGATTTCTCTCCGATTATTGCAAGGCTTCCCATATGCATTATTGCTGCTCCATCTCCATCTAAGCAATAGATGTTTTTATCTTGTTTTGACAGAGCAATTCCTAGGGCGATGCTTGAAGAATGGCCCATCGAACCTACTGTTAAAAAGTCTTTTTCATGTCCCTGTTTTAAAAACTCTCTGTACTCAAATAATTCCCTGGAAGCTTTTCCAGTTGTGCTAACTATGATATCCTCATCGCCCAAAGAATCGATTATCATCATAATTGCCTGCTCTCTTGTTAATTTAAAATTATTTTCAATAGTTTTTTTTAATTCATATTTTTCAAAAAGATCGGATTTCGCAATTAGTGCGAAGGGTTCATGTGTCTCTTCCATATATTTCTTTGCTTTATCTAACAGTTTTACAACTTCAGATTCATTTTCAGAAATAATCTCGTATCTTATTTCTAAAGCATCTAGCAAGGATAAAGTTATCCTTCCTTGTTTTTTATGCTGAGGTTCATCATATTTTCCTGGCTCTCCTCTCCAGCCGATGAGCAATAATACCGGGATATTGTATACTTCTTTATCGATTAAAGAAACAAGGGGATTTATTGCATTTCCCTCCCCGGAATTCTGCATATAGACTAAGCTCGGATTTCCTGTGGCTAGATAATTTCCTGCTGCAAGAGCTATTGCATTTCCTTCATTTGCGCATATAATATGCTCTTTTTCACTTGTGTTATCAAAAAGATACGCGCAAAAATTTTTTAGCAATGAATCTGGAACTCCTGCAAAGAAGTTTATTTTTAATTCTTTTAATGAATCAAAAAAGAATTTTGGAGAGATCATCTTATTTTGCTCCAGGAATAAGGGTTATAATCTCTTTAATAGGCATACAATAACATTCAGCTTCATGGGCTCTTCCATTTAGAAGTATTGTTTCTGCAGTCTTAATCATTGCAGGATAGGCGCTTCTTAAAAGATGATTTGCATAAATTACAACATTGGCTCCAGAATCTATTAATTCTTCTTCAGTAACATGGCTAAATGCAGAAGGAACTATAACCAGCGGAACTTTTTTTTCAAATTTTTTGAATTCTTCACAAAATTTTAATATCTCTGTTGTATCTTTGTCTTTGCTATGAATCATTATTCCATCGACCCCGGCATCGATATATGCCTTTGCTCTTATTAAAGCATCATAAATTCCCTTTCCTAAAATTAAACTCTCAATTCTAGCTATTATCATAAAATCATTTGTTACCTGCGCCTTTTTGCCTTGAGAAATCTTATTAACAAAACTTGATATTTCATCCTGTTCCTGATAGACTTCTGTCCCAAATAAAGAATTTTTTTTAAGTCCTACCTTGTCTTCTATTATTATTGCAGAAACTCCGAGTCTTTCAAGAGTCCTAATAAAATAAATAAAATGTTCTGTCTGACCCCCAGTATCTCCATCGTAGATTATTGGTTTTGTTGTTGCTTCTAAAATATCCTGAAGAACATTAATCCTTGAACTTATATCTGGGAGTTCTATATCTGGTTTTGCCTTGGCTGCAGATTCTGTCAAACTGCTTATCCACAAAGCATCAAATTCCCTTTCCTTATCATCTTTTTTCACTTTTATATTTTCTACAATCAAACCTGTTAATCCATTATGTGCTTCAAGCACTCTTACTATTGCTTTAGAATCTATTAACCTTCTTAATTTCTTTAGCCTAACCTCTGGAGTTGTTCCGATTTCTTTTAAAGCCTCATTTAACTGGGTTGAAGAAATTTCTTTTGTGTATGGGACTTCAACTATTTCTCCACCCCATTCTTTTAAAACTTCAATAACTTTAGATCGTATTGGTTTTTGAATTCCGGTTCTCCAATCATCCCCATGCACAACATAATCGGGCTTTATTTTTCTTAGATTTTCTGTATAATCCATAGAGGTTTGAGGAACCACTTCAGTTACACCTTTTATATTCTCAACTATTCTTTTTCTTTGTTCATAAGTAAAAAACGGCATGCGCTTATAGCTTGCAACAGCCTTGTCTGTTAGCAGCCCTATTATGACATCTCCTAACTCTCGCGCTTTTTCAATTATATTTAAATGCCCATGATGGACCATATCCACACTCATCGCCACGTATACTTTTTTATTATTGTTTTCCATGTTCCAGCCTCCCCCTTATCTCATTAAAATCAGAGATTATTTTTGTCCTTATTTTTTCTTTTTCAAAGATTGTTAATCTTTGAGACCTTGACAAAAGATAGTCTACTGCTGCTTCATAAACCCCTTTTTTTAAAACTCCCTGCATTTGAGCAAAAACCATCCAAGTTGGACAGAGCGGGTCTTCATTACCCTGACTGTATAATGCAGGATTAGTATTTGGTATTATCAATCCAGTATCAGGGTCAATCGAAGAATAAGCGCTTCTTGTTGCACACCCCCCTCTGCATAAATGTTCCTTGCTAAGATCGCATACATCATTATTGCAAATATATTTTCCTTTTCGTTGAGAAAATTCTTTTCTAAATTCTTGGAATTTCTTAGATTTTATCATACCAACCAAACTTTCATTTTTAATATTTCCAAAAATATACATTCCAATTTTTGGAGATTCTGAACATGCAGTAACTTCCCCAGTTACCCTGATATGAACTCCTCTTCCTGGACGATTGCAGGTTTTATTTTTAGGAAATCCAGAATAAACTGTCCAGGCATCCTTAAACCGAATCATATCTATTTGTGCAAGAATATCATATAATGCTTTAACTTCTAGTGCATTAAGGCCAACTTTTTGATCTTCAGTTTCAGCATCTCCACAATAATGTATTGGAACTATAGAATGTTCAAATCCCCTTTCTCTTACCCAAACATGCAAATCAACTGATCCTTTAAATGTATTGAATTTGCCTTTTCTAAGAACAGTATTAACACTTGCTGGAAATTGTGAATTTTTGCCATATCCTGCGGCAATAAGATTATCGTAACCAATTTCCATTTTTTGAGTAGCATTTCTTGGATCAACATTGAGTATTCCATCTTGAACCTGAGGATCTAAAGTATCTCTTTTTAAGCAAAGAGCAATTCTTCTTTGTGCTAGATTATTTGCAATATCCGGACTAATCAATGCGACATCTGTAAAAGTCAATATATTTGGAAAAGTAAGATTCCTTTTAGAATATTCTTCTAAAATTGTATCTACGACATCAAAATAAGTTTTTCCCTTATGACGATAAATCATTGGTTCCCCACCAGTTATTACGAAAAACTGTACCCCCAAATCTGCAGATTGGGAAGCTATGTTTTGTATTGTTGGAATATCAAAGAATTGCGACCCCCATTCATTTGCGGGCTTGTAACAATGAACACACTTAAAATTACAGGCTGCAGTTATTGCTATATCTACTGAAGCTAAATCTGAATTTTTTAATAAATTGTCTAATTTATCTGGAGAGATTCCCCCCATTCCAGGATCTAATTCTTCTTTACTTTCTCTAAACTTTCTAATAAATTGAGCTTCTTCTGGAGAAATCCTGTTTACTTTAGGATCTGTAAATTCACTAGGTAGTTTAAGTGGTTTTTCAAATAGACCTTCCCGCATAATACTCGCATATTCTTCTTCAGATATCATTTTTTAATAAAAAATTTATTTTTTTCTTAGCATTGCCCATAGTATAAACATCATGACTGCAGATAGTATCGCACCTATCAACCAGAAATCAAATGCTGCTTGCCAATTATAATTATCTACCAGCCAGCCAGTTAAGACTCCGGTTATTGCAGCACCAATATATCCCATTCCGTCAATAAATCCTGTTATTGAAGACGTTACTTTTTTCTTTCCAAAATCCATTGGCATTGCAGTGACCATTAAAACATGAGGACCAAAGGTAAAGAAACCTACTGCCATTAGCAATGCTAAGCTCATTACCCAATTGTGCAAAGGTGCTTTTGGATAAAGCCACACTGCAATGGATAGAAGCACTAACATTACAGCAGCTACAGGAGCTCTTTTTGTTTTCAAAAATTTATCCGAAATAAATCCTGCAGAAAGCGCCCCTAAAATTCCGGCTATTGGAAATAAAATAGCCTTATAGGCTGCAGTTGATATGGTTGCTTTTTGTATTTCAAACATATAAGTTACGGCCCAATCCATGAATCCATACCTTACAATATTTAAAAAGAATAAACCAAAACCTATTATCCAGACATATTTATTAGTAAGAGTTTTTTTCAGAGTATATGCAAGACTGGCTTTTTCTCCATCATCGCCTTCTTCTTCTATTGGTGGCAGATTAACTTTTTCAGGAGAGCTTCTTCCAAGTATAAACCAGTGAACCGCAATGAATAAACAAACAATTCCGGGAATGATAAATGCCCATCTCCATCCGGCTAGTCCGACTATAAGTCCTGCGAATGCCCAGGAAACTGCATTTCCAAAAATATAAGAAGTTCCTAAAATCCCTGAGGCCTTACCTCTTTTATGGGGATGATACCAATTGTTTATTGTTTTTACGGTTGGGGCCCATCCCATTGACTGAAAAATGCCATTTAAACCCCATAGCAGAATCATAGCGAACATTATTCCATTTGAAAAAAATCCAAAAATCAAGTTTATTATTGCAGAAATTGCCAAACCCAGGGTTACATAATATCGTGAATCAACTTTGTCTCCAAGTTGTCCATTAATAAACTGTCCAATAGCATAGGTTGTGAATAATGCAGTTAGAACAATACCTATCTCTGTCTTGCTCATGCCATATTCTGCAATTATGCCTGGGATTGCAACAGACATGTTTACCCTTACAAGATAAAATGCTGCATAAGTTATCCACGCAGAAATAAGGATTCTAACTTGCCAATAACCAAATACTTTTTTAATATAATCTGAGTTCATCTTTTCTATATTAGTTTATACTTGTTATCCCTCTTGTTTTTTTTGTATTGAATTTGGTTTCCAGTTGTTGATTATAGTCTCTTTAATCTTAGTTGAGCTTTGCTCTGGATAATAAGGAGTCATTATTATCCTGCCCTTAAATTTTTGTTTTAATTCTTCAAGATATTCGTTGCCAATATGACTTGCACTTTCCATATGAATATCTGGTTGCAAGGCTAGAATGTTGTTTAAAGGAGAATAATCATCTTGAGGAACAGCACAATCAACATATTTTATTGACTGAACTAATCTCAGTCTCTCGGTAAATGGTAGGATAGGTTTTACTTTCTTTTCCATGACTGCCTTGTCTGTCAGCACGCCTACAATTAATTTATCTCCCAATGCTTTTGCATTTTTTAACTGAAGCAAATGCCCTTCATGGATAATATCTCCGCATACGTATGCATAAACGATTATCATTTTTTATAAATTTTATAAATTTTATTTACTATTTTTTCTGTTGACAGCTTATCATAAAACTGGGGCTTAACTATCTCTCCATTTATTTGCTTTATATAATCACTTCCAGGAACCTTTTCCCAATCAGAACCATGAACAAGTATTATTTTTGCATTTTTGAATGAATTATGTATTTTTTTAAGATTTTCAGTTGGGTCCCGCTCATCTTGAGTCATGACCATGTCCACACATTGAAGAGAAGAGATTATTGCTTCTCTTTCCTTGTAATCTGCTATTGGCTCTCCTTTGTAAGATTCTATTGCTTCATTTGTAAGAACGCCGCAAATATGAAAATCTCCAAGATTATTCGCGCTTTGTAGAAGCCTGAGATGCCCGTAATGAAATAAATCTCCAGTTACAAAAGTATAAACAATGGTCTTTATTTTTTCTTTTTCTATATTTACTATATCTCCAGGTTTGATTCCAGAATTCTTAGGAATAGTTATACATAACTGCCCATTAGATTTATTTTCCCAAACTACTTTTTTCATGGCTACTAGTAATACTAGTAGTATTTAAATTTAAGTTATCACTTCGCCAGAGTATTATTTTGAGAAAATTTTTTTAAAATCATTTATTTTCTTAGTAATACTGGATATTATTATCATATCATTTTTATCCAAACCCTTCGTATAAAAAATAAGCAGACAATAGAGCAGAAGATAAAATATTCCAAGAACTGCAAGTATAAAAAAATTGACTTGTGGCAAAAGGCGTCTTATAAAGATTACAATTAAAGTCGGTATTAATGATATTAAAAAGATATTTATCATCTTTCTTTTTAGTGGGATTACAGACAGATAGTGTCTAGCTTGAAATAAAAAGAGTAGGTCTAAAATCAAAAAAGATATTGTTGTTGAAATTGCTGCGCCAGTTATTCCATATCTAGGAGTTAAAAAAATGCTTAAGAATAGATTAACTGCTGCTGCTATTATCATGTCCAGAAAGATAAGTTTGGTTTTTCCATAAACAGAAATCAAATTGCTAGATATGGTCATTATTGAATCAAAAAGAAAGGCCAAAGTCAAAAGTCTTAATGCGTTTTCAGCTATAAGATATTCTTTTCCAAATAAGATATTGATAAATGCGCCTGGAAAAACAAGAATCATAATTGCTGCAGGAAGATTAACTATAAACACCCATTTTCCAATCTGTTTGCTTAATTGCTGAATTACAATCAAATTCTCTTTCTCCTTAAAATATAATTTGGTTGCTAAAGGAAAAAATAATTGTATGAACAAAGAGGGAGTAATTGCCAGAAGCATAGAGATTGATATTGCTACATCATAAAATCCTACATCACTAACAGTTTTAAAATAACCTATCACAAAAGAATTTGTCCAATATAATATTGAAAAAGTTAAAGCGAAAAACATTAGGGGCCAGGAATAAGAAAAAACCTCTTTGAATAATTTTGATTTTATTTCCTTAGAAAGATTAGATTTTCCAAAAACCTCTCGGATTATATATTTGCAGATAATATATGCTAAAATCAAAGATAATAACAGGCTGCTTATATATGAAAAAATTACGCTTCCGGATTTTAATCCTAAAAAAAGGAATATTATTAAAGCTGCGACTTTAACAAAATTTTGAAGGATATTGAATATAAAAGAATACCAGCCTATTCTCTCATAAGCTTTTATTGTTCCAAGCATTGTTGTTAATAAAACATTTATTGGAACTGCAATACTAAAAAATTTTAGAAAAATTATTAATCCCGTATTATGAAAAAAATTTACTGAAATATATTCAGACAGAAAAAACAAAAGGGTTCCAAAAATAAGACTCATAAACAATTGGAACCATAAAACACTTTTGAATAAATAAGAAGATTTTTCTTTTTCATCTTTGCTCCTGAACAAAGGGATAAATCTCAGGACTCCTGCATCAAGTCCTAACGCTGAAATAAATATGAATAAACTTACAATTGCCAAAGATAAAGAAAAGAAACCGTACATCTCGGGCCCCAAATTTCGGGCGATAATCATCTTGTAAGAATAAGTCAAAAGTTTAGAAATTACTATTCCAAAAAACATTATTAAAGAAGATTTAAAAATAATCTTTAAATCTCCCTGAACTTGGGACTCTTTATCTTTCATCATATTATCATGAAAAAAGGTTATTTAAATCTGATTTTATAGTTAAACTGTTTAAAAAACCCTCGGCCCCTGATTACCTGAATACTTAAAAACGGCTTTTATTCCTTAATAACATGATTTTGATAGATGAGACTAAACTACTAGAATTAATAATAGAATCGAGATCCTCTCCTAGAAAAAGAGCATCTTATTCTCCAACTAGCCCGGATTATTGTGGCCTTCAATTTTTAGCAAATGCCATCCAGCCAGAAAGTTATATTCCTCCCCACAAACACCCCTCTGGAGAGATATGGATTCCATTAAGTGGGAGCATTGACTTGATAATATTTGATGAAGAGGGAAGATTGACAGAAGTAAAAAGATTAAATGATAAAAAAACTAGAGTTTTAGAGGTTCCTGAAAAAACTTATCACACTGGAATTGCAACTGAGCCTGATTCAGTATTTGGAAATTTAAATATAGGGCCCTATTCTCCGGACAATAAAATTCAGGCGCCTTTTGCTCCGATTGAAAGAGACCCTGCTTCTGCACAATATCTAGAAAGATTAAAAAGAGAGATAGCTAATTTTGTTAGATAAATATTTATAAAGTTAGATTAGAAAGTAATCTTATAAAAGATGGCAAAAACTCCTTTAGAATTTTATGAAGAGTGGACTGCAGAAGGGATGGCAAAAGATGAGTCGCTTAGAAGAAATACTTCTCAAGAAATCGTATATCTTAAAAAATATCTAGAGAAGGATAAACGAATTTTAGATTTGGGATGCGGATATGGCCGAGTTACTATCCCTCTTGCAAAAGAAGGATATATTATAGATGGGTTAGACATTGCCCCTTCTTTTATTGAAAAAGCAATTCGAGATTCCAAATTAATGGGCCTAAAAATTGATTTTAGGGTCGGAGATATGAGAAATCTCCCTTATGAAGATAATTCCTATGGAAATATAATAAGCATGTGGGGAGTTTTTGTTGAACTTCCAACAAGAGAAGAGCAGTTGCGAGCAATAAAAGAGATGCAAAGGGTTTTGATAAGCGGGGGATTTGCTATAATAGATATGCCTATTGAAAAAAAACAGATGGCTGTTAAGACCGATGAAAAAGGAGATGAAATATTTATAGATCCTGAAACAAGACTAGTGACTGGAAAAATTGCAGGAGTAGAAATTGCTCCCCTATATAATCATAATGTAGATACACTTTCTGAATTGATGAAAGATGCTGGAATAGAAAAATTTAGAGCATTTAATGACGAAATGGGCGGTAAAAATAGACAGTTCTTAATTTTCTGGAAAAGGTAACTTTTCTCAAATAACCATTTATTTACATGAATCTTTAAATAGTTTCCTTAAAGACTTAAATTAATGAAAAGAGTTTTAATAACCGGGGGGGCGGGGTTTATTGGGCTCCATTTAGCAAAGCATTTGGCGGAGGATGGTTATGTTGTTGTTATAATAGATAATTTTGAAAGAGGAAGAGAGGATGCAGATTTTAATGAATTAATAAAAAAGAACAATGTGGATTTTATCAATGGGGATATTACAAAATACGAAACTTTTGATTTATTAGAGGGAGAGTTTGATTATGTATATCATCTAGCGGCAATTAATGGTACTGAAAATTTTTATAATCTTCCGGATAAAGTCCTAAGGGTCGGAATTTTAGGAACCCTCAATATACTCGAATGGTTTTCAAAACAAAAAAAGGGCAAACTTCTTTTCAGTTCTAGTTCTGAAGCTTATGCAGGAACAATGAGATTATTAAAAGAAAAATTTCCAATACCTACTCCAGAAAATATTCCTTTAACTGTTGAGGATAGTTCTAATGTTAGATGGAGCTATGGTGCAAGCAAAATATTAAGTGAAGTTGCAATATATTCCTATGCAAAATCAAGGGGCCTTGATAGATTTTCAATAATAAGATACCACAATATCTATGGTCCTAGGATGGGTTATGAACATGTTATTCCACAATTTATTGAACGGATTGTGAATGAAGAGAATCCTTTTAAAATATACGGCGGGGAAGAAACAAGAACTTTCTGTTATATCGATGATGCTGTTAAGGCCACTAGAATGGTTATGGAAACTGAATCTACAAATAAAAGAATAATACACATAGGAAGAAGTGATGGTGAAATAAAAATAATTGATATTGCAAAAGAATTATTTAAAATTTCGGGTTTCTATCCTACAATAGAAATATTAGAAGCTCCAGAAGGTTGCGTGAAAAGAAGATGCCCGGATACAACAAAATTAAAAGAAATTGGATTTGAGGCGAAAGTAAGTCTAGAAGATGGTTTAAGAAAAACGTTTGACTGGTATAATAAAAAATTTAATGAATTAATACCTGTTGCAAATACTTATATTGGTGAAGAAGAAGCAAAGGCAACATACGAGGTTGTAAAATCCGGATGGATACGCATGGGAAAAAAGGTGCAAGAATTTGAACAAGAATTTGCAAAGATAACTGGAGCAAAACACGCAATTGCTGTAAACAATGGGACTTCTGCCCTTCATGTTGCACTCGCTGCAGTAGGAATAAAAGAAGGTGATGAAGTCATAATACCTACAATAACATTTATTTCAACTGCGAACGCAGTTATTTATCAGAATGCAAAACCAATTTTAGCAGAGTGTGATCCTAAAACTTATAACATAACTGCTGAAGAAATTGAAAAAAGAATAACCCCTAGAACAAAGGCTATAATTCCGGTAGACATGAACGGCATGCCAATTGACTATGATTCAATATTAGAAGTTGCAAGAAGGCATTCTATTCCAGTAATTGCAGATAGTGCAGAAAGCTTAGGAGCAAGTTACAATGGCAGAAATATTGGTTCAATAGCACCCATACATATATTCAGCTTTTTTCCAAACAAAAATATAACAACTGGAGAGGGCGGAATGATAACTACAAATGATGATGAACTAGCAAAAAAAATGAGGCAAATACTGAATCAAGGGCAGGATTATAGATATCATCATATTGTTCTAGGATACAATTATAGGATGACCGATATTCAGGCGGCAATAGGTATTGAACAGTTAAAGAGATTAAAAATGGTCGTAGAAGAAAAAGAAAAACTTGCAAAAAAGTATAATTCTGCATTCAAAGATTGCAAAAAAATTAAAATCCCTCATGTTCCAGAATATGTCACACAGCACTCTTGGTATATGTATGCAATTTCTGTTGATGAAAAAATAAGAGATGAAGTTGTTGAAAAATTGAAACAGATGAACATTGAAACAAGATTAAGTTTTCCTCCGGTACATATCCAACCATACTATCAACAAAGATTCGGATATTATGATGAATCTCTTCCAGTTAGTTTTCATGCTTGGAAAGCTTTAATTAATATCCCCTTATGGATTAATATGGGAAACAAACAAGAAAAAGTGATTAAAAAAATAATTAATCTAATAGAAAGATGATGAGTTTAGAAAAAAAAATTGCAGTATTTGGGTTAGGGCATATTGGACTGCCTTTTACAGCAGCTTTAGCCCATGTTGGCTTTGAAGTAATAGGTGTTGATCCAGATAGAGCTAAAATAGATGGATTGAACCGAGGTGAAGTGCCTTTTTATGAGCCTGGAATGGCAGAAACTTTGAATAGAAATAAAAGATTAATAAAATACACAACTGATGCTGATACAGGTGTTAAAGACTCTGATGCTATATTCATTACTGTTGGAACTCCTCTGAAATCTGATCATACTCCGGATTACTCTCAAATTGATTCTTGTACAAGAGAGATTGCAAAAAATTTAAGACGCGGACAATTAGTGGTTCTAAAATCAACAGTGGTTTTAGGAACAACTGAAAATTATTTTAAACCGAACTTAGAATCTGCTTCTGGATTAAAAGCTGGAACTGATTTTTATCTCGCATTTTGCCCAGAAAGAACTGTCGAGGGTTTGGCAATGCATGAATTATACACACTACCTAAGATAATTGGAGGAATAAATCCCGAAAGTTCTGAGCAAGCCAAAAGGATACTTGAAAGACTTGGGGGTTCTGTAACAATTGTTTCAAGTCCGCGAGTTGCTGAAATGTGTAAGTTAGCAGATAATATTTACCGGGCGACAAACATAGGTTTGGGAAATGAATTTGGATTGCTATGCGAGCAAGCAAGTATAGATTCAGGTGAATTCATTGCAGCAGTAAATAAATCCTATCCTAGAACAAATCTTTTCCGTCCAGGTTTGGGCGCAGATGGTCCGTGTTTAGAAAAAGACCCTTGTATATTCAGATATTCGGCTCAGCAACACGGAATTTCTAGGACTCCGATGATAGATGCTTGCATTGAACAAAGTGATTATTCTACTTTAAGATTAGCGGATATGGCCGAAGGGTTTCGAAAAGCAAATGGTTTGGAAGAGATTGACTTGGCTATGATTGGATTATCATTTAAAGGATTTCCTGAAACTGATGATCTAAGAGGTTCGCCTGCACTGAAAATACTTGAAAAAATGAAAGCAGATAGAACTCCTCTGAGAACTGTTAAGCTTTATGATCCTCTTGTTGAAGGATTTCCCGGACAGAGAGTTTGCAAGACATTGGATGAGGCATTAGATGGTTCAAATGTTGCAATGTTTTTAACAAATCATCCTCAGATAATGAGATTAAATCCGCAAAAAATTGCAGGTTTGTTAGGAAAGCCGAGTTTGTTGATAGATGCTTGGGGAAATCTTGATGGATATGGTCAAGGAATAGCCGGAGTCACCTATTTCAGAGTTGGAAAAGGGTATGTAAAATAAAGGGATTATCAACTTTTTAAATATAAATTTAGGAACTCATATTTTTTAATAAATTTAAACCCCTCTATTTTAAGCGGTTGATTTATTGTAATTGCATATTTTATATTCTTATAATCTGTAGGATCTTTCTCATTCTTGCTCATACCTCCGATAATCCATATTTGCCTTCTATCCTCAATATTGGGGGCGGGCATAAATTTTTTTTGGAACAAAACAGTATTATTACTAAACCAAAGATTATAATCCTGGATGCTTACAAATTCACTAATTCCTTTGCCCCAATACAAATCTGCAAGAATCTGATAATCATCTGGATTGTTTCCAACTAAAAAAGTCTGGTTTGGAAAATCTTCAGATAATCTTAAAAGGTCTTCTTGAAGGGTTTCCTGAGGAAATTTTTCAGAGAAACTTAAATTATTGAAAGTTGCAGCAAATTCCCTTATTTCCATACCCTGATAAGAACCATTGATATTATGGTTAATCTGTATTGAATAGGGGATAAGAATTATTAAAATAAGAATTGTTGAAAATATTAAATATTTTTTTATTTGCTTTGGAGTTAAAATTTCTGATAGTAATAAAATAATTATCGGGGCAATTGCTATAACGTATCTGATTTGAGGATTGGTTAATATTACTAATAATGAAAGTGTGACAAAAATGACCTTTTTTTTGTTTTCTTTAAAAAAAGAGGGTTTGTAAATAAGCCAAAAATAAAGAGGTAGGAATAAAAAAACAAATAATAGGTCCAAGATTTTATTAGAAGAAGAAATGGAATAAAGAGATTCTTTAAAAACAATGAATAAAATCTGGCTAAAACCAGTTTTAATCAAGGTATAAAATGGGAAGTTAAACAACAAGTAGTCTGTAACGAATAAAGGGATTAACCCTATTAAACAAGACAGGGAAAACAAAATTACATTACTGAATTTTTTGTTAAATAAGAATACCAACAAAAAAATAATTGAAAAATAAATTGCAGTATTCCAAAAAGATATGCATAAACCAATTAATACTCCTGATAAAAATAAATCCTTAAGGTTATTCTTTTTATCGTATCTATCAATAAAATAAAATCCCCATAATAACAATAAACCTGCCAATTGCAATGGATTGATCCAGGGGGCCATATACCAAACTATTGGAGAAAATAGGGATAACAATAGAGAGTTCTTATTTTTATTAGAAATAAAATAAACAGAATAAATTATCAAAAAAAGAAAGATTAGGCTGGTTACCTTAAAAAAAATAAAGTTATTTAAAAGAGATATAAATGGAGCATGGAATATTCCGTATAAAAAAGAATGAGAAACCCTTATTTTAGCTTGATAATCTCCAGCCAGATATTTTGCACTATCTGAATAATCTCCAATATCAATAGACCCATAATAATGTGTAAATAAGGTTATTAATATCAAGGCTATTGATAAGAATATCAGAGTTCTTTTCATAAAATCCTATGCTAAAATGAGTATTTAAATTTAAAGTAATATTTTTAAATCAATTAAATTTACCTTTAAAATGAGTAGACGAGGATTTATAGCATTTTTAAGAAAAACAAGACTTATCTCTCTAGCAAATAAGATAATGAACTTAAGATATTCTTTATTAAAAAAGAAAGCATTAAAACATGGTAAATCAGACATTGA
>JAQTOY010000049.1 GCA_028713045.1 Candidatus Nanoarchaeia archaeon
CTTGGAATTCATCAATGCCCAAAGTGAACTCTTTTCCATTAATCAATAAAAGAGCATTCAAATCCCCTGAACCGGGCTTCTCAAAATTTATAAGATTAAAAAAATACCTTTCTCCATTTATGTTAACTAATGCCATAGCTTGATATGAATCAAATTTAGTCAACAATTCTCTTTCCATTTTCGCTTCACTGGCATCGCTTGAATCTGGATAATCAGTGATCAATTTATCATAAGTTTCTTCTGATTTTTTATTCATCCCAAGCTGTTTTGATAACCTAGCTGATTGTAAAAGTCCCTTGCTTGCATAAACTTCGCCATTTTCAGCTTTTTCATTTGCATATAAATCTGCTAAATCTTCATAATTTTTTATTGCTTCTTCATAATAGTTCTTTGCCAATAATTTTGAATTATCTCTTTCATTGCTCCAGTCTTTATCTTTTGCAACAAAACTCTCTTTTAATATGACTCCATTAAGATTCTCTCCTATTTTTATTATTCTGATAAAATCATTATCTAAAATCTTGTATATCTCATTTGTTCTTAATTTTATTTTGTAATTTTCAACAATTGATTTGTTAATTAATTGCTGTAAATCCCTGTCAGTTATTTCTTTCTTGTTTCCTTTGATAACCTTATCAACAGCATCATAAACTCCCTTATCTCCAAATTCAACTTCAGAAAAAGAAGAATTATCTTTGATTAAAACAATAAAATCCTGTCCCTTGAAATCCTTTCCAACATAACCTAAAAATAGATTATCTTTTGCTCTTACTTTCTGTCCAATATAATATTGATCCTCGACTCCATCAACCTCTAATTTTGCTTTCCCGGGAGTTATTTTTAAATCAAATTTTCCATTCTTTACATTGCAGCTAACTGTTAGTTTTCCTCCCCCAGAATAAGTCTGTAAATCTGAAATCCTGCATTTTCCATCCAGTATACTATCTCCTTTTGAAACCCATACTTGCTGATTATTGATTTGTATTAATGCTCTGTCAACAGGAGCATCTACATTTTCTAATTTGATGCTCATTCCCGCGGCACAATAAAATCCACTCAAGTAAATGTCCCGAGAAGTTTCTCCTTTTTTTAAACTCACTCCAGATTGTTTTGTATCAAAATCTTTGTATATTGCAATTGTTGCCCGGTCAGGTTCCACAACCTCTGCTCGGATATAACCTTTTCCATTCCAAAAACCATATTTTTCATAATTCTGGTTCCATTCGTCATCTGTCAATTCAGAAACATAAAAATTAGTCCTTCCAATTCCAAAGGCCCCTTGTAAATCATAATCAATAGTCGCGGTGACATTTCCCTGAATAAAATCAGGCATATCTTTTTCAGCAGGGATTCTTGCTAAAACAATTACCAGATAACCGATGTTGTCTTTGACAGGAGAACTTGTCAAGCTTATTTCACTTCTTACAGCAGCTCTTGCTGGATAATAGGAAATGCTTGAAACTCCTTTTGGAAGACTCGTTCCTGCAAAGCGTATACTTCTAATCTTTGAAACATCAATAAGCGGATTAACCTGAATAGACATTACCTTACAAAACACAGGAACATTCTGCTCCTCTAATAAATCACTTGTAACAACACTAGGTGAGCACCCTCCAGGTGCAATCTGAAGAATAATATCCTGCCTTTCAAAACAATCATCTTTGTTGAATTTCGGCCAATATACTTCTGGAGAAGTAAATCCTGACACACTGAAAAAACTGGGATTGCTGAACTGAGGATTGGTTGTTGAACCATAAGTAGCATAACCGCCTCCTCCAAACATTGGATTATATCCTCCTGAAAAAGGTGCTGTTGCAGTTGTGGTTGTAGTGGCTGCAAAAGCAAAAGTTATATTAACAAATATCATGAATAAAATTAAAATCAATATTTTCACTCTCTTTTGCACCCTTTCTTGTTTCATTTTAATTATTCAAACCTCACATCCAAATCTGAACTATCCACCTTATTGTAGTTTATTTGTAAATCCTCAACCTTTCTAGGAATTCCAAAATCATTTGCATTAATGATAATCTTTTTTGAATTCTCTAATTCACTGTCTCCTATATAATAATTCTGAGTTCCTCCTCCAGAAACTGCTGAATCAATTGTCTGACTAGGGATGTTTAGAGAAAAACATTTCTTCTCTGTAAATCCTAAGGCCCCCAATGCCCCGCTCCTTGGAACATCAACGCACTTATCTGTGGAAGTTGCAGGAAAATAAATGCTTGAATTAGAATAGATATAGGCTTGGATCTGATATTGTCCTTCTGATAATTCAATTTCTTTTTGCTCTGGATACGAAACGGTCTGAGTTTTATCTTTTGTGAATGTAAGAACCACAAAACCATTCACGGGATTTCCATCTTTCTGAACTTCTAGGTTTAGTTTATATTTTTGGTTTAAAACTATGACTAAATTATTTTCCTCTAAATCAGTTAGCTGATATTTTCCGGTTTCGTATCCTTCTGCACTTGCAAGAACAAACCCATTATAACATTGAGGGAACAATGTTTCTAAAACAGATTCCTCTCCGCTGACTGCCGTTTTTCCAATATCACATACGGTGTCAAAGCATTTAAATTTTATTTCCGCTTCGATTGGTTCAAGATTTTTTGAATAAGTATAAACTTTTATATTTGTATTCTTCTTTTTACATAAATCAGGAACAACATCTGGAAGAGTTTCCCCCTCCAATGCCTCCCTAGGATTATTTTTATTTATATAAACAACAACTGGAAATTGGAACATTTCATCATCATCATAAATCTGCACCAAAATCGGATAAGCAAAATCATAAACAAAATGATAAGAAACATAACAGAATCCAAGCATCCCTAATCCTTCTTGAAGTCCAACAGGATCTGCTCTCAAAATGCCATTTTCAGAGGGCCATGCCTCAAGCTTCATTGGCCATTCCTTTGAATACATGAAATTAACATTCATATCAACATCGGTCCCAATATCATTAACAAAATACTGATTCTCTTTTCTTCCAAGATTATAATAATTGCCTTGAATTTTAATAAAAGGGGTATTTCTCTCCAAAGCATCCATCAATTCAGTCTGGATATCTCGCATATTCCAAACCTTTGCATTGCATCCAACCTCACTGCCATCAACAGGAGCATTTAATCTCAGTATATCGACTCCATAATTTTCCAAGAACATTGTTTGCTTGTTATTTGAATATATTTCATCAGCAAGATTATAAAATTTCCCAAGATTTGAATTAACTTTAACTTTATGGGTTTTTCCATTCCAGCTCGAATTTCCAAAGACTATATTTATATTTTGGCTTACATCTACAGATATACTGTTATCTTCAATTGAACTTTCAACTTGTGCATCATCTAAAGTAATTTCAAATCCCTGCTGATTAAAACTTGCAAAATCACATTCAGAGATTGTTTGGCTTATAAAATCATTTAATTGACTCTGCATTTTTTCTTTAGAGGGCTTTTGTTCTCTAACAACATTATTCCCAGAAATATAATACCAATAAGGAACTCCGGTTCCTAAAAAATTCAACTGAGAAGAAAAAGGCATAAATTCGCTTCCAGAAGAAAATTCCGGATTTTCAATATATCCTCCTTGCTGTCCAAGCAAACTAGCCCCTTCAGAAATCCTGGTGTCAATACATGAAAGATAATAAGAATAAACACCCTCAAATTCCTTGGGGATTGCAGTTCCAGTTATGCTTGTCCTGAAAATAAAGAACAATGCAACAAGAGCAATGATTACTATTGCTATTATGATGAAGATTGTAAGCTGCCCTTTTTTATTTAAAAAATTATTTTGCATCTTTCCCGCCTTTTTTGAGTCTATTTTGTATCAAAGAAATAATTTCACTGTTAATATCCTTATCTATAACTTTCTTGAATTTCTCCCATAATTCCTCGTTTTCAATAAGAAGAAGATACTTTTTCATGTTTGTTTTCAAAGAAAACGAACAGACAGAGAATTTAAGACAAATTCTCTGTAAATCAAAAATCCTGATGTTTCGTGATTTTTGATCGTTTTATTCCTCTTTTTCATAAAAAGGTATGTAATTTTGAATATTTAAACCTTTCTTAATAACTAACTTACTTAGTAAGTTAGTTAGAAAAATTAAGAAAAAACAATTAATAAAAAAATGCAACAAGAATGGGCATACCAAGAATTGAACTTGGGAGTCATCCACGTCAAGGATGCGGTTTGCCACTAGCCTATACGCCCTGAATCATGATTCAATAACTTATTGATATATTTTAAACTTATCTTCTTCCAATTCTTCCACCCTTAACCTGCCCCCAGTTTCCTTCAATAATCTCAAATTTCAATTCCTTTTTATCAATCTTTGCAACATGGCAAAGTTCCTCAAACAAATTTATAGGAATCAATCTTCTTTCAGAATAATAATTCTTAAAAGAATTATAATTAATATCAAATCCAAACTGAAGGATTCCTCGAATAGATACACATCCAAGCCTATTCACAACTAAATCCAAAAATTTCCTCTGTTGTCCTTTATAAAATTTTATTCTTTGTTCCATATTTATTATAGTTTTTACTCCGACACCATCAATAAGCAAAACTTTAAAAACCTCTCTATTGTCTAGATTAAAAGATTAACCTGTGTTCAACTTATGCATTAGCATAAGCAAATCTCACTTGGAAAAAATCTATAAAGATTTTTTCTATATACTATCCATGAAGTTACCAAAGAAAACAACAAGATACTGCCCTTTTTGCAAAAAAAGGACTGAACAAAAGATTGATGTAGTCAGTACTGGGCATAAAAGAGGAACCTTAACCTGGGGTTCATTATCCAGAGCTAAGCAAAGAGGAAAAGCAAGGGGAAAAGGAAACTTAGGTAGATGGGGTTCAAAAAAAGCAATCAAATCTTGGAAAAGAAAAACAAAAACCACTCCTAGAAGAGTTCTTATTTATACTTGTCAGGTATGCAAAAAATCCAAACACGCAGGTCATTCAAGAAGAGTTTCAAAAATAATCATAGGAGAAAAATAAAATGCCACCAGAAAAAACAACAAAACTTTTAACTAAAAGAAAAAAATTTATTTCGGTTGAATTGCCATCTGTTAAATCGAAAATAGAGCTTATTGCAGATACCCCTGAACAATTAAACAATCGTACAATAAAATTGGACTTAACAAGGCAGTTGAAGGGAAAAAGTATTGAAGGGACTTTTAAAATTAGTTTGGAAAATAACAAAGCAACCGCTCATCCTGAAAAAATAAAACTGATGTCTTATTTTATAAGAAGGATGATAAGAAAAAGAATAAGTTACGTTGAAGATTCTTTTGAAGTTCCGAGTCAGGAAAACATGATTCTTGTAAAACCATTTTTAATAACAAGAAAAAAAGTATCAAGAGCAGTAAGAAAAACCTTAAGAAACAAGACTAAAAATTGGCTTGAAGATTATATTTCTGAAAGAAAAAATAATGAAATTTTCGAGGAGATTTTAACAAATAGGCTTCAAAAATCCTTGTCACTTATGCTTAAAAAAACCTATCCCCTATCTTTATGTGAAATAAGAACCATTGAAATAAGAAGAAAATTAAATCCTGAAGAGGTTCCAAAAATAAAAGAAAAGCCAAAAGAGATTAAAAAAGAAATCGGAGAGGAAGAAGTAATTGATCAATTCAAAGAAATTGAAGATGAAAAAATCCGAAAAGCAGAAAAAGAAATAAAAGAAGCTCAGGAAAAGGCTGAAAAGATTGAAAAAACTTCTAAAAACGAAGAGTCTACTGCTCTTGAAAATATAGAAAAATTAGAAACGCCAAAAAAAAGAGTGAGGAAAAAAAAGAGCGAAGAATAAACATGACAATACAAAGAAGCTTAGTATTAATCAAACCTGACGGGGTTCAAAGGGGGCTTTCTGGAGAGATTATTAAACGAATAGAACAAACAGGACTTAAAATAATTGCAATGAAAATGTTTTGGGCTAATGAAGACTTTGCAAAAACTCATTACTTTGATGTCGGAGAAAGGCATGGTGAAAGAATCCTTAAATCCCTAGTTAACTATTTAACCGAAGGTCCAGTAATAGCAATTTGTTTTGAGGGTGTTGATGCAATCGCAGTGATAAGAAAACTAGCGGGTTCAACCTATCCAAATGAAGCCCTTCCAG
>JAQTOY010000010.1 GCA_028713045.1 Candidatus Nanoarchaeia archaeon
TTCTGGAACCAAAGATTTTCTTTATGTAAATGATTTTTTTTACCCAGATTCATTTTTAACTGAAAAACACCGGACAGAAGAGGAGGTTTATTCTCTTTTTATTTCAGATATTCACATAGGTTCAAAAAATTTTCTTGAAAATAATTTTAAGAGTTTTATTAACTGGCTGAATGGCGAGAACTGCACAGAATCTCAAAAAGAGCTTCTTAAAAAGATAAAATATATTTTTATTGTTGGAGATAGCATCGATGGTGTTGGAGTTTATCCTGGCCAGGAAAAAGATCTTGCCATTAAGGATATAACTATGCAATATGAAAAACTGGCAGAATTTTTAAAACAAATACCCCCTCATATTTCTATTATTCATTGTGCAGGACAGCATGACGCAGTTCGAGTTGCAGAACCACAACCGCCTTTAGGCGCAGATTTTGGCTATGCCATGCATCAAATTCCAAATTTATTTTTAGTAAGCAATCCAAGTTTGGTTGAGATTGAATCTCAAGATGAAAAACCTGGAATTAAGGTTTTAATGTATCATGGCGCATCAATGCATCCAATAATTGGTGAGATAGAGGAATTAAGATTAATCAATGGTCATCATTATCCTGCAAAAGTCGTGAAACACCTGTTGTTAAGAAGGCACTTGGCTCCAACTCATGGAGACATGACCTATATACCACATGCAATCGATGACCCTCTTTTGATTAAAGAGGTTCCAGATGTGATAACAACTGCAGACCTTCATAGAACAGACATAGATAACTATAATGGAGTCATAATAATATGCAACTCCTGTTGGCAGTCAATAACAGCATTTGAGGAAAAAGTTGGAAATATTCCAGACCCCTGCAAGGTTCCAATCTTAAATCTTAAAACAAGAGAGATTAAAATTTTGGATTTCTCTGAAACTTTTGAAGATAACAAAGAAGATAAAGATGTTAATTGCGAGGGAGGAAAGGAGGTTAAAAATGTCTGATCCACATAATGTTACTGTCACAGCAATAATAATAAAAAATGGAAAATATCTTATTACTAAAAGACCCTCAACTAAAAGATTATTTCCAGATAAATGGACAGTTCCTGGTGGAAATTTGGAATCAAATGATTACATTAATCTTCCAAAAGACACTGCTTATCATTGGTATAATATTTTAGAAAAAGTTGTAAGAAGAGAAGTAAAAGAAGAAACTGGTTTAGATATTAAAAATATTGAGTATCTTACAAGCATGACTCTTCTCACACCATCTAATCCTATGTTGATAATAAGTTTATTTGCAGAACATGATAATGGAGAAGTAATTTTGAATGAGGAATCAGTTGCACATGAATGGGTGTCTTTAGAGGAAGCAAAAAATTATGATTTAATAGAAGGAATCTATGAAGAATTAGAAATGTTGGATAACTTATTGAAAGGAAATAAACCAAAGGAATGGAGGAAAGTTTAAAATGTCATTCGCACCTGAAACCGAACAATATTTTGAAGATTTAGGAAAAGACATTCAAAAGAATTATGATGTTGCAAAATTAGCAAGAGCTAAAGGCCTTGATCCAAAAGATGAGGTTGAAGTTCCTTTGGCTTTAACAATGGCTGCAAAAGTAGTAAGGTTAATAGCAACTATTTATCCTCAATTAGACAGGGAAGATATCATAAACAGGTTGTTAGAACTTGAAAAACAATATGGGGCCTTGGAAACTTCTGTAAGCTTAAAAATAGCAGAAGAAATAGCTCAGCAAAAATTCTGCACTTTCAATACTCAATTAGAGGCAATGGACGCAGGTATAAGGGTAGGTTTTGCTTATACCACTCTTGGTGTTGTAAGCTCTCCAATAGAAGGTTATACTGGAATAAAAATCGGAAAAACTGCAAAAGGAGAAGATTATATCAAGGCATACTTTTCAGGACCAATAAGAAGTGCAGGAACAACTGCAGCAGGAATCGGAGTTTTAATAATAGATTACATAAGGCAGATTTTTGGGTATTCCAGATATGATCCAACAGAACAGGAAGCAAAAAGAACAGTGACAGAGCTCTATGATTATCATGAAAGGGTTACAAACCTTCAATATCTCCCAACAGAACAAGAAGCTCTTTTTATTGGAAAAAACATGCCCATACAAATAACAGGAGAGCCAACAGAGAAAAGGGAGATTTCTAATTATAAAAATCTTCCAAGGATGGAAACTGATCTTATAAGAGGAGGTTTTTGTTTGATTATAGGAGAGGGTTTGGCTCAAAAAGCTAAAAAAATTTTAAGATTATTAAAAGGGGCTCAAAAAAACGGATTTCAGATAAAGGATTGGGAATGGTTGGAAGAATATGTTGAATTGCATGAAAAAAGGGACATGGGAAAAACTGATTCCTCTCCAACTTATATAAAAGATTTAGTTGCAGGAAGACCTGTTTTTGGCCATCCTGGAAAAGGTTTCAGATTCCGATATGGAAGGAGCAGGACTGCTGGATTTTCAGCAACTTCAGTTCATCCAGCAACAATGGCAATAACCGATAATTTTATTGCAACAGGCACTCAATTAAAAATAGAAAAACCAACAAAAGGTTGTGTTGTAACTCCTTGTGATTTAATTGATGGCCCTATTGTAAAACTTGAAAATGATTCTGTAAGAAAATTGAATTCTTACGATGAAGCAAAAAAACTTTACAAAGAAGTAAAAGAAATTATTTATCTTGGAGACATTTTATTTCCTTTGGGGGACGTGATGAACAGGAATTCAGTTTTAATTAAACCCGGTTACGTTGAGGAATGGTGGAACCTGGAATTAGAAAAAGCAGGGGGAAAAATTGAAAATTATTATAGTGTTAGTATAGAAAATGCGCTGGAATTGTCTCAAACTTATCAGATACCTCTTCATCCATCTTATATTTTTTATTGGACTCAGATAAATTATGAAGAATTTTTAGGTTTCATAGATTGGTTTAATCATTCAAGAATAAATAATGGAAAACTTCTTTTTCCATTTAATGCCTCTGAAAAACAAAGGTTTCAATTAGGAAAAAGGGCCTTGGAATTATTAGGTATTCCTCATGAAGTCCATATAGAAAATGTCATTCTTAATGAAATAGACACAAAAACACTTTTGATCAATCTAGGTTTTGACAAAGGCTATTCAGGAGAATTAAATATTGAATTTGACTTTAAATCAGAAGAGAATGTTCTTAATGTTATAAATAAACTTTCCAAATTTAAGATAAAGGATAAGGCCGGCGAGTTTATGGGTTCAAGAATGGGAAGGCCTGAAAAAGCCAAGTTGAGGAAATTAACAGGTTCTCCTAATGTCCTTTTTCCAGTTGGAAATGAAGGAGGAAAATTAAGAAGCATATCTGCTGCTTTGGAAGTAGGTCATGTCAGAGGAGATTTTCCATTTTATTACTGTGATAATTGTAAAAAAGAAACAATTTACAAAATATGTGAAACCTGCTCACAAAGGACTGTTGAAAAGCATTTCTGCCGAATGTGCAATAAGGAAACCATTGGAATTTGTCCGATTCATCAAAGACCTAACCGTTTCAAAAACACAAAAATAGACATTAAACATTATATGGACAATGCAAGGGGAAAATTAAATTATCTTAAAACAGATGTTCCCGAATTAATCAAAGGTGTCAGAGGCACTAGCTCTGAAAATCATGACATAGAAAATTTAATTAAAGGAATTTTAAGGGCTAAACATAATCTTTCAGTCAACAAAGATGGAACAATAAGATACGATATGACGGAGTTACCTATTTCACATTTTAAGCCAAAAGAAATTGAAGTAAGTGTTGAAAGGTTAAAAGAACTAGGCTATGGTAAAGATTGCTTTGGAAAAGAGTTAGTAAGCGAAGAACAAATCTTAGAGCTTAAACCCCATGACATAATAATCCCCTGCAATTCTGAATGCGGAGATGAAAAAGCCGATGATGTTTTTATAAATGTTGCAAAGTTTTTAGATGAATTATTAGTTAAGATGTATAATCTTCCGCCATTTTATAATATTAAAAAACGGGAAGATTTAGTTGGCCAATTAGGCGTTTGCATGGCCCCTCACAATTGTGCAGGAGTCATATGCAGAATATTAGGTTTTTCAAAAGTTCAGGGATTATTGGCTAGTCCCTACATGCATGCAGCTATGAGAAGGGATTGTGATGGAGATGAAGCTGCAATGATGCTTTTATTAGATGTTTTAATAAATTTTTCAAGAGCTTTCTTGCCATCCCATAGGGGCGGAACTCAGGATGCTCCTTTAGTTTTGAATGGAAAAGTTTTTGCAAGAGAGGTTGATGACCAAATTCTTGACTTTGAATTAGTAAATAATTATCCTTTGGAACTATATGAAAAAGCAGAAAAAAAACTGCATTCTAGCGAAATAAAGATTGAAATGGTGAAACAGAGAATCGGAAGAAACGAAGATCCCTATGTTAATACAGGATTTACTCATGATACAAATAATTTTAATCAGGGAACAACTTGTTCTTCTTATAAAACTCTCCCAACAATGAAGGATAAGGTATTTTCTCAGATGTTATTGTGCACGAAGTTAAGGAGCGTTGATCAGGCAGATGTTGCAAGATTAATAATAGATAGGCATTTTATGAAAGATTTAAAAGGTAATCTAAGAAAATTCACTCAACAGAATTTTAGATGTGGAAAATGCAATGAAATCTTTAGACGCCCTCCATTAAATGGGCGTTGCACTAATTGTGGAAATCCTAAATTAATTTTCACAATTTCCTATGGAAGCATTGTAAAGTATCTAGAACCTGCCCTAGACCTAACCAAAAATTTCAATGTTCCCCCATACATAAAGCAGGATTTGGAATTAACCAAAAAATACATCGAAAGTATCTTTGGCAGAGAAACCGAGAAGCAGGAATCTATTGATAAGTGGTTTTGAATAAAATCTAAAGAGATTATCCAGTTAAGGCAGGCAATTCCTCTTCTCGAACTATACTCCAGTTGTGAAATCCATCATTTGTAACATCCCTTGCACCGCCCAGTAAAAAATGGACGGCATTAGGAAATCTTCTACTCAAATGATCTACAACGACATTCGGAAGATTATAAGATAATCCTCCTGCCCAAGCTATAAGAGTATTTGAAGAAGGTTTAAATTCGAGTAAATAACCATCAAGAGAATTTTCAGAAGATTCATGCTCAAAATGAATTTTAAAATCCCTGTAATCTACATAACTGCAGCCATGAGGATTAATAACTCCTGGAATCTCCTGCGCTAATCTTATTAATCTACCCTCTAATTCTACAACTCGAGGTTGTTGCTTATATGCATCTATTGATTCATCTGACATGAATATAAACCAGAATAATCATTTATAAATATTTCGTTTTGCTATTTGATTTGTTCATTTATCCATCCGCCTGTCTGCTGTTTTCCAACAAACAGACACACCAACAGACAAACAACCCTTAGTTATTTGTCTGTTTATTGTTTAAACACCTGTTCAAACACTTATTTTTCGTCTTGATTCCTATTAACCCACCATTTATCTTCCTTATTGCCGAACCACCAAGAAGTAGATTCTGTTTTTAATATATCCTCTGCAATCTTCCTCGCATTATCTGTTTTTAATCTTTTAATAGCAGAATCAATCCATTCCCTGGCCCGAGTATTTCCAATATCAAATTGTTCTTTTAAAGATATTATCCATTCAAGATTATCAGCATCTTTTGCAATAATTGATTCTTTTGTCTTTCTTTCTTCATATTCATCAAGTATAGTATGGATTTTATCTCCAAATGGAAGGCTTTTGCATAAATCTTCAACAGCTTTTTCCGATTTTGCTTCAACATATTTCTGATGGACATAATTTAAATCAGAAACCCTTGTTTCAGCAATATCATGGAACAAACACATTTGAAGGACTTTTAGTAAATCAACTTCAGTATTATTCTCCATCATGCTTAATGAATAGCCAATAAAAACAACCCTGCTGATATGCTCTGAAACACTCTGGTCTCCTGTACCTAAAAAATGAAACCCGCTTCGTGGTGTTTTTGATAAAATTCCAACTTCAAATAAGAAATTAACAATTTCTTTTGATTTTTGCTCTATATCACCTATTTTTTGCTCCTTTTCATCCATAATCTTATAATTATTAATCCATATATAAGATTATGTGGTGTTTTCCATCACATTTATTTTATCTTCAAAAGTTCCACTTTTGAATGAGACAGTGAATTAACCCTTTTCTTTTTCATTAATTTCCTGTACAATCTCCTTATGTATCCTTTTCATGAACTCTATCTTGTCTTCCATTTTTAATAAATCCGAATAACCCTGCAATACCAAGTTCATTGCAAATGGGGAAGGCAAATTGCTATTTGTCTTTTCTATCTTAACCCTTCCTTCATTAATCCATTTTAATACGATCTCAGTATTTTTTATATCCATCAAATCCTCAAGTACCTCGCGACGAGCCTCTTTTAATATAGGAAAATCTTTGCTTATTTTATTTACAGCACTTAATAAAAAAAATGATTTCATTTGCTGTTTTCCAACACTTTTTGCTCTTCCCTTGTAATTTCTTAGAATCATAAGCGAACGGGCAGCACAATGTCTGAACCTTCTCTTGAGAATCTCGGTCCTAGAAATAGCTTCCTCTAAAATTTCTCTTAGATTTTCAGTTTTCATTAATTTTAATGCTTCATCGATAGGCAGTTTTTCTCCTGCAAAATAAAACCCATTGTCACTTATCCCTATTTCAATGTCTCTCCCAACTTTTTGCCCTATTAAATATCCAATGGCTCTTGATAAGGCATCATTTACTCTTCTTCCATACAAGGAATGAAAAATAACATAATTCTTTTCTCCTTTGTAGTTTTCAATCACCAGCTTATGTTCATGAGGAATCTTTGAGTATTTGAACTGCTCATAAAAATACCTATAAATTTCTTCAGAAGCATTTTTATTTATATAACAATGCTCTTTTATAAAATCTTTAATCTTATCAGCTGATTCCTTTTTCAAAAACTTTTCCTCAATTAGTCTCCTCATTCGATTTATTTCCAATGCAGAATCAAAACTTAAAGGAAGTTGTTCTGAAAACCATGAAGGGATAGTAGGATTCTTTCTTATTTCTGTTTTGACATATACTTTCATTCCTTTGGTATGTATATATTTATATTTCTTCCCTCCCAAAACAAAAACATCTCCATATTTCATTTTCTCTAAGAATCCTTCATCAATAACACCTATTTTTTGTTCTCCATTACCTAAATTTGCAACAACAGTTATAAAACTCTCTTCTGGAATAGTCCCGATATTTGTCATATAAATAACTCTTGCAAGCTTTCCTTTTTTTCCAATCTGCTTTGTTTTTTCATCATACCATATTTTAGCATAAACATTTCTATGTTCTAAGGCATATTCTCCGGCAAGATAGCTTATTACACTCATGAAATCTTCTTTTGACAGATTTGAATAACAGTAGCTTCTTTTTATAACATTAAATAATTCCTCTATACCCCATATTTTTTGTATAGCCATCCCAAATATTTGCTGCGATAAAACATCCAAACAGTTTTCAGGAATATGCATCTTATCAATTTTCTTTTCTCTGCATTCTTTGTTTAATACTGAACATTCAACTAGATCATCCCTATCCAATACCAGGAATCTCCCTTTTGCAACATCGTGGAGCTTATGTCCGGCTCTTCCTATTCTTTGTAATGCTCTCGCAGAGCTTTTTGGGCTTCCAAGTAATATAACCAAATCCACATAACCAATATCAATTCCCAATTCCAAAGAAGTAGAAGTTACAACAACTTTTAACTCTCCTTTTCTTAATCTTTCTTCTATGTCAAATCTGTGCTCTTTTGATAAGGAGGAATGATGAGCCCCTATATTTTCATGGTATTTTCCAGGAAATCTTTCTCTTAAATGATGAACAACTCGTTCAGTTGCGCTTCTAGTGTTTGTAAAGACTATGGTGGTCTTATGCTCTTGTATTAATTCATCTATTCTTTCATAAAGTGAGGAATACATCTCTTTTCCATCAACTTCAACCAAGTCTTTTACTCCGCTTAAAACTTCAATATCCATTTTCTTTTTAGTTTCAACCTCTGCAATTAAACATTCTCTATTCATCCCAACTAAAAAGTTTGCAACTTTCTCCAATGGAGCAATTGTCGCAGATAGTCCGATTCTTACTGGATTTATCTTGCTTATCTCTTCTAACCTTTCCAAGCTTAAACTCTGATAAACCCCTCTTTTATTTCCTAAGGAGTGGATTTCATCAACTATAAGAAACTCAACACCATAAAATTTTTCTATTAGCTTTTTAGATGTCAAAACAATAGCTAGGCTTTCAGGCGTTGTTATTAATATATGTGGTGGATTTTTAAGCATTTTGGCCTTTTCGCTAGATTCCGTGTCTCCAGTCCTTATTCCAACTCTGATTTTTTCTAATTCAATTCCTTTTTTTTCAGCTAGTTCATAAATCTCTTTCAATGGATTAATAAGATTCACAAAAATATCATTATTCAATGCCTTTAGTGGAGAGCTATAAATACAATAGACTTTTTTTTCCAGTTCTTTTTTCCTGGCCAGTCCAACAAGATAGTTAAGTATAGAAAGAAAACTAGTCAGCGTTTTTCCGCTTCCAGTTGGAGCGCTTATAAGAATATTCTTTCTTTCATGAACAGGCATAACACCATACAACTGGCTGTCTGAAAACTCCTTAAATTTGTTAAAAAACCATTCTTTTACTAACTCATCCAAAATTCCAATTATCTCAGATGGCTTTCGCAGTTCAGCTCTGTTATAAACAATAGTTTCCATATTAAAAAGAACTCTTAATTGATTAGATCCGGTTTTATAAAATTATCTAAAAGAAATATAAACTTGATAATTGCAACAACCCTATCTTCGTTTCTTTCTCTCCCTCTCCCTCTCCCTCTCCCTCATTATAAGCAATACAATAATTATTATAGCAACACTGAAAATCGCAATTAACAGCCAAAAGACTATCTTACCGATTATATACTGTTTTTGTTCTTCAACAGTTCTAACAACAAGATTCCAGGTTCTTGAAGCAACATCCTCCCCATTTTTTATTTCAACCTTGACAATATGATTTCCAGGGTTTAAGTTACTTATAGTAAATATATTGGAATTTGATTTTTTGAATAACCCATCCAGATACCATTCAATACTATCATATTCTGTATTTTCAATTGAAAAATCCTGGCTTTGTTCTTGAGAGATGGCTAGGCTTTCAGAAGATGGATAAGGGTTTAAAATCTCAAACCTCTCAGGTTCCTCTATAATTGGGGGTTCCGTTGGAGGTACAGTGATTCCTCCGCTGATAATCTCAAAATTAACAATTCCTTTTGTTTCCTTAAAATTGTCTTTTGCATAAAGATTAAATCTTCCTTTTCCAATCCAATTTTGATTTGGTATTATGGTAAGAACAGTAAGATTCCTAGTAATAATCCAACTGCCATTTTGAATAATTTCATATCTGTAATTTAGGCTTTCATTATCCTCATCTCTGAAGCATCCCTTCATATCCATTTTAAAGTTAGTATTTTTTATTGCCAAAAGACCGTCACAGGAATTAGCTAGGAATACTGGAGCATGGTTTATACTTCCATTTTCAATACACGCGCCTTCATAGCAAACATAGTTAAGGGGGCATTGTGTGGAATTTTTTATTATCTCTCCATTTAACCCACAATAATACTCTATAAGTGTAGTGTTGCTGGTGTTCAAACAAACATCTATGCTTGAATTTGTAAGATTTTGTGATGTCCCTTTTGTTAAAATATTATAGCCATTATCACTATCTAAACAACCATTAATATTTACATTAAAATTATTGCTCATTGCACTTGAATCAAAATAAGTAAGAGTTATATTTACAAGATAACTTCCACCTAGGGAATTGTTTGTATCAAAATCCAAGGTATGATTAATATCAAAATGATTATTCTTCAAGATTTGAAAAGCTCCAGGGCTTGAAAGCAGATAATTAAAAGTTAAGTTTCCATCAGTTAACTGAAGGTTTGTAAAATAATCCTCAAGTTTTATGACTCCGTAATGTCTTCTACTGCCTTTTAAGTTTATATCAGAAATATTATTAGTCTTAACAAGACTTACATTTTTAATCATTAATTCTTGATAATACAGGTAATCTAAAGTTTGGTTTGGATTTATAGAGCCAAATCTATCAATATTGTTAACCGAACTAAAATTAATATAATAAAACAAAGGCCCGGATAGTTCATAGCCATTTATATTGGCATTTTCAGGAATAAAATTAAGCGTTTGATTTGGAATTTTAAATATAGAATTGTATTCTGGATCAGCAGACGCATAATCAACAATGCTTCTGTTTCCCTGCATTTTTGATTTAGCATAAGCTATGTTTAATTCATCATTTATAAAATTATAAAACTCTCCAAGATTAGAGGTATTTGTATTATTTATTAAATCTACAAAATCTGCAGTAAAATTTCCGAAATAGTTGTAACTTTTTCCGCTCATACTGCTCTTTCCCTCAAAATATCTCAGATAAATAAAATAAGTAAGATTATTTGGAAGGATCTTATACATTAGGGAGTTGTTGCAGTTTTCACTTACATCCTTATCAGAGACAATGTTTATTCCAATTGAATTCTCTTTAAATATAGAATCCCATACCGCCTTTAAGTTTTCATCACTGCAATTATGTTTGATTATCTTTAGTCCACTTAGATCATAAGAGCCTAATCTAGAAATCCCGAAACTGCCCAACTCTCCAGTCCATTCGGTTTTCTTTTCAGGTTTTTCCAAGATATTAAATCCAATAACAGTTATAAGAAATAAAACCAGGATTAATCCAAAAAGAAGACTTTGTTTAATCCATTCTTTTCTCTTTTTCTTTATTCTAATCCTTCCCCTTTTCATTTATGTATAAAATATCAACAACTTTAAAAAGTTATTCAAGTTAAAATAATTATCATGAAAATAAGTCAAGACAAAAAAGATAAAATCTCAGAACAGATACTTTCTTTTCTTTTTCAGAGATTTCCAAAACAGCCCTTTACAGCAGAAATAGCCAAAGAAACAGCCAGGGATGAAGAATTCATAAAAAAAATTCTTTTTGAACTTAAAGAAAAAAATCTTATCATCCCCATCAGGACAAATTCTAAAGGCCAGCTCTTTTCTAGAAGGCTTAAATGGCGCCTTTCCAATAAAGTTTATGATATTTACAAATCCAGACAATAATTAAAGTCACATAAACTTATATAAAGTCCAAATTTTAAGCTAATTTATGGAAATTATTGAAAATAATCAAATTCGCATAGCTTTCTCTAAGGTTAAGCAGGATATGTTCGCTCTTGAAACAGAAATATCAAAAATAAAACTCGATATAAATGAGATAAATAATTCAATAAATGAGCTCCGTTCTTATTTATCTAGTTTTTTAAATAAAAATACCTCAACAGATAATCCAGCAAACCAACAGATAAATACAACAACAGACAGATATCCAACAGACAATCCAACAGTTCCACAGGAAATAAAGGGGTTAAAAAACCAAATTTTAGACCTTTCCACAGGAAATAGGGGGGTTCCAACAGACAGACAGACAAACCAACAGACAGTTCAACAGACACAAAATACCTCATTAAATGTAGAGTCTGAACTAATAAAAGCTTCAGAAATCCTTAATTCTCTTGACCATTTAAAAAAGGAAATAAGATTAAAATTTAAACAGTTAACTGCCCAAGAAATGTTAGTTTTCTCGACGATATATCAGCTGGAGGAAAAAGATCCTCAAAATACAACTTACCCTCAAATTGCCTCTATTTTAGGATTAAGCGAAAGTTCTATAAGAGATTATACTCAAAAAATCATCAAAAATGGCATTCCAATCAAAAAACAGAAGATAAATAATAAGAAAATTCTCCTTTCAATCTCTTTTGAACTTAAAAAAATCGCAACACTTTCAACAATCCTTCAATTAAGAGAGCTTTAAAACCTTAATTTTAGTACTTTTAAAGCTTATTAAACCACCTCAGAGTTTTTATCTCTAAAACTCCTCCCATTTTTGTATATTAATAGATATTCGTTGTAACGATTATGATTAAAATTTATTTTGTTTAAATTTTAATCTTTTTCTTAAAAACAAAGAGTAAAGCGCCTAAAAAACCAAATTTTAAGCTAATAAAGGTCTAATAATTAACTCTCTATTTTTTTGTAAAATACGAATTCTCATCCGCAGATGAGCTTGCATTATCTCACTTTTTTCTAGTTTTTTGTTATTCTTCATTATTTTTCTCACTTTTTTATTGAATTTTATCATTTTTTTGATTTTTTATCTATGATTTAACTCTCACTTTTCTCGTTTTTAACCTATTTTTTGAGGTTTTTATACACTACAACCCTCACCTTTCCTATTTTTAGTTACTTTTATACACTACAAATGCGATTTTAATGTTGTTTATCCAACTCATTTTCGCTATTTTTTTTAATCTTAACTTTTCTTGATTTTAATAGAATTTCCCTTGCTTTTTCAGGAATAAACACTCTTTTTTTATTATTCTCGCCAACCATTTCCTCTATCAATCCTTCACTTTTCTGTCTTATTGCATTAACTTGTCCTCTAATAGTTGCCTTGTCTTTTCCAAGCATAGAAGCAAGATCCTCATAGCTTAATTTCATATCTGAATTTAATAATACAAAGATGATAGCTCTTTCAGTAGCTGTTAAATTATCCAAAAATGCTGTTTGAACAGCTGTTTGAACACTGTTTAAAACACCTTTAAACGCTGTTTGTTTATCAAACACTGTTTGTTTCTGTTTGAACACGGGTCTCTCGCCAACAATTGAAATCAAATTTTTCAAGCTTTCGATATCATCTTTCATCGACGTAATTTCCTCAGAAATATTAGAAATCTGATTTTTCAGGGTGTTTTCTTCCTCTTTCAAATGTCTTACCCAGGCATTTAAGCTGTTTGCGTCTTGTTTAGCGCTGTTGAAGCCTGTTTGAACAGCTTGCTTTAACTGTTCAAATTCTCTTTTTTCAACCCTTTTTCTAAAAAATCCAAACATGTTAATATAAAGAATCGGTTTATTTATAAATGTTACGTTCGGAAATAAATAAGGATCCGGAAATATATATTATATCGTCGATAAAATCAAAAAGAACCCGTAATCAATAAACCGCTTTTTTTAAGAGATTTTTTAATTAATCTGATTTTTTATCTGTTGTAATCATTCCAACACATAAAAAGCTCTAAAAAATAGCCAGAAAGCAGTGTTCAAACACCTGCAAAAACCCTTATTTTTAGTAAAAATCCTTGTTTTATTCAGGCAAATAAAGTCCCCTTGGAAAATCAAAGAATTAATCAAAAATTTATTAACAATTACGCTACATAAATAATGCAAAATTATCTAAAAATTAATCAAAAATGGCTTAATTTTAAGCAATTATCATAATTAATTAATTTTATTTCTATCTTTTGGATGAGTTTAAAATTCACAAGATTATTAAAAATAACAACATTTAAATAACTCAAAAGCTTTTAATTTCAGTAAGTTTTAACTAAAAAAGAAGGTGAAGGTTAAATCTAAATCTAGATGACTTAGATATATCTTTCCTAATCATTTTCAAAAGCGGGAAACTGATGATTTTAAGCAAGGTTGCTTTTGAAAAGCCTAAAAATTCAGTAATCTGAATTTTTTTGACTTTCATTATGAAACTGATTCAAAAAACCTCAAAAAATTTGAAAATAAGCCTGATTGTAGGAATCGCAGTTAGTTTGGTCTCCTTTTTATTTAAATTAACTCCTTGTTTCACAGAATCAAAATTCAGCCTATGCCAAATACCTAGTCCCTTCTCAAATCTGCCCCAACCCATGTCCAGCTATTATAATATGTCCAATAATCCCATTTTAGCGGTTTTTATTCAATTTCTAATCCCATTTATAGTGGTATTCGTAATTCTTCTTTTTTCAAAAGGTAAGGAAAGAAAAGTGCTAGATTTCACTAAAAAGAGCATTTAATGTAGTCTAATATAATTTAACGTATATTTTAAGAATCCTATAAACTTTAATACTTTCTATTTAATATAATGCTATGGCAAAAGTTTCTCATGGATGGTATGTTCATAAAAAAGATCCAACCGACGTTGTATTTGTTAGAGAAGAAAGTCGAGAGAGAACCGGAGTTCAAGAAGGCCATTTCTATCAAGGATTAGAGCGGGGTCGTATTGCTAGAAGGAAAGAATTAGGACCTCAATTTAAGAGAGATTACAAATCCATTGACCCAAGACAACATGCAACAAAATTGTATGGAGATGCCCTATCCATCTTAGTATTATACGAAGCAATGGTTCAGGATTTAGATGTGGAAACAAGAAGATCCAAAGAGAGATCCGAAGATTAAAACTTACAACTTCTATTTGTATTTCTAATAAAAATTTAATGTCAAAACTTTTAATCATTTCTAAAAAGTTTTTGCATGAAGAAAATTCATTAAAAATTCCCAAAAAACCCGATTTTTTCAATTTTTAAAAATTTTTAACCCTATTTTATCATTTGAGCAAAAAATTTCAAAATTGAAAAATTTTGAATCTGCGAATCAAAAACCATTAAAAAATTTCAAAATTGAAAAACTTAATCAATAATTCTAACAGTAGGCAAGAAAGAGAAAATATTTAAAGAATTAGTGAATAGAGAAAAAATGAGCGATGGAATTTTAGAGGATTGGACAGAAGGAGAATTTGACGATGAAACCCTACCGAAAGAATGGGACTTGGAAAGAATCGCGAGGATAGAGAGAACATTAGATGAACATCAAGCATGGGATGAGGATCGTCCGGCTTGTTTATCCAAGGCTGATTTTTATTATCATTTAGATTATTGTAATTCTGTATATTATGACGGGTTAGCAGATGCATATGCAAATCCAGATCCAGAAGATTTTATGTAAGCCCAAGAGGTTATGGCTGGAACTATAATCCACCCAAAATATAAAAAGTATTAATTAATATTAAAAGTTCGTTCAAATTCTTGCTTGCAAGGATTTTTACAGGACTGGCAGTAAAGGTAATCATGTGCTCTAAAACAACAATATTTTTAATTAATAAACCCTTAAAATTAAAATGGTAGAATATGAAGAAACCGTAGTGTATAAAGATGGTGTAGGTCACGTAGTTGCCAGGCCAAAAACAACAATTAAGTATAGAAATGGAATTGGAGAAAGGGTTCCAGAAATGGATGAAACAATTAGATATAAACAAGGGGTCGGTGAAAGAGTTCCAGTCGAACCTCAGCCAATACGCCTTGGAAGAGGCGTAACAATTGACGCTGCAATACAGAGTGCAATGGATTCTAGACATCCAGAGGAAAGAGCTTTATTACCCCAATTATTAGAGATGCGAGATAAAGAAAAAAGACATTAATCAACCATCCAACCCCTCACACCAAGCATAAAAACCCCTGTTTTTAGCCCTAAAAACAAGCCTCCCTCATTAAAAGAAGTTTTCCTTATAAGAAATACGCACAATGTATCTTATGCGAACTAATATAAAAATTAGGTTTTGCAAGAAGTTTTTAGCAACTTCTTCTTTTGGAACCTGCCAGGTTTGGTTGTAAGAAATGCCTAGAGTATGTTTGATTGCTAGGATTTATGTCTCCAGTCATTCCTTCTAAAGCTCCTTTAGCAAATCCGATTAGTTTTCCATAAGTATATATCCAGATAATCGCCTCTGCACCCTCCCTAGATAAATCTTTTGCAACCCCTTTATCTGCAAGAGTAGCGTATACTAACTTTAATTCCTGAATAATCACTCGATCTTTTTCTCGGTTTCTATAAGTAGGTTGTAATGGACCGGATAATGATCGTAAAGATAAAAATTCTTCCAATTCCATAATCAACCTCAGAAACAACTATTTAAATAATTTTGTATTTTATTTCAAACAATCTCCAAGAAGCCATTGCCTCATAAAATTCAATTTTACTCAAGCCGCAACTTTTAATCATTTCTAAAAAGTTTTTGCATAAGAAATGTAGTGTATAAAATGTCTGAAAACCATAAAAAATTAGTAAATGTAGTGACAAGAAGTAGAGATTAATTTAATTAATCAAATACCATTCCCCTCTTAATCATTACCAAGGTTTCAAAGATTAAAAGAGCTAGAGATACAAAGAATCCTCTTTGTCCTAAACTTTTAAGTAAAACTATGTTTTTCTTCTTTCCAATGTAGTAAGCTCCCACACAAAATAAAACAAGGAAAGTGAATAAGAGCTCTAAACTGAATATATTCATAAACAATAGAATTAAAAATAGTTTTTAAAGCTTTCTCTCAAATAAAAACTTTTTAGCAAAAGCAAGAACTTTCTGCATATAAAAACCTTACTATTTTTGTAACTTCTAGGGTCTAAACACCTAGCAAAGATTCTCGAAGTCTAGCATTCTCTAAGTCTAACTGTTCATTCTGACCGGTCATTCTACCAATAACAAAACACATAAAATCTCTGTTTAATTGAGCCGGAGCCATAGGGATTTTATCTGCATGAGTAACGTCATAAAGCTGTCTAAGTCCTGCAAGTTCAGCTCGACCTAATTCATTATACCCCACAATTGTCTGGTATTGTGCTAAATATGCCTCAAAATCCATAATATTATTACTCTCTTTTCAGTTATAAACATTATTAATCTTAACAATATAATCAGAATTTTAGGTCAAAAACTATTTTAAGAAGCCTCGGGATAACATGGAGGAATTGGAACTCCAAGGGCATTTAAGGTTTTGTAGGTCAGACAATAAATATCAGTATTAGGAAACCATCTCACACATTTACCTGCATCACCCTCAACAGTACAAGCAGCACCCTCTGCCTTTTCTTTAATCTTATTATTTGAAAGACATTCTTGACAAGGCCCTAGTTTATTACCCGGTCCAGGAGTATTCTTTTGTTGATGGTATTTACATGAGCTGGATGCAGTATCATATTCCCACCAATAATCAAAATAAAATACATCAACACCATCACAACCATAAAATTGTCGATGAGTAGTGTCACATTTACAACCGTCAGTGCAGCCAGGTTTCATTTTGCAATCAGACTTACTTCCGGAGGAATCAACGCATTGATCTGACGAGGATTCAACATGGTCACAACTTTGCAGTACCGGAGTAGAACTTGGGCTAGGGGTTGTAACTGGACATGAGTTAGGGTCCACATAGGGAAAAGCGCAGTACCCCCCTTTGTCACATTCTTCACCCGGATTTACAACACCATTTCCACAATCAACTGGAGGTAATCTTGTGGGTGTTGGACTAGGACTCGAAGTAGGTGTTGGAGTCGTACTTTCAATAGGAGTTGGAGTAGAAGTATATGTAGGTTCTGGTGAAGGGCTTGGGCTATAATAAGGAGAAGGTGTTGGCGAGGGATAACCCATCAAGGTTTGAAGAGATGAATAATAATCATAAACAGAATTTAATGAGAATTGACTATCCTGGCCAGATTTTTTAACAGGTGAAAAACTAGATAAAATACCAATTATTAAGATTGTTACAGCAATAACAATTAAGAGCATTAATAGATTATTTTTCTTCACACTCTTTTTTTTCTTAACCATCTTGTCTCAAATAATCTATATAAAATAGGAGGTCCTATTTATAAATATTTTCTTTCGGATATTTTCCTTTATAAACCACCAAAATGTTTTTAAACCCCTCCTATCTAATCAAATCAGTTTTAGTACAATGGAGGAAAAGTAAGAATGGCTAGATTTGAAGACAATGGTTCTGAAGATTCTTTAAGTCAAGTAAGATATAAAGCAACTTGTTCTGATTGCGGCCAGGAATGTGAAGTTCCTTTTGAGCCAAAAGAAGGAAGGCCTGTTAGATGCAATGAATGCTTTAAAAAATCGAGACCAAGAAGATCCTTTGGAGGAAGACCTCAGTTTAGAAGACGGGAAAGAGAAATGCATAAAGCTGTTTGCGCAGAATGCAAACAAGAATGTGAAGTTCCTTTCAAACCTGTTGAAGGAAAACCGGTTCTGTGCAAAGATTGTTTTAGAAACAAAAAATCACAGGAAGATTTCTAAGTAGGCAAAATTAATTTTTTATTTTTTTTTTTAGTTTAAAATTTTTATTTATTTTTAATATCTTATTGGTAAATCTATAAAAATAGATTTATATACAAGTTCGCACAATTAAGATAATGAGCAAAAAAAAAGAAGAGATAAAAGTAATTATTTTTGATCTTTCTGAAGTTTATCTTAAAGGATTTCATAGATTCGAAAAGAAATTCAAATATATAGCAAATACAAAATCCAGAGAGTTTAATTCTGATTTTCTCAGTAAAACTAAGGAATTTGATCTTTTAATGAAGGGAAAAATAAGCGAGAATGAATTCATAAATTATATTCTCTCTAAAAATAAATTAAAGATCGATTTAGATAAATTCAAAAAAGTTTTAAGAAGTAATTTCGAAGAAATAAAAGGCACAAGGGAAATAATTGAAAAATTAAAGAAAAGAGGATATAAATTAGGATTATTATCCAATCATTCTAAAGAATGGATAAAACATTGCTCTAAAAAATTCGATTTTCATAAATTATTTGATTCTGTTTTATATTCCTTTGAAATAGGCGTATGCAAACCCAATGAAGAGATTTTCATCAAAATATTAGAAAAACTAAATGAACTTCCAGAAAATTGTTTATTTATTGATGATTCTAAAACAAATCTAACCTCTGCAAAATCCCTTGGAATGAAAACAATCCTATTCAAAAACCCCTACAATTTAATTAAGGATTTAAAAAAATATGATATAAAAATATGAATAAAGAAGAATTCCTCAAGCGCCTTGAAACCGAGATAAAAATATCCAAATTATCTCCATATACTCTTAGAAATTATCTGCTGTTTAATAAACAGCTGTTGGAACATTTGAATAAACAGCCAGAAGAAATTGAACAACAAGATATTAAACTTTTTTTAGCTGACAAGATGTCTGAAAAAGCACCTATCTCAAATATTTTATTTTTATCCTCTATTAAATTTGCTTATACCAATCTTTTAGGGAAAGATCCTACTGCCGGAATTAAACGTCCTAAGAATGATAAAAAAATTCCAGTTGTTTTGACAAAAGACGAAGTCATTAAACTGATTGATTCTGCTCAAACTAAAAAATCTCAATTAATAATTCAAATGCTTTATTCTTCGGGACTCCGAGTTTCAGAACTTGTCAATCTTAAAAAAACAGACTTGGATTTCAATGAAAATATTGGATGGGTAAGGTTAGGAAAAGGAAAAAAAGATAGGATGTTTATTTTATCAAAAAAACTTTCAAATAAGTTAAAAAAAGTAATTGACAAGCAGGAAAACTGGCAATATGTTTTTTCAGAAAAACATCCTTTATCAACGAGAAATATACAAAAAATAATACAAAAAACCGCTCTCAAGGCAGAAATTGATAAGAATGTCCATCCCCACACCTTGAGACACTCTTTTGCAACACATCTTCTTGATGCAGGAACTGATTTAAGGAAGATTCAAGAGCTTTTGGGCCATAGCAGTATTGCAACAACTCAGGTTTACACTCACATTTCAACCGAGCAGTTAAAATCAATCAAAAATCCTCTTGACGAGTTATAATAAACAACAACAAAGTTTATAATAACTAAAATTTTCTAAGTCTTATGAAAAAAAAGAGAAATAATTCAAAAGAAAATCTAGAATTAGCAGAAGAGCACATTAATCTTGCAGAAAGTTTAGTTTTGGAGGAAGCAAAAAACTCTCTGGGAAATAAACAAAAATATCTTGGAAAGGCCGCCTTTAATCTCGAACAGGCAGAAGCAGATTTGGAGGACGCCGAATAATATGACAACTAAAAATCAAATCTATAAGTGTGAAATATGTGGAAATATAATTGAAATTCTACATGAGGGTCATGACAATTCTCTTTATTGCTGTAAAAAACCTATGATTCTTTTAAAAGAAAATACTGTTGATGCATCAAAAGAAAAACATGTTCCAATTATAGAAAAAACCAAAAAAGGAATCAAGGTCAAAGTAGGTTCTATAGATCATCCAATGGAAGATAAACATTATATTGAATGGATAGAAGTTCTTACAAAAGACCAAAAATCAGATAAGAAATTTCTTAAGCCCGGAGACAAACCCGAGGCAGAGTTCTGTTTAAACATTGATAATGTTTTAACTGCAAGAGAGCATTGCAATCTACATGGATTATGGAAGAGTTCTTAAAATTTAACTATTCTTTATAATCCAAATCTTTTTAAAGAGAATTCTTAATTTTCTATACCAGGGCCCCTTAAGAGCTTGTTCAGAAAAAATGTCAAATCAAGATTATGATGCTTATATTGAAAGAACTTTTGGAAAAGTTTCTCCTAGATGTAGGCGCGGTTTTATTAAAACTATGGCTAAATATGGTGATAACCATTGGTGGGAGTCTGAGAATCCTTTAGTTATTGCAAAGCATCAAATATTTGAACGCAAATTAATAGTGCCTTATGATTTCTTTATGAGGGGTTTAGCTAAATTATTGGGAAGACCCGTTGGAGATCATGAATTAGGCCTTAATGCAAAAGGGTTAAGGAAAGAAGCGGAATTGGCCCTAAAAAGATTAGAACAAAGTATGGGGATAAGCCCAGAACAAAAAGAAGAGGAAGTTAGCAGAGGATTGAGTTTACTTCAAGATTATGCTAATAGAAATGGTGCAAAATATTCGGAAATAGACTCTTTTGAAGAAGATGCAATAGGGGATATTTTGGGTCTTGATGATTAAATTGATTGCGAATACAATTTTTCAGTTTTAAACCCTGTCAACCAATCAATTTTGTGACAGAACCCTCTAAGTAGAACTAGAATTAGATAAAAAATAAGCTAATCAATCTCAACAATATATTTTCCCTGGCCCTTTTTCCAGTTAATTATTCTTTTCCAAGTTGCATGAGGGTATTTCTTCATAAGGTTCTGTATAAATCCCCAGGATTTTTCAAGTCCAAGATTTGCCCCTCCAACGATAGCAAAAGATAATTCTAATATCATGTTAACCTCCTATTATAGAGTATAAAATGTATTTTTATTTATATATAATTTTACATAGAAAAATATGTTTTTTAGTTAAATTATCTTTAAATACTGAAAATCTGCAAAGTAGTTACACAAAAGAAAAATTTAATTTTTAAGTGGTGATTATTTTTTCTTGTAACTCTTTGTCTTTTCTTTAGATGTCAGAACAAGACTAGTTCCAGATATAATAAATATTATGCCTGCAAAAAGAAATAAGAAATTACAAGGATAATCCTGCTCCAACAGACATCCAGAACAAAGTTTCTCACAAAAATAATTAACAAAAAGGCTGATTAAAAAACCAATAATCACAAAGATAATTCCAAGATACTCCTCAAACACCCTTTTTTTCATTGATAATAAAGGCAGTTTTGATTTAAAAACCTAATCTTATAGCAAATCTCTAGAATATGTTGAAAGCTATTAAAGAAACATAGAAACCCTTTTATATTCTCCTTATTAAACTAATTAATCAAAAAAGAAAATGACTCTATACTCTTATTCACGGATTTCAACATTTGAACAATGTCCCTTAAAGTTCAAATTTAGATATATTGAAAAAATCACCCCCGAAATAGAACATACTGTTGAAGCATACTTAGGGGGGAAGGTCCACGAAGCTCTTGAATGGATGTATTCACAGGTTATTAAAAAACAAGCTCCTCAGCTTGAAGACGTGATTGAATATTACGCAAAATCCTGGAAAAAAGATTTTAAAGAAAACATCCGGATAGTAAATCCCCAGTTAACTTTTGAGTATTATTTTGACAAGGGAATTAAGTTTATAATCGACTATTTTGTAAAAAATTATCCATTTTCAGACAATACGATTGAGCTAGAACATCAGGTCATAATTGATTTGAATAATAATGGAAAGTATGTCCTTCAAGGATATATTGACCGATTGGTTCACGATAAAGAATCGAACATATTTGAAATACATGACTACAAAACCGGAAGCATAAGGTCGCAGGATGATCTTGATAAGGATAAACAACTAGCCCTATACTCTATCGGAGTGAAAGACAAATTTAATGCCGAGGAGGTTCATCTGATATGGCATTTTCTTGATTTTAATCAAAAAATGATTTCAAAAAGGACTCCGGAGCAATTGGAGCAATTAAAACAAGAGATAATTCGTCTGATAAATAAAATAGAATCAACAACAGATTTTCCAGCCATTCCAAGCAGTTTATGCAGATGGTGCGAGTTTGGAAAATACTGTGAGTTCAAAAAGGGTTAAAAATGTGGTCCTTATATGAAGATGAAAAAGAGCTTAAACCTTTGATTTTTTCAAACGGAAAATCTCAAGCAGATATTGTAAAAGAAGTTCTTGATTCAGTCAAAGAAGGTTATAAGATAATCTTCATTAAAGGACAGTGCGGAACTGGGAAATCCGCAATAGCATTAAATCTTGCAAGGCATCTTGGAAGGACCTCTATTGTTGTTCCAATAAAAAATCTTCAAGAGCAATATAAAAATGATTATACAAATAGAAAATACATCCTTAGCAATGGAAAAAAACTTAAAATTTCATCAATAGCTGGAAGAAAAAATTTTAAATGTAGATTCTTGGAAGAAAATCCAATGTTGTTCAAACCAAAACTAAAAGAAACAAATTCGAGGTTGAATGAAATTTTCGAGTCACCCTCATTTATTAAACGAGATATTCAAAAAAACGAAAACTCTTGCGATAACAATTTTCTTCCATGCAAAATAGAAATAAAGGAAAAAAATCTTAATATTTTAAAAGAATATATCAAACAAAATCCGGATGTAGATTTTTCTGATTTTGATTCAATAAAAGACATAAGACGAATGACCATAGCTCCGGTTTGCCCATATTGGTGTCCGATTATTCCCGAGGAAATAGAATTAAGAAAGTTCAAGGATTCCAAAAAGATAACTTATTCTGGATTGAATAATAGAAAATTTTCCATATACCTGCGGACAAAGGGATGCGTTTATTATGAACAATATGAATCTTATAATGATTCAGACGTTATAATCTTTAACAGCGCAAAATACCTTGTTGAGTCTATTCTTAACAGGAAACCGGCAACAGAATTGGAGGTTATTGATGAATGCGATGATTTTTTGGATAATTTCTCTAATGAAGAGCAGATAAATTTAAACAGATTATTATTTTCAATCAATAGTATCTATTCAAAAAATCCCCTAATTATTGAGTCCATAAACGAATTAATAGACACTATCAACGCAATAAAATCTTCAAATCAATTAAAAGATTCCGAGGGAATCTTTGAACTTAAAAATACATTCGTTGAAGAATTATTGCAGATAATCCTTAATAATCCCGGACTGATTGATGAACTGGACGAAGAATTAAATTATACCAATCATCTTTACAAGGTTGCAAAAATATTTGAAGATTTCATTGACGAAACCTTTTTTTCAATAAGCAAGAAAGAAAATGACATTATAATCAATCTTGTAACAACCAATCTTGAAAAAAGATTCAAGGAGCTGGTTGAAAAAAACAAAGTTTTTGTCTTAATGTCCGGAACAATTCATTCTGAAAATGTTCTGAAAAATATTTTTGGTTTGGAAAAATTCAAAATAATCGAGGCAGAGACAGATCATCAGGGAGAATTAATACCTTGCAGATATGGATACGAATTGGATTGTAGTTATGAAAGTTTCAAAAAAGGGAGGACAACAAGGGAACAGTACCTAAAATCACTTTCAAAATGCATATCCTGTGCAAAAAAGCCAATTTTAGTTCATGTAAACAGTTTTTCAGATTTGCCAAATGAAAGAGAAAAAATCAGCCTTAATTTAGAAAATCTTCCAACGCAAGAACAGCTGATTAATGAACAAAAAAATGACCCTTTTGGAAGGAGAATAAAAGATTTTAAGGATAAAAAATCAGACATTTTATTTACCACCAAATGCAACCGAGGGATAGATTTTCCTGGAGACACCTGTAACAGCATTGTTATAACAAGATTTCCTTACCCAAATATCTCTGAAATTTTCTGGAAAATACTTAAAAAAAATAAGCCCTTTTATTTTATGGGTTTTTATATGGACAAGGCAAAAAGAGAGCTATTGCAGAGGATCTACCGGGGATTGAGAAGCAAGACAGACAAAGTTTATTTATTATCTCCCGATATTAGGGTGTTAGACTTTAACTTTCAATATGTATCTAAATAGAATATTATTCTTGGAAGTTAAAATGTTTAACTTTCAATATGCATCTTGATAGAGTATAATTATCAAACCCTAATATTTTCGGGTTTTCCGGATAACTCTTTTTACCGAAGCCAGTTCACTCTTTTTTTCATTAAAGGTTCTCAAGAATTTTGAAGTCTGATTTAAAATCCTCAGAACTATTTCTGCTATAAAAATAAAAATCATCAAATCCAAAGAATTATTTATCAGATCCTTAATTACTGAAAATTTCTCCAAAAATCCAGTTAAATCCGAAAAACTTGGATTTATTATAAACAATGCCAATAGTGTAAATGGAATTATCTTTGCAATATTTCTTGATAGGTCTTCCTGCGAAAATGCAAAAATTCTTATTGCAATAATCATGGATGCGCTTATCAAAAGAATTCCAGAAACATTATTGTTCTTTGAAAGAAAAAAGAGAAATCCCGCAAATACAACAAACCAGAATAGTATTATAACCGGAAATATTATAATATACTTTATGAATTTTAAAATTCCTCTCCCAATTTTTCCAAAATTCTCATTTTTTTGATCAAAATAATTCTGAATAAAACCAATATGAAAATCTTTTTTTGAAATTATTTTGTTAAAACTCCAAAAAAATCCCGAATATACTAAGATAAACCCTACATAAACAACAAGCCCAATCAATATGCTTGAATTATTCAAAGCCTCAGTCGCATAGCTTTCTGAAGTATTTAATATATTAAAAATATTTTCAAACATAAGTATTAAATTTGACCTCTTTTATATTAATTTTTTAAAGAGGACTCAATTAATAAACTTACCTGAATGACTTCTGTCTTTTTCTTCTAGCCTTTGAATCTCCAGGTTTATAGGCCTCTTTTCTTCTTGTGTCTGCGACAAGCAGGTTTTTATCATATCTAGCAAAAGCCCTTTTTAATTCTTCAGAATTAGTGAATTTGACGAGAGCTCTTGCAATAGCTAATCTAGACACTTCTGTCTGAGCTTCTGTTCCACCGCCTTTTATATTTACCGCTATATCAAAATTAAAATTGCCTAAAACTCTTTTAGTTATTTCAATTGGTTCTTGTATTATAAGTTTTTTAAAAAAATCAAGATTTTCATAGGGGATTTTATTGACTAAAACTTTTCCGTTTCCTTCTGTAATAAGCGCTTTTGCTATCGCTGTTTTTCTCTTTCCGCCAACCATTATTGATTTTTTTATGCTCATCATATTAGTCTCGAGATTTCCTTTAATTTAATAAATTTTGTTTTATTTGATTCTCCTAGATTTAAGGTTTCCTTGTTTTTGAACTCAGAAGGAACTCCTTCATAGCATCTAATTCTTTTTAATGCCTCCCTTCCTTCACCCCATCTGTAATCTGGAAGCATCCCCCTTATTCCTCTTTTAAGAATCATGCGAGGTTCTCGAGGATAATTAGGTCCTTTCTGAGACGCTCCACCTCGAGTTTTCCTTTGTCCATATTTATCTAAAACATTTTTCTTATTTCCAGTTATGATAGTTTTTTCAGAGTTAAGTATTATAATCTCATTTCCCTGCAAAGCTTGTTTTGCAGCATAGCTACATAATCTTCCAAATACTGCATTTTCTCCATTTATTATAATTTGTTTGTTTTCCATTTTCAAATAATCTTTACCCCTTCAAGTTTAGGATTTTTTTCAATTTCTTCCTTTATAATCTTAATCTCGCATCCAGCTTTTTTTAATTTTTCCATTGCCTGTTTTGAAAAAGCTAGCGCAGATATTTTTAGTTTATGTTCAATTTCACCTTCCCCTAAAACTTTTCCAACAACCATCAAATCCTTTTCCTTTAACCTTGAAAGCTCCCCAATATTTATTTTTGTTTGTTTTCTTGTAGGCCCTGATAACCTTTTAGCCAATTCCAAGAGTCCCTTTTTTCTTGCAATTTCTATGGTTTCAACTAAAGCCGAATTGGTTTTCCTTTTTTCCCGGTGTTTTATTAATGTATTGCTTATTTCCATTGAATATAATTAGCAGAAAAAATGTTTTCCCGCTATGCGCGATTTAAACTCGCAGGATAAACTTTGATAGATTGATGGTTTATAAAGATTTGGTTTGCAAATCCTTATCCCATTCAAAAAACATTCGAATCTTCCATAATTTATGCGGGAGGAAGGATTTGAACCTTCGAAGGCACTAAGCCAACAGCTCCTTAAGCTGTCCCATTTGACCGCTCTGGCACCCCCGCAAACAAAAAGATACATAATAGCCTAATTAAGTACCTTTTTATAAATTTGGTTTTAGAATTAATATGATTATAATTAATTTGAGTATATTTAAGAATTAATAATTTGGGCCATTTCTTCATCTAATCTGCAAACTGTCCAG
>JAQTOY010000011.1 GCA_028713045.1 Candidatus Nanoarchaeia archaeon
AAGGAAATAGAAGAAACTTTGGAAAAAATATCTGAAAAAGATTCAAAGGAAATGCTGGCGAATCTTGGGAGAAAAATATTCATACCTGTTGAGATCAAGGACAAGACCCTAATTGTTGAAGTCGGTAATAAAACTTTTGTTAAAAAATCGATACCTGAAACAAAAAAACTTATTTCAGAACAAATGGAAAAATTAACTAGCGCAAGAGTTCAAATCCTTGAGAGATTGGAGGAATTGCAAGAGGAAATGCAGAGGATGATAGATGAGATTCAGAAAAATGAACATACCCATAAGCATGATGGTAAATGCAAATGCGGGCATGAGCATTAATAATTAGTTTTATAAACATCTTTTTTTTAGAATCTTTAAGGGGATGTAGTATAGCCTGGTTAGTATACGAGGTTTGGGACCTTGCGACCCCAGTTCAAATCTGGGCATCCCCATTTTAGATGAAATTTAAATGTGATTGGGATAATAAAGAATATGAATTACCCAAGGGTAAAACTTTTTCTTGGAGACCCTCTGCGTACGCATTTGTAGTTTGGAATAATAAGATTTTATTAACCAAGTCGCAATTGCACGGCAAATGGGAACTTCCCGGAGGAGGTATAGAATTAGGAGAAACCGTTGAAGGGGGCTTAAAGAGAGAGGTTTTAGAAGAAAGCGGTTATGAGATAGAGAAAATTTCTAAAAATCCCATATATTTTGAAAATAATTTTTTTTATGGTCCGGATATTGATAAATATTTTGAAACTTTGTTGATGGTGTTTCAAGCTTCTTTAAAAAATCTTAATCAAAAAAAGGAATTAGTGGATTTTAAAAACGATATCATTGAAATAAAATTAGTTGATATAAAAGATTTGGAAAAATATGAATTGATCAGATGGACAAAAAATGCTTTACAAAAGCTAATGGGGGATAAATAGAAGATTCTAGCATAGTTTTTTAAACCCTTTTTTACACTAAACTTAATGGTAAAGACTAAAAAAGTCAAGGCTGCAGGAAGATTTGGAGCAAGATATGGTCGTAGTGTTAGGACTAAAATAGCTGAAATAGAGTCTGTTCAAAGAAAAAAACAAAACTGCCTTTTTTGCAGTGGTGTTGCAAAAAGATTATCTAAGGGAATCTGGCAGTGCAAAAAATGCGGAAAAAAATTTGCCTCAAATACCTTTTATATTCCAAAGAAGGAGGAGTAAATCTAAAGATTTAAATAACATCAAAAATAACAAATATCATGGCAACCTATAAATGTTTCAAATGCGGAAAAAAAACAACCCATTCGATTTTACAAAAGAAATTCCTTTGCTCTAATTGCGGTTCTAAAATATTTTACAAACCAAGAAAATTTGTTGTTAAAATAAAAGCCGTTTAAAAATAAAATAAAATTTTCTTCTTACTTTGAATATGGAATTGGATAAAGAAACCCAGGAAAAAATTCAGGAAATTCAATCCTATGAACATACTCTACAGAATCTATTGATGCAAAAACAGGCCTTTCAGTTTGAGTCCAATGAAACTGGGAACGCAATTGAAGAAGTTTCAAAATCAAAGGACGAGGTATTCAAGATTGTAGGATCAGTAATGATTAAAACAGACTCTGAAAAAATTCTTAAGGAATTAAAACAAAAATCAGAACATTTATCTATAAGATTAAAATCTATTGAAAAACAGGAATCCGAATTGACAAAAAAAATAGATGAATTAAGGGATGATGTGATGAAAAAAATCAAATAATACATTACCACAGAAATCTTTATAAACTAATTAAAATAAGAATCTATCATGGTTTTTAATAAACTAAAAAAGGTATTTTCAGGAGGGGATTCTGACAATCCAGAGTATATAGAAATAGACTTAGGTAAAGAACCTAAAAAATCAAGGGTTCTTGTAAGACCCTTTGTTCTTAAGACTTTTGAGGATATAAATCCAATTCTTAATTCATTAAGAGAGGGATATACAATCGCAGTTATTGACATTAAACAATTAAGGTCAAAAGATGTTATTGAACTCAAAAGAGCGATTTCAAAAATAAAGAAAACAACCGATGCACTTGAAGGCAGCATTGCAGGATTTGGAGAAAACATCATAATTGTTACCCCTCAATTTGCTGAGATTTACAAGGCTCCCGCAATATCTCAACCGCAAACCGGAGAGCATAAGGAATACAAGGATTATTAGGAAAGTTCTTTAAATTTTCAAACCATAAATTTTGATATAATTTTTAAACCCTTTTTTCTTTTCTTGTTAATGAAGTTATTATATATAGAATCAAAGCTAAAGAATTTGGAATTAAATCTTCCGATAAATGAGATTAAAAAGCTGCCAAGAAGGCTATTTCTTGCCTATTCTATCCAATACAAGGATTTAGCAAAATCTATGAAAATTCTTTTGGAATCTAATAATATTAAGATAACTAATTTTAAGCAGGTCCTAGGATGTTCTAAGATTAAGACAAAAGAGCCCGTATTATTAATAGGAACCGGCAGGTTTCATGCAACCAACCTATATCTGCAAGCTCCAGAAATTTATCTTTTAGAGAATAATAAAATAATACGAGTTAATGGAGAAGAGATAGAAAGATTAAAAATTCAGCGAAAAAGTGCCTTAATGAAGTTTCTAAATGCAGAAAAAATTGGTATATTAGTTTCAACAAAACTGGGCCAGGAAAATCTTAAACAAGCAATTACATTAAAGGAGAAGCTTAAAAAAAAGGGCAAGCAAGCATATGTTTTTATGTCCAATAATATTAATATAGGAGAATTAGAGAACTTTAATATAGATTCCTGGATAAATACTGCCTGTCCAGGCTTGGCTTTGGATTCTAATAATATTGTTAATATCCACGAGATAAAGATTTAATCTCTATTTCATACTTCTCAGTAATCAATAAAAAAGAAAAAGAAATAATAAATAAAAAACAAAAAATAAAAGGGTTTAATTCTTAGCAACAACAAAAATTGATTTTAATGCTACTACTATTGTCGCAGGGACAATTAACGCGAGTAGGTTCTTTAGAATTGCTGTTATAAAACCTCCGATGAAATTTCCAGGTATTGCTCCTTCTGCCATAACAGAGACAATAACTAAAACCACGCTAGCTAACAAAAACTTTTGCGTTTCTCCGCCAGTCACATTCATGAAACCAATAACTAATCCAGCAATAAGCAATATTACTAAGATTATGTCTTGAATGTTCATAATGAACTGTGTTGTACCAAACAAACCTAGAATTACTGCAAGTATAACACCAATTAAAAAAATCCAAGCACCGAGAGATTTTCCTTTTAGTCCTTTAGCCATTCGACACCTCCTTTATTAAAATTAATAAGAAATCAGTCATTATAAATGTTTTTATTTTCAATTTTTTAGGTAGTAACAAATCTTAAATTGAGAATTTTGAAAATAATTCTCGACGATAAAGATTTATAATATGAATAGGGAAGTATTTTATTTATTACTCTTTTTTGATTAATTTTCACTATTTTATTATATATTTTTCAAAATAGCAAAGTTTATAAAGGTGTCATAACTCCAAAATCATAACAAAAATGAAATCAAAAATAATACTGCCACTTTTATTGACGGTAATTTTATCTTTAGCTTTAGTTAATGCTGCAGATTTAATCAGTGTTAACAAAGGTCCGGTCTTTTCTGTATCAAACAGCCAGACTTATTTTAATGTCAATGCAAATTCTAATTCAAAATTAACAATGTCTAATCCAGTACTACAGATAAATGATGGAAAAAATCATTACCTGACCGTTACTCTTGATCCATCAAGCTTGAATTCTTTGGATATGAATTCTGGGGCAACACAAAGAATAAACGCAAATGTTGTTGTTGATTCTGGCTTTGTCTTTGATATTAAAACTTATACTTTTCCAGATATAACCCTTTTTGCAATAGATCCAGTTAATTCTTCTTTAAATGAGACAGAAAAAGTTTCTTTAAACTTTTTGAAGACTTTCTGTAAATATGGAGAGAATGGCACCGATTTATCAATCACTGATTTTCAGGTAAGCAATAATGATGGTGATGATACTGAATGGAGCCCTTTGGATGAGATAACTGTTGATGTTGAAGTAACTAATGAGGGAACTGAAAAAATAAGCAGCGTTTATGTAGAATTTGGATTATATGATGTCAATGGAAAAAACATTGTGAACAATCTTGATGATTTGAATAATAAAAAAATAAAACTTGGAAGCATTGATGAAGGAGATGACAAAAAAGCTTCTTTTACATTTAAAGTTCCGGTTGATTTTAAGGAAGAAAATTACAAGCTTGTTGTAAAAACATATAAAGACGAAAATACTTTATGCGTTTCACAATCTTCTGCTCTTAGCAATACTTATTATGAAGCAATAACCGGAGCAAGAGAAACAGATGAAAACAAACAATTAGTTGTTGATAATATAATAATTACTCCTTCACCAGCTCAATGCGGAGACAAAGTTCAGATTTCAGGAAATGTTGTTAACATAGGAGACACTGACTATGAGGATCAAGTTAAAGTTACTCTTTACAATAAGGATTTAGGGATTAATTTGGAACAGGTTATAAGAGAGGACTTTGACCAAGGAGATTCTTCTCCTGTTGACTTTGAATTTGATGTTCCAGAATCAGTAAAAGAGAAAAGTTATGATTTAGAATTCAGAGTTTGGTACGATTACGATTCTGATGATGAAACCTATTCTATTGGCTCTGATAAAATAATACAGCCGATAGTTATTCAAGGTAATTGCAAAACAACTGTAACCGATACTGCAAATGCAAGAATAACTGCAGAGTTAGATTCTGAAACGCCAGAAGCAGTTGCAGGAAAACAAATTATTATCAATGCTAATCTAAAGAACACAGGTTCTGTTGAAACTGAATACACTATTTCAGTTTCAGGAAATACTGCTTGGTCTAGTTTGGTTTCAGTTACTCCTCAAAAAATAACTTTGGCACCTGGAGATTCAAAAGATGTCAGCATCGTCCTTACTTTAGATCCAACTGCAGAAGGAGATAAAGAATTCACAGTTAAAGCTGTTTATGGAGCAAAAACAACTGAACAGAAAGTTGCACTTTCAATAGTAAGTTCTGGTGCAGGCAGTCAGGCTTTTGCAGAACATATAAAGGCAAACTGGTTCATTTATCTTATAGTTTTGGTTAATATCATATTGATAATAGCAATAATCGTTGTTATCAGAAGAATGCTTTCTCCTAAGAGAGATGAATATCAGTAAGAATTTATTTAAACTTTTTATGATCTAGATTCTTAAAATGTCTAAAATTGTAATTCCTTGGTTAAGTCCTGAAAGAGATTTTTATAAAGATTATTTAAAAGCCTTGGATCAGGCAGGATTTGATACCCGTATTTTTACAGGATTAGATACTGCACTTCGGGATTTTCAAGTAATTACTTACCCTTTGGTCTTAGTTGATTTAGAGATAGAAATAAATCCCCGAGAGCCAGGATTTGAAGTAATCTCTAGGATAAGGGAAGCCTCTGCTAATAAATCTACAGTTATTGCAACAGGGATGTATCAAAGAATAAATGATGATGTTGCAGGAAATACTCAAGAAAGATGTTTAGAAGCTGGAGCAGTAGATTATCTAGATTTATATACCTTAAAACCTAGGGATTTAGTTTCAAAAGTAAGAGAGCATATGCCCAAATAATTAATCAAGTTTCAGCTTCTCAATAATCTTCTTGCCAAATCTATATTTTTCTTCAATCTTTATCATCAGCAAGCCGATTGAATATCCTATAACTGCTCCGGCAAGAACATCTGAAAGATAATGCATTCCAAAATACAGCCTTGAAAAACAGACTAATACTGCAAATGCGAGCCAAATCCATCTAAATATCTTAAATTCTTTGTTTAATATTGGAAGAACTGCAAAGACAAGAACTGCATGCCCTGAGGGAAAAGAAAAATCCCAAAGATACATTGCATCTCTAATAAGATACAAAGAAGCACCAATCAGGGGTGTGATACCATCTTGAAATGGTCGAGGTCTGTGTATTACTACTTTAATTATTATATTAATCAAATATGACAACCCTATGGAAATCCATAACGGAACTATCCATCTTCGTTTAGGCTTAATATAAAATAAAAACAAGCTGAATAAACATAAAATGACTAGATTATTTACTATGAGGGTTATCCCCATTAAAAAATAATCCAGATAAAGATTTCTAAATTTAGCAACAAATCTGCTTATATCTGCGTCAAAGAAGAAGGAGATTATGATAAGAATTATAAAAATTAATAAGATTATCAGAAATTTATACCTAAATTCTTTATGATTTTGAGCATAAATCTTACCATTTCCTCTTTTTTTCATATTAAAGTTTAGGATTAAATATTTAAATAAATTTCTTTTATTATAGATAATGAAAAAAGAGAATAAAAAACTAAGATTCATACTGAACCTATTAATAAGATATCTTATTCTGCTTCTTTTGGTCTTAGCGCTTCCATTACTTTACAGATTCTTGACAGATATGACTCTATTTTTTTCAGCTGAAATATTAAAATTATTTTTTAATTCAGTTTTTATAAATCAAATGACAATCATAATAAATTCAGGAGTCCTGATTGAAATAATCCCTGCATGCATAGCAGGATCGGCTTATATTCTGCTATTAATTTTGAATCTAACCACTTCAATGAAAATCAAGAAAAGGATTCTTTCCATATTATTTTCATTTTTATTATTGTTCATAATCAATATTTTAAGAATTTCCTTTTTATCAATACTTTACTATAATAATTTCCTATTTTTTGAACTAACCCATAGATTAACCTGGTATTTCTTAAGCACTATTTTTGTCGTCGGAATTTGGTTCCTGACCGCAAAAATATTCGCAATAAAAGAGATTCCAGTTTATTCAGATATTGTTTCTGTAATAAAATTTATTAAGAACTAAGAAAACTAATTGTAAAATAAGATTCAACTCTTCCATCCAAGAATCCCGTATCTGTTAAAATATTTCATGAATTCCTGCATGTAACCTCTTAGGATTTCAAGCATGAATCTTTCAGTTATCTGCGTTATTTCACAGTCCTTGTAAATTAACTGATAGCAATCTTGATCCAATTTTATAAGTTCAGTGGAATTTCCACTTACTAGATGTATGACTGTGTTGGTAGGATAATTGTTACAGGTTACATAAGGATATCCAGTTTCATTTGCATAATCCTTATCATCTGTTGCAGCTTTTATGCTCATATTTGCAAATTCTTTTAAAAATTGTGTGAATCCAACAACTGCAATTAGATTATCCTCGCATTTAGGAGCATCAGCTTGTATTGAAATATAAACTGTCTGAGATTTTTTAAAGATAATCTGTGAAGAGTCATTATTGTCATCATTGATTATAGAATCTTCAGCAGGGAATTTATAGGGTATTTCATCTAGTTTTCTTGGATCATTTCTTAAATTTAAAGGATATTCTGAAATTAAGTTCATGTTTTTGTCAGTCAAGGGTATATTAGTTGAATAAAAGGTTATGTCTCCCATCTTGGTCTTATAGAAATCCAAATCTATGTAGGTAAACTTATTCACGTAATTCTTCATGATATAAGGAGTCAATAAAATTATTAGTATCACTAAAACCATTAGAACAATCGCCCAAACCACCTGCTTGTTTTGCCTTTTTGCAGTTTCAGGAGGGTTTTGAATTTCTTTTAGTTCTGTATTATTAGTTAAGTTAACATTTTCTTTACTAGTGTTCTCACCCAGAGCATTATCTTTAACTTCGGTATTTTCAATTACATTTTTTTTTGCTTCTTCTTTTTTGCTTCCTTTTTTAGCCATATTATGAGAATAATAAAAATGCTTTTTAAATATTATTATATTCAGTTTATTCCAAGAATCTTGAACAAAAATGCATCAGCATAGATAGTCTGATTTTCAAGATTTGCATTTATAAACAAACACTTATTTTCCTGATTAATTCTTTCTTTATCTCCTTTTATAGGTTCTTTTAATATAATAATATTGTCTGAATAGCAATCCTTAATAGGAAGATTTTCCATTGAACAATTAACACCCGTTATGCAAGCGTCTTGTATTCTTAATGCAAATGGATAAAGATTTCTCTTTAGTTCATAACTTGCATCTGGGAAATCACCAACAAAATATAAGGGTTCGTTTGAGTAATCAGCTAATTTCAAATAGACCAATCCTAGAGAGGCATTTTTAACTTCTAGCGGGTTATATCTGGTTGCAAATTCCTGACCATTTAAGGTAAAATACCAATATTCTGAATTTTTAACAAAATTAACTCCATTATACTTAATTTTATCAGCACTATTTTCATTGCTATTTCCTGTACTTAAAGCATAACCTACTGTGCTTAATGTCATTAGAAGAATAAGAATAATTCCTATAATGAGTTGATTTCTTTTGGTTTTTTTAGACTGCTCTTCTCTAGTTATTATGTTTTTTATCATAGAAAATCCTAAAAAAATATGGTTTAAATATCTTTTCTTAATCTAATTAATTTCAACCACCACATCTTTACCGCCAAGTATCTTTGCAAAGACATGCCCTAGGCTCAGGTGCATATCTTCAATAATACCATAATCTCTGCTTTTTATCAAGATAAAAGGCACATTCATGTTTATTATTTTACCCCCGTTAAATCCTAATATTGCCAAAGGAATTCCTCCATTTTGCAAAGCATAGCCCAACGCACTTACAATGTTTGGTGAATTACCGCTTCCAGTAATTCCAATTACTACATCCCCCTCTTTCATTAATATTTTTAATTGCTCAACAAATATGGACTCGTAACTGATATCATTTCCATAGGCAGTTATTAGCGGAAGAGTTGTTAATGATTGTGCTTTTACTCCTGCTATTTTCATTAAATCATTTGCCCAATGCTCGGAGGTTGATGCACTTCCGCCATTGCCACAAATATATATTGTATTTCCATTATTTTTAGCTTTCCTTAGAATATCTATGGCTTTCTCTAATTGCTCACTATCTATGTTTGTAATTTGAGCAGACAATTCTTGGTAATATTTCAAGAAAAATTTTTTATCCTCTTCCATTTAATTTAACTCTCAATTTTAATAGTAAAAATCTTAAAAGAAGATAGTTTAAATAGTTTTTCTATCAAAGTTCTAGCTTAATCTAACTTTATTTGCATACCCTGGATTTAATTCTATAGCCTTTTTAAAATAAGGGATTGAAGTTTTTTCTTTTCCATTCTTAAGGTATATTATTCCAATATTAAAATAAGCATCTGCAGAATTTGGATTCAATTCCAAAGCTTTTTCAAATTTTTTCAATGCTCTGTTTAATTCATTTCTCTCGGAGTATATAATACCCAGATTGTTATAAACCTCTGAAGTTTGTTTTATTTTTAATGCTCTTAATAAAATTCTTTCAGCATCATCCACTCTTTTAAGTTTTATATATGCCCCGCCAAGATTAAGAAAAGTTAGATAATAATCTGGATTAAGTTTTAAAGATTCTTCAAGATGTTCAATTGCTTCTTCGATTTGTCCTTTTCCAAGTAATTCAGAAGCAAGCTGGAATAAAATAAAATATCTTTCCTCACTCTCTCCTTCCAAGGTTCTTTGAAGAAATTTTATATTTCTTTCAGGTTTATTCTGTTCTTCTCGATTCATATCTCCAAAGTGATGTATTGGTATGTCTGTAAGACAGGTTTTTCCTATCTTTTTTACACTTTTATCAACAATATCATGAGGCATTCCCTCATATCTTATTCTTTTATCATTCTTAAAAAAACGAAGTATTGGATTTTCATGCCAGCCGTTTGCAATCTTGCTTTCTTCATAGCTATCATTTTTCGAGGATATCCAGCCAGCTTCGCCTATTTTATTTGTGTATTGTCTTTGAATTAAATAATATCCAGTAAATTCCTCATTCTCTGAAAGTTTTTTTAATCTTTCAAAATCTTTTTTAGATATTCTTTCATCCGCATCTAAAACCAGAATCCATTCTTTTGAAGCCTTTTCCAAAGAAAGATTCCTTGCTTCAATTATCCAATTTTCCCTCTGCTCTATTTTGAATATGGTGCATTTGTATTTTTCAGCTATCTCAATAGTGTCATCATCTGAACCTGTATCAACCAGTATTATCTCATCAACCAGCTCTTTAATATTATCAAAAAATTCAGGCAGATTTTTACCTTCGTTTTTAACGACCATGCAAAGGCTTATTCCCATGAAAAAGCCAACAAAATCTAAATTTAAAAATATTTAGCTTTTAATAAACAAAAACTAAAAAATAATAAAAAAAGAAAAAAAGAAAAAATTAACGATTAATTTTTAACCTTAAGCGCTAACTTCAGGATAGACTTTCTCTCCAATATCACTTGAAACACCAGTCAATAACTTAGCAACAGCAGTTTCAGTGTCAGCAGCATTATAACCTGCTACCAACATTGCTATTTTTTCTGCATTATAAGGAGACTCAACAGTCTTTATTATGTATTGTCCAGCACCAACTGTTGTTTTTTCAGTGAATGCGTCAGCACATAATGGTGTATCGCTGCCTAAAATTTTAGCAGCAGCTGCATTAATGCAACTTCCACCAATAACTACCAAGTTCTTATCAGAAACAGAGCTTACCTCTGTATCTTTTACAATAGCAATTGTTCCGCCAGAAGCAGTTCCTGTTGTTCCAGGGGTTACTGTAGTAGCCTCTGCTGTAAACAATACATCTGCATACATTTGTGATGCAGGATAGGTTATTGTTTCAGTTCTATATCCAGTTGTATCTCTAAGGTCGTCTATAAATGCACCAAATTGATCTACAGCTTGAGATCTATATGTATTTGAAGTCAATGCAACAAATCCAGAATTTGTACCATTTAAAACTGCCTGAGCAGGATTAGCTACAACAGTTGTACTTCCGACTGTTGTCAAAGGAACGCAGATAAAGTTACCGTAACTTGCATCGTTCCATCTCTTTGGTTCAACTATCAATACAGCAGGTCCTAATGTACTAGTAAAGTTACATAATGGATTTAGTATTGCATGAACAGCATTGTTCACAGGATTGATACTCCAATTAATACCATTTACAATTCTAGAAGGGGTATTATTAAGATAAGTTTCTCCTGTTGTTGCAATTGTTGTCAAACCGTCTGGGAAAATAACACTTGAAGCATTACTAACAGTTGTTTGTTGTAAAAATGCTATCCATCCACCACCCTTAAGTTTGATTCTTGGGAAAAGTGTTCTTGTTCCAGCAGTACTCCAGGTTATATTAACCACAGTTCCAGCATCATTGGACATAATTGTATATCCATTTCCGCCAAAGAAATTGACTCCACTTTTCTGATATATAGAACTGGTATTAGTCAAAGTTATTTTTTGAGATTCTCCTGTTATAACATCACTGAGAGTAACAGTACCTTCTGTTGCTGTATTAATGCTGATATCATCAACACTAAGTATAGTTCCAGCATCTCCTTGGTTTACAACAATCCAATCATTTTGCAATGAAGGTTCTCCCTCCAAAACATGAATTTGTCCCTTTCCATTTGTATTTACGCTTGTTGTCCAAGCTAATTTAGGACTAACTGCCGAAGTTGAAGTATCATTATCATATGCAATTGTAAGTTTTTTCTCACCAGTTTCACCAGCTCTTGCGCTTGTGAATGTTGCATAGATATACTGATTGTTATCAGAATTCACAACAACTTTCTGTCTTGCAGTATCGGTTAATTCAGGCACAACATCAGCGAACTGTATCTTCATTCCACCAAACACAGGGTCTGTGAATGATTCTCCTATTTTAATAGAGTCCAACTGTGTTTTTGAAGGTGCAATAGCAACTGAAAAACCAGAAATTTGTCCGTTTCCAGATGCAGTTACAGTTGCCAAAGTTGTTTTAACTGACGTTTGATCAGCACCTTGTTTTACTGTAAGACCATTATCCAACAAAAGAGTATTTGAGCCGATTATTAATTCAGCTTGTCTAAGATCTCCTGCATAAGATGGATGTATGACATCTTTTACATAGATGTTCAAATTTCCTGCAAATGCATAACTGCTTCCTTCAACAACTGATTTGCTTACTCCATCAACTTTTAATGTTCCCGAAGTGGAACTTGAAGTTGTGACAAGCTCAACAGTATGTTCTGTTCCAGCAATAGTGACTTTTGTCTCCTCTCCACCGATTACAGTTGCAGTTTCACCTGAACCATATAAGTAAAGAGTGTTATTGTCTGAACTAGCTCCAATTACATAATCAATTCCAAGGATGTTTATTTTTTGTCCTTGAACATTTGTTGCATCTGAAACATTAAGATTTTTTGAAAGACTTAATGTATAGTTGTACAACCATCCATTTGTCAATGCTCCGTTGTTTCCACCATCAATATATAATTCAGGATCAGCCAAATCTCCTCCACTGCTTCCAAATTTGATTGCAGCAGGGCCGATTGCTATTGTCTGGGTATAAGAATACTGAGTTCCAGATAAATCTGTGAACTTAGAATTACTTAATACACTTGGCAATTCAGTAGCTGATAATGAACTTTTTGCAGCATTTATCGTATCTGCATAGTATAATTTTCTAGCAGATGTAGATAATTCAGTAGAGTCTCCTCCAGTTGAACTAACAGTAGTGCCTTCAGTTGCAGTTGTGCTTCCTTTTAAATTAGCATAAACATCAACAGCAGCCATGACATCTGTATTTGCAGCACTAATTCCATAAACAACAGCCGCACCACTTGAGAATGGGCTTGGATAATTTGCTGCAGCAGCAAAACCGATAGTGCTTGTTAACATAACAGCGCTTGCGAATATTGAAGCTATTTTTCTATAATTAAATTTCATTCTTTTTAACCTCCTTTCATAAATAATCAAGATGAGTCTTAAACTTTTTTTTAAGACACCTCTTCTCTGTAGTCTCTATTAGAAAATTCTGTATTATCTGGCCAGTTTTTATTGCTTAATATTATTAAGCAACTTTTATCAAAGATTTTTTTGGTTTAAAAAGCTTTCTAAAATCTAATCAGGTTTTCCTTTACTTTTTATGTTTTTTGAGGTTTTATTTATAAATCTTTCTATGTAATCATAAAATTTTATCTTATGTAAAAATTAAACTTTGCCAATATTTTTAAGGATGCCTCTTTTTTTATAACATATATGTAAAATTTAAATACCTATCTGTAAAATATACATTCTAGATATATGTAAATATTTATATAGTATTACTCATTTTTAAATGTATAATATAAAAATGGCTAAGCAAACTAAAAACATTTCCATAACTTTGTCGGAGAAATCCGGAGGTTTTTCTTTTTTATTAAATAAGATTCAAGGAAGCAAAAAAAATTCAGATATTGCTAATCTAAGGCAATTATTAAGCAATGAAAAAGCAAGATTATTGCATATTGCAAAAACAAAACAGCCAAATTCCATATATGAATTAGCAAAGCTTTTGGGCCGGGATTTTAAGGCGGTGAGGCAAGATATTAAAATTTTAGAAAAATTTGGATTCATTGAACTTATTTCTGCCCATAAAAAAGGCAGAGAACTTTTAAAACCGGTTGTTGAAACAGATCAGGTAACTATAACAATTAACATTTAAAATTTTTTACAATTTTTAAGCTATAAAAATATTTATAAATAATCAATTATTCCAATTAAAATGCGTAAGAAAATATTATTTTTAACTTTAATACTTTTGTTATTAATACCGGTATTTACTAATGCAACAACTCTTACAATAAAGGGAAAGCCAGGTTATAATCTAACCATTAATGTATTAAATCCTCAGAATAATGAATCTTCAGTATATTCATACCTTACTGCAGACATTGGAAGTTCCGGACAAACCAATGTAGAATTTACTTCAGGTACCGCAAAGGTCAATATAGGGATTATAGTAAGGGTTAATGGAAAAATAGTTAAGGAAAAAGAATTATACAACGTTATTGTTCAGACTGCTAGTCCCATAGTTATTGATTTGTTAGATACTCCTCTGCCAACTCCTAAGCCATCACCTTCTCCAACACCTACCCCTACTCCCACTCCTTCTCAAAATTTATCCCTCACTCCGACTCCCACTCCCGCAGTCAGCCCTTCTCCAACGCCCTCTCCAGAAGATAATACAAACAAAACAGGTTTTTTAACAGGTTTTTCAATTGGAAGCTTGACTAATCTTTCTCCAACAGCTAAAAAAGTTATAATCTATTCTTTGATAGGATTAGGAGTCATAATCGTCGTGGTAGTTATTATAATCTTTTTAATCAAAAGAAAAGGAAAAAGAAAGCTTAAAACTAACGGGGATTTCAAAGTCACCAAACTAAGCCATTTAACAAAGGAATCCGAACCAGAAGACATTGAAGAAGCAGAAAAAAGACTAAAGGTAGCAAAAGAGGAAATCGACCGAATCAATGAGATTCTTAATAAAAGAAGGGCAATCAAAGAAGCAGAGCATAAGCTTGATGAGGAGCGGAGAGCTCTTGAAAGATTAAAAAAAGGATTTAGATAAAAGGAAAGTTTCTATTCTAGTTAAGATACTTTTTTATATGGTATTAATCATATATTATAGATTATACTATGAAGAAGTCCGAAAAAGAGGAACCTCCTAAATCCCATAGAAGAATCCTGATGCTCATTTCAATTATAATCCTAATCATCTTGATTCTCTTGTTTGGAACCAAAATTTATTTATGGATTAATCTTTTGTTAGGCAATGATTTGATAATCCGTCTTATCCCTGACAAAGAAAATGTTTTTTTAGTGAATGGACAGTCAGAGAAAATAAATTTTGAATTATCTGTATTAACAGGTCCTTTTTGCAATGTTGCATGCGATTTTGATTTTAGCGATTTAAGCGAAAAAAAGATGATAGAAGAAGGTAATTTTGATATTAAACCCGCGTTTACAAAGTTAAAAACATATTCTATTTCCGCACCATTAACTGGGACCGGACAAAAAATTTTCAGATTCGATATCTATTGCCAAAGTAAAAAGAGTTTTTTTTGCAGCACTGAAGGATATGCACAAAGCAAATCTTCTTTGATAACCTTAAATTATGAATTAGATGACAATGCCCTAAAAATCAAAAATAGCACTAAAGAAAGAATTTTTAACTTAATGCAAAAATCTGGACAAATCAGCAATGATTTAGAATCCTTAAATGAAGCGTTTTTTATATTGAAAAATTATTTAGAAATAAATTTTTCAGAAGACATCGGGATCATAAAAAATTCAGCAGACAATTTTAATAGATCATTGATATTCTTAAAAGAATCTTGGGAAAAAGGAGATTTAAGTTTAATAAATAATCTTTTGATTGAAAAAGAAACCTCTTTTTCCGAAATAAATCGGAGTTTTTATTCAATAAATCGTTCAATTTCATTGAATATTTTAGTATATAATTCTTTAATAGACACGTTAAATGGAACTGAACGTAGATTAAGGGATTATCAAAAATTGAACTTCACAAACGAAACATTAGTTAGATTTGACAAACTAGTAGATAATTTCAATTACCTAATAGAAAATTTTAATAAATCTGAGACTATTGTGGAAAAAGAAAATGCAGTTAATAATATAAAAAATGAAACAGACGAGATCTTTATTGATATTGAACAATCTCAAAACGAAAGTCTTTCTTACAAATCTTATAAGGAAATAGATTCCCTCAAACTAAATCCGATAATATTTATCAGAAAGGAATTTTTATTGAATCTTTCATTAAAGGAACCTCCGCCACAATGCTGTTTATTTGGAAAATGCAAAAGTTGTTGCGATGATTCTGGTTATTATGACCGGACCAAGTTTCCAGTAATCTTTCTTCATGGACACGATTTCAGCAAACAAGCTTCTGCTGAAAGCAATATGAACCGGTTTTATAAAATACAAAGAAATTTAGAAAATGAGGGTTATCTGGATGCAGGAACAATGCTGCTAAGTTCCTCTTCAAAGGAGGAGGAAAAAGGAATCCTAGGAAAAACCTTCTATCCTATTTCTATTAAAGCAAGCTATTATTTTGATATTTTCAAGACTCAGGAATCAACTACTGTGCTTCAGACAAAAAAGGACAATATAGATAGTTATGCAATAAGGCTGAGAGATATAATAACTGAAGTTAAATACAAAACAGACAGGCAAAAAGTGATTATAGTTGCTTATAGTATGGGAGGCTTAGTAGCAAGAAGATATCTGCAGATTTTTGGAGAAAATGAGGTAGAAAAACTTATAATGATCGGAACTCCGAATCATGGGGTCGGAGGCAATGTTTTGGCCCTATGTTCTGTTTTTGGAGAAGAATCGGAATGTAACGACCTTAATGAGAACAGCTTATTCATAAATAAATTAAATAGAGGGGAAAATCCCTCAATTCCGGTATATAATATAATTGGGCTTGGATGCGGCATGGATGGAGAAGATGGAGATGGAGTAGTAAAGAACTCCAGCGCTTATCTATCTTATGCTGAGAATTATTTTGTTCAAGGAAAATGTGAGTCAATTAATCTTTTCCATAATGAACTTCTCCTTCCGGAAAAATATCCTGAGATTTATAACCTCCTGGTTAAATCTTTGAAGCAAAATTCTAGCATAAACTTATAAACTTATTTCAATTTTATATTTAATGGAAAAAAAAGAGATGAATGATCTAAGAGGGGCAAATATAAGTCTTATTCTAGACTCTTATAATGCAGTTTTTTCAGATTTTGACCCAAGATCCTCTTTAGAGAGGGGCATATCTGATGATTTTTTAAGTGAATGCAAGAAAGCAGTTTTCAGTAAGGGAAATGTTACAGAATTAAGATTATTATTGCCATCGCATTTAAGAAATCCTAATGAAGAGATTAAAATTAAAAAAAGGCTGAAGGATCATTTTAAAAAACACTTTAGAGAAAAACAAAAAAATCTTAAAATGATAAAGGGTCAGGGATGGATTTGGTTTGTGCTGGGAGTTGCAGTTATGATAGCAGATACTTTTATTTATGAATACAAATTATTTTATGATTTTAACAAATTTTTATTCAATTTACTTTTTGTTATGCTACAACCCTGCGGTTGGTTTTTCTTTTGGGAAGGACTGGGTAAAGTATTTATCGAATCCAAAAAAGAAATTCCCGATTATGAATTTTATAAAATAATGTCTGAAGCAAATATTTATTTTCTAAACTATTAAGACATTTTAAAGGATTAATATTAATTTATAAAATCTCACATATAAAATAACATATAAACCGCAGCGATTATTGCTACAGCAGCCAATATCCATAAAATCCATTTTAATAACTTTACAGTAACCTTCAGTCCAATAAAGAAGAGTATCACCGCGATTATAGCGCTAATCAATGGATATGCTTTGCTTAAAGCAAAAATGTCTGCGAAAATTGCCATTTTTAGAAGTAGTTTTCATATTATTTAAATATTTTGAATCAACCCTTGCAAACCTCTAACTCAAATTCAATATTTCCATTTCTATATATCCGGGATTCTACTCCTCCAATTTTAGAACCACATTCCTTGAATTGCCCTTCTGCAGATTTTAAAATCTCTTCATTAGGAGAGGTTGAGTTTTCTTCCCGATAGTAGATGTTCAATAAATAAGCTTTATTTGGAGAATTTGGAGATACTAAAAGGGCATCTTTTATTATTCCCTTAAAAGTTTCATTTAAAATTCTGCAACTATCCACATCATTTATGCACCTGCCATTGTTATAGCAAAGTTTAGTTAAGTCCTCTAAACTTTGGTATTGCGGAATAAAATTAACAGCGCAATTTGTTGTGTAGTACATGCTTGCTTTTAAAAGATAAGAAATTTCAGCATTGTTCTCTAATTTGCTTTCACCTCTTCCAAGCATCAACGAAAAAAATAACAATGCTCCAACACTGACTAAGACCACGATTATTACAAATCCTGCAATCTCCTGCTGAGCTTTTTTCTCCAAAGTCTTTTTTTTAAAAAGAGCTTTTTTAATTATCATGAAATCACCTCTGTTCCTGCAATCAATTTTCCTATTTCACATTTATCATAATAATCTATTTCATATTCGGTTCTGCATAATGCAACATGGCTTTGTATGAGCCTTTCATTCTTTACTTTTTTATCATAGATAACAAATTCATCGCAATTTGGATAATTGCCAAGATTGCATTTGATTATTTCACTCTCAGTCTTATTAAAAGCTGAACTCTTAATAACTCTCAAACTGCTGAACTGCCAAAAATTCCGGTAGGTTTTCCTATCAACCAGATTAATTAATTTATCTTCATCCACACAATTTGTTCTTAAATCAACGCAGCTGAATTCGGGAGAATTTGCAAGATTTACAACCGAAGAAAGGGTTTTAAATTCTCTTAAAGAATTTGCCTCTTTTACCATATTTACATAAAATATTGAAAAAAGAAACAATCCTGCAAGAGCAAAAAATAACACAACAGCAACAATCATAAATGCCATTTCTTGAATTTTAATTTGTGAGCGTTTTGAATCAGGCAGATTTTTTAAATTAAATAACTGATTAAAAACGCGAATTGATTTTTTACTTATCATATTAATATATCCTGCACTCCCGCATCATTCCTTTATTGAAGGATTCAACTTTTTTTGAGATTTCGTCCAAATCAACTAAATCTCTAGATGAATTCAGCGAATCTGCCTGAATTTTTAATAGATTAAGGTCTAATTTTATATCCGAACCACAGCCCTTTTTACCAAGAGTATCTGCCTTATCAGAATATATAGAGGTCAGTTCACTTAATCTAGACATCAATCTTCTTATATTGCATTCATAAATTTCTTTAGAAGAAAAAACTGCGCCATAGAAAAGTCCATCTCTATATTTCACTTCCTGCAGATTCTTTACAACCCGGCCATTATAATAATCGCCATCATTGGCAAAGACCTTGATATCACATTCTCTTCTGTCAATGTCAAAACAAACTATAGTGCCCGTGCAATTTTTGAAGTCTTCTGCAATTTTTAGCTTTCCAATACCAAGATTTTCAATTTCATCTTTTATGTCATTTGGTGGCTGATAAAAGCAGTAATCTTTTGAAGCGAGGACTATCAAATCACCTACTTTAAACGGGAGGAAAAAGGGGACTGAAAAAGCATAAATATTTTTTCCTTCAATAGTGTTCTCTGAAAAAATATATTTGTTCTTTATGCTTATCTCCTGGCCTTTTTCAGGATATTCATTGTTAAGATTCTTTTCTGAAAACGCAATTGTTTGTTTTCCAAAAGGTCTATTGTCAAGATAACTGCATTCAAAAAATATTTTAGTCTCTTCGTTTAATTTTATCTCTTCTGATTTTTCAGAGGCAAGTCCGGTCTCAAGAGGATCAAGAAGAGCTGTCAAGGCACTTGCAGCTTCAGTTTGTCCAAGATTTTGTCCAGTCTGAATTATTCTACTCATCCCATAGAGCGCAAGAAGCAGTATTGTTACTCCAGCAATAAGCGCGAAAATCCAGTTGAATGACATTTCAAAAGATTTTTTAGACTTCATTTTTATCATCTCTTTTATTAAATTATTAACTAACTTTAACCAAAATTTCCCGAAGAGGTTTTTCGATATTCAGAATAACATTACCTTTGCTTATTTTTATGCAATAAGGATTTTTAGTCTTGGTTATTTCATCAATATTCAAATGTTTTATATAGCCACTAGGTATCTCGCATGCATTTTCTAGTGGATAGAAAAACATGTTATCCTCGGTTTCATCATAAATGCTAATATCCTCTGCAATTTCCCCCTCAATCCCGCTTGAAGTCATAGCATTGGAGAGATTCGCAAAACAAACATAATTTATATTTGAAGGAAGGCTTCTTTTAAATTCCAGACTTAGACTTGCAGAATTCCATGCTTTGTCTATTTCTGCTTGCAAATCCTTTTTAAAAATTCCAATCTGAGAACATTGCTGTGTGCTTAAAAATGCCTTTATTGCAATGAATGCAATGACAATAAAAACCACAATCAGAAATATTGAAAACATCACTGTAAATGACATTCCCATGAACTCTTGAGATTTTTTTGATTTGCCTCTTTTCATATATTTAATAAAAAAAACTAATTAATAAACTTATTGAAAAAAAGATATAAACTTAAGGCCTGTCTGTTTCAAATAATTTTCCTAGCCCTATTCTTGGTGCAACTTTAACAATAAAAGCCAAATCCACAAGATGGTCAATGGCTCCAAAAACAGAATTCTTTTTTCTTTTTGGTGTTTGACTATCCGTATTTCTTACAGATTCTTTTAATGAATCAGCAAACTTAGTTTTTTCAACTAAATCTGGTTCATCAATTTCTGTCCAGCTTCTTCCCAATTCATACATTGAATGCCCATCAGAAGATGCTAATGCCCCTAAATGTGGAGAATAACTTTTGATTCTATCATAAAAAGTTTGCGCTCTTTTATTTGCTCCATAAGGAAAAGGTGTTCCAGGTATTCCAAAAGCAGCTTCACCATTATACACTTCAATAGCATCAATTCTCATTAAAGGTTCCGGATTAGATTCTAAATAACTGCCAAGCCCATGAGAATGAAATGGATGGTCAACAATTGTTACTCCTTGATTATCTTCTGCTTCTTTTAATGTTTCCGCTAAAGTCCTATGCTGGGTTAGATGAGCATTTTTTCCCAATCCTATAACTAAAAGATGCCCTTCTTTTGTTGGAACTTCCTGTCCTTTAACCACTAAAACTTTCTTTTCAGGAACATAAAATCCATTACAATTTTCACCAACATAAACTCGTTCATATCCTCTAAATTCTGTAAAACGCTCGTATCTTTTATCATCAAAATTAACAACTCCAAAAACAGCGCCTTCTCCGAGTCTTTTAGCAGCTATATCTATTGCAGTATTGAAATCTGTATCATAAATTCTGCCGCTTGTTCTCAAATGATTATGCAAATCTGCTTTTACTTTTGTCATATGAAAAATTATTTATCTTCTAAAACTTGAAAAACAGCATTTCGTTCAGAAGGGTGTTTTTTCTTTGTGTCCAGGCTGTTTGTGTAATGCGCTCTTACTGTATAAACTCCAGGTTTTAATTCAGATTCAGTCCAGTTTAAAACATTTCCACCACCATATTTTGGCAGTTTTCCAGAATGAACTCTTTTGCTAACCCTCTTTCCCTTGCCATCATAAAGTTCGCAAGTCAATTCATATTCGCTTGGTTTTCTAGCAAATGGGTTTCTATAACATCCGTCTATAAAAACAGTTATGTTTACAGGTTTTCTAGAATCTGTAAAATTTGTTCCCAATCCTACGAATTCATTAGGAGAAATTAGATTATCTCCGTTTAAATCTGCAACATTTCTTGATGTTACAATAGAGTATATTCCTCCGAAAGTAGGGTCTGCAGATTCACCAGAAACTTTTCTTTCACGAAGTTCTTTTGATAATTCATCTAAATCATAATCAGGCAATAATCTGTCATCAATAGTTCTCTTTGGCTCTATTGGAACATAAACAACACCAGATTGTGGCTGTCCATTGACATTAACATTAACCTGAGTTTTAGGTTTTGTTGAATAAGCTAGCATTCCATTGCCAATTCCTCTTGCAACAGGATGTCCAGAAGTGCCTAAAAACCCTCCAATAACCGCCATTCCAAAATCAGCATCATCGGATTCTTGGTTCTGGGGATTTGCTTGAACTTGGCTAGGTTGCGCATACTCTTGAGAATATGAATCTCTAGGTACTCTGCTTTCTTGAGTTGCAGCACATCCAGTTAATCCAACTAATCCAGCTGTTGCTATTAAAAGTCCTGCACCCAATCTTGATATTAAGTTTTGTTTTATCATGTTAGTATATAGATTGAGGTTTCTATGCCTCAATTTTTCATGTTTTACCTAATGCTTTCAACTATATAAATCTTTCTGTTTGTTACTACTATAAAATAGTAGATATAAGTTGTAACATTTATAAATAAAGGACTTTAGATAAAAACATGGCAAATGACGAATATAAAAAATTAGCTGTTAGAAATTATGAAGAAGCTTATAAGACGATAGATGCTGCTTTAAGTCAAGTTAAAGCCTATTTAGCATTAATGCCTACTAATTTAACTAGGGATGAGGCGAATGCCCTCGCAGGGGTGGGAAAAAGAATAGGAAAATTATCCGAAGCACTTGAACAAAGAATTGAGGTTCTTTCGGGAATGGATGTTTTTAAAAGATAAATAGTCTATTTTTAATTTTAGAATTTCTAGTCTCCAATCTTTTTAACCTTAACTTAATCTTAATAATCCCCTTTAATGGAATAATTCATTATACATTTTCCATTTATCAACATAATCAAAAGCTCTTTTTACAACAGAATGTACTGCTTCTGGATGCAATTGAAAATTTTCAGGAAGTTCATAATCAATTCTCTCCCTAATCCCTGCCATTATTTCGTCTCCATTATCCCACACTTTTTGATTTTTTATATACCCCCAAACAGATAATCCAAATAAGTCCGCGAACACATCAATATCTAATCTTCCATTAACCACAAGTCTCCTTAATTTTTGCATAGAGAAACCTTGTAGGAGGTATTTTTAAATTTATTGATAAATTTTGAATCTTCAACTAGAACTAGTCACACCTTCGGCAAAAATACTAGGGTTTACTATTATTGAGCAGATGTTTGGGTTTGGCTGGTTGTTGTATTTATCTCTGCATCTTATGAAATAAATAAGATTGATTTTCCATTCTGAAGTATGGATAAGGAAATCAGTTGTTGTCATCTTTATGCCATCGTCTATTTCAAAATTGCAATCTCTGTTTGAATAACTGCATTCAGCTTCTTCTGTTGTCTTGATTTTTAATTGCCCTATTTCTTTGTAGACTCTTGCAACTATTGGTCCAGATTTATCACTTTCAACTGTAAAAGTTGTAGAGTTATAGGCAGTATTTCCTCCTAAATCAACACATTTGAAATAATAGGTATAACTTCCTGCACCTAAATCCTGCCTTTGTTTATGCTCGTTTGTTCCTGTTTCTAAAAATTGTATGTAATTTGTCATATTAGAATTTTTATAATAACAGTTTGCCTCTCCATTTCTATAGCCATTGTCTGTTTTAATTGTTAAAGTTACAGGAACAACATCAGTTGCACCTCTAATTGTAGTTTTTGGCTCAGATTCAATTATATTCAAGGGTTGGGTTCCAAAAATTACAAATTTGTAACTATTGGTATTGACATTCCGGTCTTTTTCTTCAAATCCAGGCTTATCTTTGCATCTGAAATAAAAATCATTCTCTTTCCTTGATTCTATTCCAGTTAGATTGACTTTACAGGTATATCTATTATCAATATTCATCTCCCATAAGTTCAAATCACAGCTCATATTATTTTCCATATTGCTGTAACTTGTGTCTGTTTTTGACCATCTACATTCAGAAGGTTCGTTAGTATAAACTTCCATAATAATACTTGATTTATTAAACAATATTGGATAACCATTGAGTATGCTGGTATTCTCTATGATTGGAGGAGTTGTGTCAGGTCCTTTTTCAACACAGAATCTTACTGAATATGGATCAACATTGAAATTTCCATTTGCATCCTGGCATCTTATGTAAAGAGTGTATTCTCCATTATTTTTTAATTCAGGGCTTATTTTATTGATGGTTTCAGGTCCTGGAAGTGATAATGTTTCAGTATGATTGTATAAGAATAGATTAGTTCCCCCCATGTAATAAGACATATCTGCAAACTGAATTGTCAGGTTGTAATCAACCTTACATTGAGAAGGTTCTCCAACCCCCGTCCCGCTATCTTTTGTGGATATTGAAAATTCAAGAGGAGTAAATGCTTTTACACAGCTTCCATCTTCCTTGCTTATCACAACTCCAGTCTTGTCGGGACGAAGATTTTTATCAGGAGCATATTTTAATCCTTTGTTTACTCCAGTCATAAAAATTATAGGAGAATTAACATCTCGTGGATTCAACCAAACACATTTCTGTTCGGTTGTTCCAGGATTTACTATTCCGCAAGCCTGCCCCAAACTTTTGCAGGAATATTCAGAACAAGTTTTAAATGCATTGCATAATTCACAATCCTCTCCTCCAACAGGAGGTTCAAAAGGCCTACAATTGAATTCAACAATAACTTTTTTTTCTTTTTGATATGTTAAAATAAAAATAGTTGCGCCTATTCCCAAACCTATTCCGATTGGAACCCAAGATGTTGCTAAAGTTTTCTCCCCCCACCATTGTGCTAAAAGATATGCAGAACCTGCTCCAATACCTCCTGAAACAGCTCCCCAAGTTGCTCCATCTTTTCCTCCCGCCACCATTCCTATCAAAGCACCAATTCCAGCTCCAATACCAACCCAACCCAGAAATTTAAACCATGGAACTTTACTGATTGATTCGATTGCCATCTTTAATTGTCCTGAAAATGTAGCCTGATAAAAAGGTGCTGTTCCTCGGGTAGTCAATCCTGTTCCTCCTCCCGCTAATAGATTCATTTGGTTAGTCATTGGGAGTAATGAACTAGTGTCTGGCACAGCAGATAATCCTGCTGCTCCAGATGATGCCCCCCCTAATAACTTACTTGCCATAAAATCATTTGTTGTAACCCAATCAGAAAGCTGAGGCGTATTAAAATAATAATTTTGTCCGTTTAGCATATAAGAGCTAGCTCCTGGAAACTCTGTTTGTGATGCAAATTGACTTTCGGTAATCCAGTCAGTAGGTTCTGCGCTTATCAAATAACTAAACGCAACAATAGTTAAAACTAAATTTGTTATTATGAAAAATGTTTTGAAAACATTTTTATTACCTGTTTTATTAATCTCTAATTCTGATATGTTTGTCATTTTTTCTATCGATGATTTCTCTTTTTTCATATTTTTACAAACCCGCCTTTTGTTTTATTTGATTATATATTCCTTGCCCAATAGTCTGTTTTTCTCCTGATTTTTTAAATTCAGCTCCTTTGTTTGTATATTCTCCTACAACATTATAATAAGCCCCGCAGTCTCCCAAACTTGTGCAAATATCATTCATAGATATTGCCCATTCTCCATTTACATCCAAACATTCCGAAGGAGTGCAACCTTCTTTTAATAGACTAAATCCTTTTATCAGAGATTCTTTGCAGGTTACAATGCAAGTATTGCTTCCTAAATTGCATATTGAAGCTGCTTCTTCAGAATCCCAAAATCTTAATCCAGGCGTGATTGCAGGAAGGCAAGCTCCTTGTTCAGATTTTGTTGCTTTCTGTATTGTAGGCGTTGATTCTTCTGCTGTTGCAAATCCAGTTATCACACTTCCAGTTCCGGTTGTTCCTCCACTAAAACCACTACTTGTGCCTGCTGAAAATGTAACTGGAGTGCCTCCGCTAAAACCTCCGGTTCCTTTTGCAGGAACAGTTGAACTATAGGATGTTGAAGATAATATGCCCGCTCCTGTAAAATAATATCCCGGCCTCCAATAACAATCTCTCTTGTCGGTATTTTCACAATCTTCTTGGTTATCCTGGCTCATGCAGTCCCGCCATCTGTTTACAATACAGGCAGCTTCTGAAAACTGGACCCCACTTATTTTAACATTTTCTTCATAGCAGAATTTTGCTCTAAAATCATCGCAATATTCAATCATTTCTTCACCATTAATACAGATATGCCTAAAATGCCTGCTTCCAACCAAATCTTTTCCCTGAAGTTTTTTTACCGCGTTATAATTTGTCTGATATTCACACCAGCTTTCTCCATTCTTTTTTGTTGTTGTTGCACCATTAATTGTAACTCTGCAACTTAATCCGCTACAACTATATTCTCCATAATTCGCACTTCCTTTTTTGCAAATGCTTCCTTTATAATAATCGCAATTTCCACAAGTCCTTGAATTTGCATTTCCACTTTCATCTTCAGAACCGCAGGATTCTGATTTTAAAACTATTTTTTTCCAATAGTCTTTATCATTAATTCTATTGCTATCATAAATATTCGCAGGATTTCCACAGCTGTCTTTAAAATAAACTTCCTGTTTCCCTTCAATGCAAATCGTTTCTTGAGTTGGTCCGCAGTCAGTTGCTAATTCATCAGCAGAACATAAATAATCTTTGTAAAAAATTGACTGAGAAGTAACATTTCCAGTTGGTTTTATTTTTGAACATTCATCTCTTGTTGTGAATCTGCAAGTTCTCTTATATTCAGACTCATAAACGCAAGCTCCTTTGTCCTGCAATTGTGTTATTAAAATGCAAGTGTTTTCATCAGTTATGTCCCTTCTAAAATTTGTAGTAAGTCCATAGAATGAGGATAATTTTTTGCATCTTGTCAGAGTTACAAAACTTGCCTGCTCTCCTAAAATACAGCATCCTAAATTGCATTGGGGGACATTGCATTGTTCATCATCAGCCCAGGTTCCTTCGGAATTTTCACATACTTTTTGAGGGGTGTTTTCCATGCATATTCCCTCTTGCGTGTCTATACAGCATCCGGGTTTGCAAAAACTGGTTGCTTCGCAGCTGGTTGGTGTTTTCTGGAAATTAGCATCGCAATCTTTCTCCTCTGCATTTTGGCACCATGCTCCGGCTTTT
>JAQTOY010000050.1 GCA_028713045.1 Candidatus Nanoarchaeia archaeon
TTTTTCCAATTAATTCAAACTTCTCACATTCAAATTCCTTCGAATAAGCATAATCCACCCCATAATTCTTAGCTAACTGGATTTTTAAATTGCAGTTTGAATTAATAAAATTATTATAATCCAACAGGTAATTGGTTATTGTCGACTGCTTAGAATCCAAGGGATAATTTCCAGTTGCGCTTCCAATAACTAGCCCCTTCCAACTTGGAGCAATAAAACTACGATTTTTAATATCCTTAAATAATACCAAATCTTCTTCAATCAGATAATTATTAGCTGGAGGCGCCGGATCGCTAATCTTTTTCCCATTACTGTAAAGTTTCAAAGAAGCCCAATTATCTCTTGCAGTATAGAAAAAAGAAAATAATAAAAAAAGGATTAAAACTATCGCAAATATGAAAGTTAAAACCTTGTTATTAATAACAAACTTATTTTTAATGAAATTTAAGGAATATTGGATTCCAAATCCTGAAAAAATAACAATTAATACTGATGTTGCAACAACCACCCTCTGATACTCTATTATAAACCTCCAGAATACTGAAGAATATAATCCCCAATAAATTAATCCAACTACTATCGGAGCAATCAACCAAGATTTCTTCCATAACTCTTTTTCTTTTATTAGGCTTAAGAATCCTAAAACCGCAAAAATCCCGCTCCATAAAGGAACAACCTTCCATAATGAATAATCTGGTATGGCCTCGCTTGTAAAAGTTAGATAGTAAATTTTTGAAAAAAGGTAATTAAAAAAATCAAATCCCTCTGAACCACCAAAAATAATCTTAAAAGAGATTATTATTGAGACAATGAAGCAGATTAAAATATAAATAATTATATATTTCATCTTATCTTTTTTATCAAATTCCAAAGACAGAATATAAAACATCAAGCTAGCAAAAGAAAGAACAAATAAGGGCGGATAAAAGATAAGGGTTAAAAAACTCGTAAAAAGTACCATTTTAGTTTCTTTCAAGGAAATGAAAATAAAACTGAGCAATAGACAGATAATTCCAAGGATAAGAGGTATCAAATACCAAATTCCAGGAAGATTTGCAGAATTTACAATATAAGGTATGGATAAAGCAGCAACTGCGCTAGGAAATCTCCCAATCTTGTTTAGATTTAAAACAAAATAAACAAAAAGGCAGATTAAAATGCCAAAAAACAAGGCAAATAATGAATAATTAGTCAAAGGATTAAGGTTCAACAACAAAAATAATTCAGACAAAAATGAATGAAAAACAAACTCTGGATTTGGAAAATAAGAGTTATACCATAAGGGATTTACAAAAGGCAATTTTCCAGAGTTAATTGAATATTTGATAAATGAAATCGCACTCCACTCATCAGAATAATAAGGGTAGACATATTTCATATTTTTAGCTTCCTCAACTCCATTTATATTCACAATTTTTCCAGAGTAATTATAATGAACCGAAAAAAGTTCAATAAAAAGAACAATAACAACAAAAATAAAAATCCAGTCAATTTTACCTTTTATATTAGGTTTTAATGATCTCCAATTTGTCTTTGTTAATACTCCTATGCAGAATACTATATTGATAACCAAAACAAGAGTGTAACTAAAAATCCCAAAAAACTGGGTTAATAAAGCTACAAAAACATGAAAAAAAATCAACAGAGTTAGGACATAGAAAAAACCTTTTTTCTTATCCTTAAAAAAGTTTATGGATAAAAGAGGCACTAGTAATAATATAATACCAATTATTGTTTTTATCATATTAGCTATAAAAAATACTACTATAAAAAATTAATTATTTAATCATCTAAATAATTAAAAACGAGATTTTGTATCCATAAAAATGAATAAAAAAGAATTAGAGTTAAGCATAATTCTTCCATGCAGAAATGAAGAAGAAGCATTGCCTTCCTGTCTGAAAGAGATAAAAGAAGTTATACATAAAAACAAATTGAATGCTGAAATAATTGTTTCAGATTCTTCAATTGACAAAAGCCCTGAAATAGCAAAGAAAGAAGAAGTCATCTTAATAAAACATGACAAAGAGGGTTATGGAAATGCATACCTTGAAGCATTTAAACATGCCAAGGGGAAATATATTTTCATAGCAGATTGTGATGGAACTTATGACTTTAAAGAGATTCCGAATTTTCTTATGTCTTTGAAAGAAGGCCATGATTTGATTATTGGAAACAGATTCAAAGGCAAGATGGAACCTGGATCTATGCCTTTTTCCAATAAATATCTTGGAAACCCTCTCCTATCCTTTATCCTTAGGCTTTTTTTCTTCACTAAAATAAGGGACTCTCAGTCTGGAATGAGAGCAATTTCAAAACAAGCCCTGGAAAAGCTTAATCTTAGAACAACTGGTATGGAATTTGCATCTGAAATGATAATCAAGGCATTAAAAAGCAATTTAAAAATAAAAGAAATCCCCATTAATTATCATAACCGAAAAGGGAAATCCAAGTTAAGAGCTTTTCCAGATGCATGGAAGCATATGAGATTCATGCTTTTATACTCTCCATTATTCCTGTTTTTCATTCCAGGATTATTCTTGTTAATTCTTGGACTGGTTTCTATATTCTGGTTCTATTTTGGAAATCCTCAGATTTTTGGCATTAAATTGTATTTTCATCCAATGTTCCTATCAGCATTATTTATAATCATAGGATATCAGCTCATAATCTTTTCAGCTTTTGCAAAAAGTTATTCAATAACCCATCTGAATGAAGAAAGCCAATTGATGAATCAGTTATACCAGTATATAACTATAGAAAAAGCAAGTGTGGTAGGAATAATTCTTGCGATACTCGGAGCAACAATCTATTTGTTTATCTTGGTAAAATGGTTAAAGACCAGTTTTGGGAATCTTAATGAAATAAAAAATTCAATTTTTGCATTGACCCTTATAATAATAGGAATCCAGACAATATTCTCTTCTTTCATGCTAAGCATATTGGGGATAAAGGAAAAATAAAATTCAATATCAGTAATTTGCCGGATTACAGGACTCCGAAATTCTCCTCAAATTATTTACCTCTTTATAAAATTCTTTATTATTAAAAATCTTAGTTTTGGAATATTTATCAGTTTTTGTAAAAAATGAGAGGCATGCCTGCATATCTTTGTCTTGATCTATTATCTCTTGATAATTGCAGAAAATTCCAGCTTCTTTACAAAAAATAATGAATTTTTCAGCAGTCATTGAATTTGAAAAACAATGTTTATTAAATTCCATATTAAATATACCATAGTTAGAATGATGAAATAACCCTCTGCCATTAAATTTCAAAACTCTTTTTGATTCAAAAAGATAAGATTTTATAACATCTTCTTCACAATGGACTAAGCTATCCCAAGAAAATATGAAATCCACAGAATTATCGGGAATCCCTTTTAAAGTTCGCCCATCATTAACCAGGTAGATAATTTTCTTATCAAAACAAAATCTTTTCTTACACTCATCTATGCAATTTTTGTTCAAATCCACAATTATAAGCCTCTTACATAATTTTCTAAGGTATTGAGTAAATCTTCCATAACCAGGAGCAATTTCAACAATAGTCTCGCAAGGAACAAATTGGATTATCCTTGGAAGAACCGTACCCGCCCAAATGTAAGGGGTCCCTCCCCAGTTGCGAGACCATTCTTCTCCCTTTCCTTCCCAATTAGCATTCTTGCCCCACATTTCTCTATTTTTTTCTATTGATGGCATAAAAATCGGGAGTCTTGAATAGATTTAAAGATTATTGTGTCAAAAAAGCATAACTTTTATGCAATAAATTATTTAAGCTCTTTTTTTATTATGATTAATAATAAAAAAGGTGTAAATGATGCTTTTTGTATCCCCAGTATTCTTGTTTCTTTTTCTTCCATTTATTTTATTGATAAATTTAATATTAAATAAAAGATATAGCAATTATTTTCTTTTGATTGCTAGTATTTTTTTCTATTTCTGGGGCGAGGGGGCTTTTACTTTAATAATGCTAATTTCTATAATAATGAACCATATTTTTGCAAAGTTGATCGAAAAATACCCTGGAAAAAAAGCTTTGGGGATTATAACCTTAACATTGATATTTAATTTATCCCTCTTAATCTTTTTTAAATATTCATCATTTTTATTAGATAATTTTAATACATTACTTTTATTTATTAAATTTAAACCAATAATTATAAGCCCAATTCATCTTCCGATTGGAATTTCTTTTTTTACATTTCAAGCAATGTCTTATGTTTTAGATGTTTATTTTAAAAAGACAGATTCTGAAAAAAGCATTTTTAATACCGGCCTGTTTATCTCCTTATTTCCACAACTTATAGCAGGACCAATCGTAAGATACACCGATATTAAAGAAGAGATTAAAGATAGAAAATTGAATTTTGTTTTATTCTCTTCAGGGGTTGAAAGATTTATAATCGGGTTATCAAAAAAAATAATGGTTGCAGATATTTTAGGAAAAGTAACTGATGGTGTTTTTTTATTAAATTCTTCGAAATTATCTCCGGAAGTTGCTTGGGCAGGGATCATCTGTTATACCCTTCAAATATATTTTGATTTTTCAGGATATTCTGATATGGCGATAGGCATAGGAAAAATGCTCGGTTTTAAATTCCTTGAAAATTTTAATTATCCATATATTTCAAAATCAATAAGAGAATTCTGGAAAAGATGGCATATTTCCTTGTCAACATGGTTTAGGGATTACTTATATATTCCACTTGGCGGAAATAGAATCTCAAAGATCAGAACTGGTTTGAACTTGATACTAGTTTTTTTCTTATGCGGACTATGGCACGGAGCAGCATGGACATTTGTAATCTGGGGCTTATTTCATGGATTTTTTTTAATAATAGAAAGGTCCTTCCTAGGAAACCTATTAAAAAAAATTCCTTCATTATTTTCACGGGTCTATACAATCTTAATTGTAATGATCAGTTTTGTTTTTTTTAAATCTGAAAGTTTAAACTATGCTATTAATTATCTAAAAGCAATGCTGGGATTAAGCAAAACCATTGCTCCTTGCAGCTATTTAGGGTTATATTTTGACAACTTTACTATATTTATCTTAATTATAGGAATACTTGCATCAACACCAATTTTCATTAGATTAAAAGAAATTTTTACAGAAAAGATTAACACAAAATTGATGGGATTTTTTAAGATTATTTTTTATATCACACTGTTTATAATAACTCTGGGAGGTATTGCAGTAGGTTCATTTAACCCTTTTATATATTTTAGATTCTAAAATGGAAAGAAATTTTAACGAAATAAGTTACAGAGTATTAATCTCATTAATATTTATGATAATATTAATATTACCTATTACTGATAGCATTCTTCATTTTACAAAGAACATCGGATTGGAAGAGCATAGAAAATACGCAAGGGCACCCGAATTACAAGATTTGAATATTTCAATAATAAATTATCTAAATATTTTTGAAAAATATTATAACGATCATTTTGATACAAGAGCTGCACTCATAAAAATAAACAGCCATTTTAGGTATTATCTTTTTCGTTCTTCTATTAATGAACAAGTGCTTATTGGGGAAGATGATTGGATATTTAATTTAGGGCTAGGAAATTGCACCTTATATTCAATGAATATC
>JAQTOY010000051.1 GCA_028713045.1 Candidatus Nanoarchaeia archaeon
TAAAATAAATTATAAAGGAGTATAAAATAATTAAAAACGTCCCTGTAGTTTAATGGAAGAACATCGCACTTTCACTGCGACGGCCCGTGTTCGATTCACGGTTGGGACACCATAGAAGCATAGTTTAATTGGCAAAATAGGAGTCTCCAAAACTTCAGTTACAGGATCGTTGCCTGTTGCTTCTGCCATTAAAGCGTATAAGGAAAAAATATAATAAAAAATTTTTTAATTGGCGTGTAGCTCAGTTGGTTAGAGCGTTGGTCTGATACACCAAAGGTTAATGGTTCAACCCCATTCATGCCAACCAATTCTTTAATAATTTTATTGGTAAGTAGCTCAATGGTAGAGCAGGTGACTGTTAATCACCCCGTTACAGGTTCAAGTCCTGTCTTACCAGCCATTTGAATTTGGAAGCGTGGCAGAAATGGAATAATTGCACCTGTCTTGAAAACAGGAGGACCTTTAAACAAGGTTCTGTAGGATCATACCCTACCGCTTCCGCCATTTTATTAATTACGCATGATGGCCGAGTGGTTAGGCACGGGTCTGCAAAACCTGCAAGATTGGTTCAAATCCAATTCATGCGTCCAATCTTAATGAAGGTAAACTTTACCCTCATTAAGATAAATATATTAAAGGAGATATATGAATACTAAAAAAGAAAAAGGAGATATAGGATTAGCAAAAACAATAGCAGATTTAACTAAAAACGGAATTCATGTTTCGTTACCAATAAGTGAACATCTTAAATATGATATAATTGGAGAAAAAAATGGAATATGTAAAAAAATTCAAGTAAGATATACTACACCAAAAGAAAACGGAATAATGAGTGTTAAATTAAAATCTGTTTGGTCTAATAAAAAAGGTAATCATGTTTTAAAAAGAAATATTGGGGATTTTGATATATTAGCTATTTATTGTCCTCTAAATGAAAAATCTTATTACATTGAAGATAAAAACTTTATTAATGAAACCTCAATAAATTTTAGAGTAAATGAAAATATTAAAACAAATCAAAAACATAAATCAAGATTAGCAAAAGATTTTGAAAATTGTAACATATTTTGGAAAAGTGCCTGAGTATGGTTTAAAGGGTTCGATTGCTAATCGAATGAACCTCGTAAAGAGGTTCCGAAGGTTCAAATCCTTCCTTTTCCGCCATTGGGTGATTATTTTAACAGTAGAATAGTGGATTGTCTATCCATAGGCATCGGGGCAGCACCGATATCACCCGCCAACTTAAAATCCATTCCAAGCACCAATTGCTCCAGCTGCTATACCAGCTCTTCCTTGTTGTTTTGCGTGTTCGGTGTTGGATCTAACATTATATTCAGCTAAAATGACAGACTTTTTAATTTCAGTAATAGATTGTTGAACAATAGAAAAAACCTCATCAGTAGAAAATGATCCACCTTCCCAAGGATTCCAATAACATTCTAATGCTAAAAAATCTAGATTATTTCCTTTGGCATGATCTGTTCCTTGATTATGAACACCAACTTTTTTTGAAGTATATTTTTTAAATTCTCCAGCTATTGCATTTGTATAACTTGGACTCCAATATTCAGAAACTTCTAATCCAACAATCCACATTCCAACATATTCGTCTAAAACTTCTGTAAGCTTTTGAATACACCTAGCATGTTCTGAATTATTTTCATTACTCCAAGGAGAAGATTCATCACACATCCACATTGGAATAGGACTTAAACCATTATCATTTAATTTTTTAAACCAAGTAACCCAATCGTTTAATTTGTTTGTATCAAATTCTCCACCAAAATTGCCGTTTTTATAAGGAGTTACAGGACCATCTTTATTGACTAAAAGCATAGTAATACAATTAGATCCTATTGATTTTAAATAATTAATTGTACTTTCTCTTTGTGTATTATTCCAATAATCTGCAAAAAACATCATACTATTTGTATAACCATCTTTTTCGTCAGCACTTCTTTCATTACTTGCTGGTAATAAAAATGCTGTTAAAAATTTATCCGAAGCTGGAATTGGATATGTATTTCCATCTCCTTCATAACCATTTTCTTCACTTGAACTTTCATATGATGATAAAGTTCCTAAAGCCGTATCTAAAACAGAATAAAAAGCATTTGACCAATCTAAGGATATACCTAATTCAACAATAGATCCTGAACAAAAGGCATATCCAAAACTTCCAGGTAAACCATAATCTAAACAAACGTCGTCAGCACAAAGAATAGAACTAATTGTGCTAACATCAACTGATGATAGAGAAACATCAAAACCTGTAACAAACGGAGAAACAACTTCTGTAGTAATTAAAAGACTTGGAGTTGTTGGTGGATTTAAGAAATAAGGAGCACCATTTATGTTAGTAAATATTGGAGGAGATCCAGGCCAACCACAAAACCAAGTTGGTAGAGGTTTTCTATCTTTTGTTCCTTTTACTTGAGAAAACCACTGTTTTAATGCTAATCTATATAATAAACTATTGGAATTTACTCTATTATTAGGATCTATAGATAAAATATTGTTTATAACCCCCATATAATCTATTTTTTGGGTGCTAGAAACCTCTAAAATAGGCGAGGTAGGTCTTATAATGGTTCCTTTAGTTAATGTCGTTTTTACATTCATTTTTCCTTATTTAAGCTTTAATTTTTGCTTCAATATCTGAGGTTGAAACCCCATAATTTTTTGTTATAGATTGTTCGTTTTCTCCTGCATTATCTGTAGCAATAGCTACCTGAATTTCATTAATATTATCCGATTTTCTTAAAAAAACTTCTCCTTGAACTTTAAAGGTATTAGTATATGCAGTTTCTTCTCCATCTTTAGGATTTATACGATAATCCATCTGATATAATATTTGACCAAATAACGTTCCTGTTCCACTAGAAACATCGCTTTTAATAACAGCATTTTGTGTATTCATTGCTACACTATTAAGAGAATATACAATATTAATTGATTTATTTAAATTATAAAAAACATCTCTTATAACACTATCGCATTTATTTATAAACGTAAAAATAGCAGTTGTGGCTTCAGGAGAATTATTAGAAAAAACAGTTTCCAATCCACCAACCTGATTTGCAGCTACTGTAATTACTTGACTATTAATTCCTTTTTGAGCCATTAAAGCTCTAACCTGTTCTTTTGAAAAACAAAACGAAATAGGTATATTAAAAAACATATGGGTATGAGGTGGTATAATATGAGAATGAGGAGCAATTTCAACAGGTATTCCTGGAATAATATTACCAGCTTCTAAAGTAGCTCCATCATAAGGAATCGAGTCTGTTTTATATAAAGTTTTTTCACTTAATACTCCAGTTTCTTCGGATGTTGAATCTTCAGTTTCAGAACTCCATCCATTTGTTCCCATTCCACCCATCCATAAAGTTTCCTGTAATTCAGATGGGGCTGTTATATGTTGAATACCTAATTCTCCTTCAACATATAATCCACCTTTGGTTGTAATATTTCTAGAAACATGTAATGGTGCATCAATAACCACAGGATCATGTTCATAAGGATGTAAGCTTATATGTTCAGCTCTTAATGATAATCTCTTTCCACCATCAATATTTATTTCATTATTTGATGTAAAATTTATTTGTTCACCAGAAAAATTAATTATAGAGCCAATTACATTAAAAGGTCCAAAAGTCTTAATATCTACCCCTTTGGCTCCAACTAAAAGTTTATATTTATTACAAGCTGTTAAATTGTAATCTCCAGGAAGATCAACTACATCAACTGATTCTACTAATGGAAAGGATTTAAACGAATCATAAACACCACCTGGAGCAATAGTAATTCCTCTAATTCTTAATTTTCCTTCTGGGTCGATTCTATAAGGTTTTAAATCATTCATTTTAAGACCTATAGTTTCAATTTTGTTTTGATTAACATTAACAATCTCATCTCCTTTTCCAAGAGAAGCTGTAAGGGGGGCTAAAGCTTTTTGAGCAGCAAGTAATACTTGTGCAAAGTTATTTATCTCTTTTTTTGGTTCTGGAACCCAAGATCCAGATTCGGTTGAAGGACTTAAACCAGTAGGAATAAAATTAGATTTTAAAGTAGAACACGTTGAACATCTTTCGCCAAATTTAATTCCAACAACACCAACAAGAGTTTGAAGTTCAGAGGCCAAGAGATTTTTATAAGTATTAACATCTAAATAAAGCATTTGCCATTCTAAGCCTAATTGACCTCTAGCACTTGATGGAATCCAAGAATAAAAGGTCCAATTTTCTATAATTTTTGCAGCAGAATCATAACTAATAGCATTACAAACTGGGCATATAGAATATCCAGGAGGTAATAAAGGAACTTGAGTTTGATATGGCGAGATTTCTTTTGGAGCTAATGTAGGATTACATCTTTGTAAATCAAATAATCTATTATAATTATGTAACTCAGAAACAATCTTATAAATGTCTTCCATAGTTTTAACTATAATTGAATCAGGTTTTTTTCCTATTTGTTTAACGTTATCACCAACAATAAACATATCTTGATTTTTTCCAACAAATAAACCTCGGTTTCCATTAATAGTTTGATATTGATCTCCTAAAACTAACTTTTGATCATTTTTCGTAGCCAATTCAATATTTGTTAAATTGTTAAACTCTTTAAACGATCCAGAATAATGAGTTAATCTAAGAATTTCTCGTAAATCAGTATCTATTAACTCTATTGTGTTTTTGTTTGAATTTAATACAGTTTTGGATCTAAACGTTTGAGCGTCTGATGTTAAAGCGTTATTTGGTGAAGAGTTATTTTCATAATTAGATGGATAATCCACAGAAACTTTTTTTCCATCTATTGTATATTCGTAAATACCATTAAAGTCTTCACCACCAGCACAGGAAGCAAAATAGATCGGACACATATGGTTTCCTTCTTTAAAGAAAATCCATAAATGTGCTCCAACGTTTGGAACACTAAACATTCCACGAGCAGTATTAGAATAGTCTGGTGGGTTATATTCAAATGAATATGGATTGGAAGGAACTAAACCATTTTGTTTATTAAAAGCATCTGATATACTATCATCTTTTTTTCTAAATTGTTGAGAAGGTCTTGGACCATAAACTATTTTATATTTTCCACCTTCAGAAGTCCATAAGTTTGTATCTGAAGTTGTGGCTGTTTTAGTGAATGCATTATATCTACCTGTTGAGTTTCCGGCAGCAATTGGTAAAGCAGGTTCTGACCACGGTAGTATTTTTTTGAGATATTCTAGTATATCTGAATTTAAAGGTTTAGTTTTGTCACTATTGTTTTCCATTGGAAAAGAAAAATATGAATCTATTTCTCTAGGATCCCAAATAGAATCATCAACTGCATATATATAAGGAACATAAATTTGAACACGACCTTTTTTTAAAGGATCAGAATTACAAATTACAATTCCTAAATAATTTCCATAGAATTTTTCATTCATGTCAAAATTCCTTCAGAAGTGCTAACTTTATTATCAATAGGCGTACCACGATAATCGGTATTTAAACTATCATTATTTATATTTTGTTTAATAGCTAAATTACTAATTAGATTTTCAGTTAAATTATATTTCATTACTTTTTCATATAA
>JAQTOY010000052.1 GCA_028713045.1 Candidatus Nanoarchaeia archaeon
ATCACAACCAACGCAACTATGCCCATTACAGATAAGACCTCCGCCACATTGATCATTGGTTAAACATCCAGGAACACAAATTCCATCCCCGCATTGTTGCCCTAGAGGACAATCCCCATCAACAACACAGGAAACCTCTGCAGCAGGTATCCCTGCCAAAGTTTCAAGAAAAGTAAAAATATTATTTAAAGTATTTAAAAAAAAATTTTCTTTTTCCGGACTTATTCTCAACTGCTCAGAATCAATAGATGTTTTCTCAGAAATCAAACCAGATTCTTTTTCAATTTTTTCTTTTTGAAGGGTATTGACAAAATAAACCGAAGGAACAATTATAATTATTAAAACAAGAATAATTATTATAGGAATTAAAAACTTTAATTTTTTATTCCTAAAACTATTTTTCCAAAACCTCTTTTTCATACTAATAATCCTAGAATCTATTCTTTAAAAATATTGTTAATCTTTATCAGAGTCTCGTAATTTTAAAACCCTCAAAACCCTGATATTTTAATTCTTCAATCTTAATATCCTTTACATTTGCATGAGAATATCCTTCTCCCTGGCAGGCTTTCAGCATTTCATTAACCTTGTCTTCCCGACCTTCAATAACAATTTCAACTCTCCCATCTTCAAGATTTCTTACAAATCCCCTTACTCCGATACGATTTGCTTGTTCTTCTAGAAATTTTCTAAAAAAAAGCCCTTGGACAGCCCCTGAAATATAAACTCTAAGTGTTTTCATTTTAATATTTCCCTCTTTTTAAAATGAAAAGACTAAAATTTTCTTTAGATAATTTTTTTATTTTCATAATGTCATGCTTTTTTATAATCTAACTCATCTGCTTGTATATTTAAAGTTTTATATTCATTCAATCCCTCTTCTATCCAATTCATTCTGTACAATTGTCATTGTCTGTGAAGCAAAATACATCTCATTTCCAATACTTACCTTTTTTATGTCCATTCTTTTTAATTTCTTCATCTCATCTTTTGGAATTCCATCATGATCTCCTAAAATAAAAACCGGATTTTTTCCAATCTTCACTTCCCTTATATCTTCTCCTTTTTTATCCAAAAGAAATATCTCTTTTCCTTCATCAAGCATTTCATTCACAACATTAGAAAAGCTTTTTTTCTCAATAAAATACCCTGACATCACTTCATTCTTAATTCCGGGCCTGTATTTGTAAAGGATTTTCTTTATTAATCCAGCAACATCTTTTTTTGAAATATCGCTTTCAGAATCCTCATCCAATTTATTTCCAGGAAACATTTCAATATGCTTAGGGGCATCAGGGGGCCCATTAAAAATTAAATGCAGTTTTACGTTTCTTCTTAGTTGATGGGAAAGAAAAAACGCCATTATAACTATCTGACAGGCTATATCCATTCTTCCAGCTTTCATCAGGTCATCACCAAAATTGCCGGTTGTCTTTGCTTTTGATGAAAAATATATGAATTCTCTCATGATAATAAATGATAAAAGAGTTATATAAAAGTTCTCATATGCTTATAGTTCTCTAAGAAAGAACCCATTCAAATTGAGTAGGATCAACTGATAAAACAAAATCTTTAAATGCAAGAATCCTTATTTTATCTAAGGTTCTAGGATCAGGGCAGTCAAACTGCCTGTTTTGAGAATTCCATATAAGTCCATCATATTTTGCCGCAATAAATTCTGCCAGTCTTATCATGCTAGTCAAGGTTTCTTCATCAACAGAATATTTGGCTTCTAAAGTTACTGAATGAGTAGGATTGCCTTTTGTAAACTTGAGAATTCCCCACAAAGGTTGATTTTCCTCTAATATTCTTTCAAGCTCAGGATGTTTTTCTAATAAGGCCTTCATTTTTTTATCTGCAATAATTACTCCCTGATCCTCTCTAACTTTTTTTACAAAATCTTCAGGTAAAAAAATTCCCCTCATAGATTTTCTTTTGGCAAATTCATCAATATTAAAATCCCCAGGATAAGCAAGACAGGAATAAGGAACAGGATTTAAATATTCATGAACATAAACTGCATCTTTTTCATTTTTTGGAAACCATTCATAGGTTCTAAATTTGGGGTTTTTACTTCTTTGAACTAATTGAAGTCCAACATCTTCAGAAAGAAAATCACCAAAATTCGGCTGGCTTTTCAAATACAAATCTAAAGTTATTGTCATGAACCCCTAATAACTTAGGGGTTTATAAATGTCTAGATTTCACATTTTTACAGTCCAAACGAATCCGAGAATATCTTGATTTTATTGAATTCCTGCAGGAATTCCATGCCTTTTTCAGTTATTTTAAAAAATTTCTGCCCATCAGTTGTAATATGTTCAATCATTTTATTTTTCAGCAAGTTCTCAAGATAAGGCTTTATGCTGTTATTTGAAAGATTTGCCTTGTAAATAACATGAGTTATTTTTACATTACGGTTCTTCTGAAGCACATCTAAGATGTCTCTTATAACTTCAAGCCTTGTTCTTTTTGTGCTCATTTTAAAGAATAGTCTATGCTATTTGTTTAATCCTTTTAGTATTTCGGTTCTTTTCAGTTTTCTTTCCAGACCGAAACTGATTTATCAACAGATTCAAGAAACTTATCAGCAACAAAATCTCCCCGATAAGATAAAATATCATACTGATATCTGAAAAAATAAAAAAACAATGGCTGACTAACATCAATAAAAATGCAAAAAAAACCAAAAAGGAATTTTTTGATTTTTGCTTTTCATAATTTTGATAAAAATGCATAGTAAGAAAAAATAATAATACCACAAGAGTTAAATCAAATATAAAATTAAAGTAAATACTGAATAATACTGCAATTATTCCTAAATATAACATTGTTAATATTTTCTCCTTTTTTTCTGTATGAGTAATTACAAAAAAAAGAATTAAAAAACCAACTATATGAAATATCTTGTAAAAAATGAATGAGACAAAATTGAATAATTCCATATACTTCCATTGCATTAATCCCATAAGAGAAAGTCCAACATAATTTACCCTTACCTTGTAAAATATCGTAAGATTGGACAATATTTTGAATATAAATGAGAGAGATAACGTTAAAAATCCTAAGGAAAAAATCTTGTATTTTTTATCTCCTATTATTTTATAGATTCTATATCCCGAATAGGCAATTATAAGTGAAACTATTATTATTAGAAACTCAAAAAAAGAATCTATTCCATACACATTTCCAAGAGAAAAATTTAATACCATTTTATATAATGAATATATACTATTACTTAAAAATTTTAGTTTATAAGCCTTGTGAATTTACCTTAGGTAGATTATCTTCTTAGTTGATTTAAAAGCTGTTTTCTTATAGATTTTACAATGGAGGAAATCTAGAAACAATATGAAACAAAAATATTATGACTTGCCCGAAGGAAATGAAATGGATATTTTGGTTAATCAAGTCCATCTAGATTCAAATGAAATGTTTATTCTTGGTTTCTTAAAGGGATTTGATAGAAATGCTATGAAAGAGTGGACTCAGAAGGGCTTGGCAAATTATTCCTATTAACTCTCAATCTTCTTTTTGAAATATCATCTTCTAAAAGGAGGTCTATAAATACCCGGGGGCATATGTCTAACAACTGGGGTTGAAAATTTACTTAGAGGTTTTTTTCTCAAGGCTCTTTTTTTATTCAAAGAATAAATCAAATAAATCAAAACAATAAAGAAAATTACAATAATTGTCCATATTATGACCCATAATGCAATCTCGCCAGCAGTTTTTCCTTGGGCTTGAGAGCTATCCGGTTCAGTTGTTTCAGGTTCGCTAGGAATATAAACTTCAGACTCATCTGGCTCAGGTGTTGAAGGTGGTGCAATAGGCATAGTACGGATTTCATTGCATTTTCCACTAGAACAATTCTGAGGGCATCTATAAGATATAAAAGACGCATCTCCAGAGCTACTGCAGTAATATTCTTTAAGCGTGGTTGCGTTTACGCAATAATCTGTTAAAGCCCCGCTAGTTCCATTTGTAACTCCTTTAGTCGTATAATTTTTTCCACCATCAGAATCAGTACAGTTATTAGGAATCCTTTTTTTAATGCTTATATTTCCAACTTCCTTCAGAACACTGCTTGTTCCATTTGTATCAATAACTTTAATAAAAATTTTTCTTTGACCAATAAATTTATCTTTAAATATAAAATTTAGATAGACTGTTATTGAGTCTCCAGAACTAGAAACTCTTGAATTTAAACAGCTTATATTTGTGTAATAATTGCTAATAGTTTCATTATTTCCAATTGTGCAGTTCCCATCAATTCTCGAATTATTCAAGTCATCTCTTATCTCGATTTTTCTAAAGCTGGGATAATATATCGCTAAAACTTTTTGAGTATTAGAAACGTTAGAATCAATTATGACATAGGTTGAAGAAATATCCGTGAAACCGTTTGGATCAGAATAATCAAAATTAAATGAACTTTCTTCATCTATAAAAAATTCCCCGCTTGAAGGATTTGCTGAACCTGCAACCGGGGGATAATTTTCAAGAACAATATTTTTAATAGTCCAGCTTCCCTTTATTTCATAGACTATATGGTTTGGCTGGGCTTTATCTTGGGCATAATATTTAACACTATAAGTTTTTCCAGCTAAGTTTTCTTTGAAAACAATTGAGAATTTTAGACTAACATTCAATCCTGGTTTTAATACATTTATTTTTGAACAGTCAATTTTAGAATTTTTATTTTCAATTATGACATTTGCTCCAGGAGTGCAGTTTCCAGCAATTACCGAATTATTTGTCTCATTAAACAAAATGAATCTATTTTCATTAGGATAATAAGAAAGGAATACGGGGATTGAAGGAGAAATTTCATCAATAAATCCAAGACTGCAATAAATAAAATCCTCAATTCCATCAGGATCTGTGCATCCATAACTAAAATTAACTTCTTGGTTTGGAAAACTTTCTCCAGAACTAGGAGTTAATGGCAAAAGAGAAGGTGCTTTGTTTATAGGTGTAGTTGGAGAGGCTACAAAACTTATGTTTCCCCCATCTCTAAAAACTTCAGGGTTAGCACTATCTTTTACATAAGGATAGACAGAATAATTATCATATGGGAGTGAAGAGTTTTTTAAAATCAATGACCAACTTATTGTTAAGTCATTTCCAGATATAAACTTTTTTAGGTCTAAGCATTTTAACTGAACATAGGAATTTTCAATAATTTTATTTTCTCCAAAACTGCAAATCCTTGCAGCACGAAAATCTCCATTTTGATATTCATTCAATATCTCACTATCAGTCAAAGCCCTGTTCCATACTTTTACTTCATCAATAAGGCCGCTCCAGTTGCTGATTGAGAGTGTTGATGAATCAATTTTTCCAATCTTAAAACTATTAAGCCCTGTATAAGTTATATCTCCATTTGCACTATTGCTATCTCCTGCAAAAATCCCATCAACATAAAGTTTAGCTGTTGTTCCATCATACGTTTCAGTTATATGATGCCATTGGTTATCATTAACAATATTAGAGACAGTTATATAATCATAATTT
>JAQTOY010000053.1 GCA_028713045.1 Candidatus Nanoarchaeia archaeon
CAACCCCGGTTTTTCTTATATTATCCAATAAAGAGGTTTTTCCATGGTCCACATGGCCTGCGACTGTAACAATTGGGTTTCGTATTTTTTGTTCCATAACTATAATATTTGCATAATGTTTAAAAAGCTTGGGTTAATGAAACGTTATATCTTTACGCCTTCATTTTTTAATAACCTTATCTTCATTTTTGGATTAAATTTTCCCTTAAAAGTATAACCTCCTATTTTTCCATTTGAACAAATGACTCTATGGCATGGAATTTTTATTGGATTTTGGTTTTTTGAAAGGATTCTTGCTACATATCGGGGGGATATATTAAGTTTAACTGCTATCTGCTTGTAAGTCCTAGTTTTTCCTTTTGGAATCTTTGAGACTATTGTAAAAACTTTGTCTTTTATTTGCATACGCAATTATATGTTAAAAAAGTATTTAAACGCTATATAAGTGCCGTTATGTATGGATTCAGTAACCGCAAAAAGTGTTAAAAAAGAATTAGCCAGATTAGTTGGAGCAGTTAATGGAGATTATAGATATCATGAAAGAAACGCAGGTTTAGACAGATTCGCAGATTCTTTAAGGTTTGAAGGAGCAACTCTCCTATCTGATGACTCTATTGAAAAAGAAGAAGCTTTAGATATACTATCTCATTTTGGAAATGATAGCTATGCCCGATACCTGTATGGAGATTAAAATTAAAAAATAGATTATTAATTTAAAAGATCAAAACCTAATGGTCCATCTTTAAATCTATTAGCTTTTCCTCTTTTTCTTCTAAATTCTTTTCTTCTTGCCCTAAAACTAGATAATACAGATAGATTGATTTCAGGTTTTAATCCTGCTAGCTCTTGACTATACTCTTTTAATTTTTCTTCAACCTGAGAATTTTCTGGCCTTAAGTCATCAACAGACATGTCATAAATATAATCTTGGCATTCAATAAAAAATCCAATAGGCATTCCTGATAATCCCCTATCTTCTTTGAATCGTTTTTCTGGACCTGGTTCAAGAACCACTAATAAAGGATCATCATGCCTATCTCTTGCAAAAAAATGCCGGGCCTCTATTAATGGTAATCCCGAGATTCTTCTAGTTTCATTTTGTGCAATTTCAAAAAGATTACAAGTTCTAACTGCCTCTGAAAAATCAGGGCTCATATATAGGTCGGGATCATTTGTATCATAAGTTCCAGATAAAAAAAGTACAGAATAATGATTTGGTCCATAATAAAAACCAGAGCTACTTACAGCAATGCCCAGATCTCTTGGCCTATTTTCAAAAACTACCCCATTTCTTCGAACTATGACTACGCCCGTAGTTAGTCTTTTTAAATCTACAGAATCCATAATTAGGAGTTTTTCATCTTCTGTTGTCATGATATTTTTGGATATATTTCATTTATAAATATTTCTAATTATAAATATACTTAAAAAATCAAAAACTTATTATATTCAAATTTTATAGTATATTTATGATTAATAAGAGTTTTCAGGAAATAAATGAAATCTATGATTTAGAGATTGAAAAGATAGTTGAAACTATTAAAAAACAAAAAAGCAAGAAAGTTCTTCTGCAGTTTCCTGATGCAATGAAAAGATATGCAGATGTAATCGCTAATGAGCTTGAAAGAAAAGCAAATTGTTCATGTTTTATCTGGTTTGAAAGCTGTTTTGGGGCATGCGATACTCCGTTAGGAGTTGAAAAATTCGGAATTGATTTAACCGTACCGTTTGGGCATTCTGAATGGAAATTCTAGAAAGTTATAATTAGTGTTCTGTAGGATTTGAAGCGGGTAAGGAGCAAGAGTTAGGGTGATATAACAGGTTAGCCTTTTTGAAAACTTTTAAATCACTTCAACTACACTTTTAACACTAATAAACACCAAAACAATTACTTGTAATTGTTGAACAAATTTTCAAGATTAATGATATAACAAATAAACGTTTTATATTACGGGAAAACTAACTCCAACATTTATGTTGGAGATATTGCTTCGCAATTAACTGTTTTCCCTAGCTCACCAAAACCATAACAAACTCCACACTTTAGTGTGTAGTACAAAACCGAAGGTTTTGGTGATATTAATAATAGAATAATTTTTATCCTGCTAATATTTTTGCACTCAAAAGTAAAAGAAGACCTAGAATTATCGCTATTATATTAGTGATAATTTTTTTTCTTGTTTTATTTTTAAAGATTTCAGGTATCAAGTCGCCTAAAGCTATATATAAAAATCCACCTGCGGCGATAGGTAATAGGAATATAGAATAATCTTTTAATTGCAAAAAATAAAATCCTAATACTCCTCCAATAACTGAAAAAAGCTGCGCAAAAAAATTATAAAAAAGAGCCTTGTTTCTTTTAAATCCTCCATAAACCAAAACTGCAAAATCTCCTATTTCTTGAGGAAGTTCATGGGCCATTACTAATAAGCTGGATATTATTCCAAAAGGAATTGAGATTAAAAAAGAGCCCGCAATTATTAGACCATCTATGAAATTATGAACAGAATCTCCATATAATATTAAATAATTCACTGGATGAACCTTGCACTCTCCGTCATGACAATGCCTCCAATGAACATATTTTTCTAAAAAAAAGAAAAGAAGAAAACCGGTTCCAGTCAATAATATTAATGCAGGAAGAGAAACTTTTTCAAAGGCTTCTGGGAGAAAATGAAAAAAGGCTCCGCCTAAAAGAGTTCCTGTCGTAAATGCAACTAAGAATACAAGAATCTTCTCAAAATTCTTTTTACTGATAAAAAAAGTAAAAACTCCGGCAAAGGCCAATAATCCATTTATAAAAGTCATCAAGATAATCCAATATATAGTTTCCATGCAATAATAAGAAGAAAGAAGTATTTAAACTTTAAATCAGCTTAGTCAAAATTCCTATCCCTAGTCCTATAAGCAATAATCCGGTTATTAGATGGATATACTTTATTTTTCTCTCTTTCCAAGCATCTAGTTTTTCTGTTGTTGATACTCCTAAATAAACAATTAAAGTTATTCCAATCATTGGAAGAATAAAAATCAGATTATACAATAAGAGCCAGGGTACGAGGGCATTTAATGCTTCAAATGAAAAAACATTCCCATTTGTTATTTCAGACAAGCTTCCTGTTGCTATTATGTAAGGGCCTATTGTACAAGGAAGCAAGAATAATGTAACAAAAATTCCAGTTATAAATGCCCCTTTTGGGCTTGAGATTGATTTTATAAACATCTTTGCACGGGGCCTTAATTTTAAGGGCATTTCTGTTGCAATGCCCCCTGGCTGGTAATGGACAAAATCTTTGATATTGAATATCCCTAAGATTATGGCTAAAATTGCCAACCCTTTTGTTAGATAGGGATAAATTACAGAGGTAAATTCAATGAAACTTTTGAAAATTTGAATCATAATTAACCCATAGAAAAAATATCCTATAAAAACCGCAATTGTAAACGCAATTCCTCCAACTAATACTTTATGTTTCTTTTCAGGATTAGTCAAGAGTATTGAAACAAGAACCATAGTCATAACAGCAAATGCGCATGGATTAATAGCATCTGCCGCAGCCAAGGTTATTATTCTTGCTAAGGTTAACATTTAGTCAACTCCTTTAGTTCTTGAATAGACTTTGATCCCTGAAATTTTTCTCCATCTATAATCCAGGTAGGGGTTCCGGTAATGTTTTCTTCTATGCATTTTTTTCCATCAATTGCACAGTTTATATTTGTAAATAAATCCAGATACTTGCCTAAAATTTGTTCTTGAGTTATGCAATGACTGCATCCGGTCTGAGAATAAAGAACTGCTTTTCCTGCAATGCATTTCATAACTTCTTCGGTTGTGGGTTCTGAATTATTATTTTTGAAATAATAAATTCCAGCGATTATCACTATAACAATTATAGCTAGTGCAATATATATTTTAGTGTCTCTGTTCATTTTGCTATCCTAAATATTGCAAAGAATTATTTATAAATTATTTGGTGGTTGGAAAATAGGGTTTATCAAGTTACTTTTATAAACAAGAATTTGTTTAAAAGATTAATGAAAAAAAGGGTGGTTAGTTTAAAATTGATTTTAATATTGATTATATTTATAATTTGGATATCCATTTTTGATGTCAATTTTATTTCTGCTCAGACTAATACATTAAAAGTAACCTCTGAGCATCCGTTTTTAGTTGATGGAAACTGGATCCCTGCAAAAGAGCTTTCTGTTGGAGATGAATTAAATACCTTATCCGGAGAGGACGTGGTGATTACAAAAATAACAAAGATTGCCCCCTTGAATTCTGTTGAAGTTTATAATCTCGAGGCTGGAGTTTATCATAATTTTGTTGTTGAAGATAATTTAATTGTGCATAATAGTAATGTTCCCGTAGAGCTTCAGATAGACTCGGTTGATTTAAATTTTCTTTCTTCAGAAGAGATTTCAAAACTTGATTTGGCGAGTGTTTTGTTGGATTCAAGAACTTTGAGCGAATATCAGAAAAAAGCCGTAATAGCAGCTCATAGATATGGCACTCGCGGAGCTGACGGGTATTATTCTTATGGTGACGTTAAAATGAAAATCAAAATTCTTAAAAAAGCTTTTTCTTGCAAGCAAGATTATAAAGAGTTAATAGCAAAAGGAGTTGCAGGGAGTGATCGTCCAGTTATTCACAAAATGGGAGATGGGAATAATGTTGTTTCGGTTTTTGAGGACACACAAAGACAATTTTTTGATGTGACCAAATACCCCCAAGGAATGACTTTTGAACAATTTCAAAGCGAATTTAATGCATTAACATCAGGATTAACTCCTAGCGAGATTACACAAACAAGAATGGATATATTAAATGCTTATGGAGATGGATTATGGTCTGCTGCTTTAGAAAGTCCTTTAATCCGAGACCGAGCTTTGGCTATACAAGTTTTAAGGGTGTTGGGAGAAGATGTTGATTCTCTTTTTCAGCCAAGAACATTATCGTATGATCAATTTAAAGATACAATCTGGAGTAAATTTATTCAATGGAAAGGAGGGAATGATGCCAGTATGCAGGATATTATTAGGAAATATCCCGAACTTAGAATATATCAGCTTAAAAATAAGCATTGGAGGATAGAACTAATAGAAAATCCAGATCTTGGTGTAAATATTGGTTGCAGCCCTAGTGATACCAATGCTGGAAAACGCAATGCTACCCAATTAAGACAAAAACTTGAACAATTTTGGAAATCTCAAACAAATCGACTAAGAATTCAGTTAGGAATGCCT
>JAQTOY010000012.1 GCA_028713045.1 Candidatus Nanoarchaeia archaeon
ATTAAAATTAATATTATACCAAGTTAACCCGCCACTGGTTATTGCCGGGTTATCTTCTGCAACCTTGCTTTCATCATCACTTAAATTTCCGCAATAATCAGGAGAAACTGTCAAAACATTATTATCCAAAAGTGCAGATGAATTTAGTTCATAAGAAGCGCAAACTAAAACATTATTCAAACCATTTTGTCCAGGACTTGGATTAACCGCATTTAAACAATCCGGATCCTTGCAATCCTTCTCACCATCCAGATCATTATCAATTCCATCAAAACACCAACTAACATTATCCTTATAAGAACTTCCACTATTAACACTATACCTTTCATTTATGGGGCAAGCATATATTCCCGTAGAATCCTTATAATTTCCATTAGAATCTTTTACGTTTTTGCAATCATAATCTGCACAATCTGCCCCAGTATTATAAACTTTAAAGCTGTCGTTTTTACCCTGCCATCCAGATTGAGGATTAGAAAAATCTCTATCAATATCATTGTCAAAATTATCTACACAGTTAAATTCTCTCCCTAGCTGACATTGAACAATATCTAGATGTTTTTCAGGTTGCCAATACCCGGTTCCAGAAACATTCATCCAAGTTAGATTACATTCCTCATCAGGATTGTAGCTAATCCATCTGCAGTCTATACCTCCTGAAATATTTTCAATGCCATTATAAAATGAACTAGCATCTGGATACCAAAAATCCCAATCATTATCTTTTCCATCTGAACATAAATCTCCATTTTCCTGAGCATTTAAATTCTGCCTGCAATAAGCACTGCAATCATATTCTGCATGAAGATTATAAGAAGGAGCATAAGTTCTTCCAACAGGGCTTCCTATTTCACAATCTTTCAATTGTAGTCCATCATTATCAAAATTATCCTCACAACTTAATTCTTTGCCATATTCACATTTTTGGGTCCCTTCTGCAGAAATATTTCCATCATAATCCTTGCAATCAAAATCTCTGCAATCAAACAAATCATAAATCCTGCTGGTATGCAAATATTTCATAGAATTCTGTTCGAGTTTGATATAACTATCAACTGAAAAACTACAGGAAGAGCTGTGTGTCCCGCTGCTGCTTCCTAATTCAGCGGAGTCAAAATCATTATTAATTCCATCTCCGCACCAATCCTCGGAATTATTCTCAAATGCTGGACATGGATTATTGGTTATATCATTGCTTATACCTCCTAATCTAAAACAATCCGTATCTTTACAGTCCTTATAATCCAAGGAAGGGTTTGTAAATCCATAAACATCTATTAAGTAATTATCATTCCAATCATTATCATAACCATCTCTGCATGACAGAGGATAATTTAAACTCTCGTTCTGATAATAGCAAATTCCACGCTGCCCATTTAACAATGGCCCGGTCTTTCCTTGACATTCTTTATCGCCGCAATCTCTGCTAAAGTCAATCCTGTTTGGTGGCGAGGTATTATTTATATAATCGTAGTCAGAAGAAATATCCAAATCATTATTTTTGCTATCATTGCACATATTTTCCGCAGTTGCAGCAGAACTTTGAGATTCGTTATTATTTAATAATCCATTTACAGAATCAAAATAAACATTCTGAGTTATTCCCGTATCTGAGGGGCCTGCTGTAAAAGTAAACTCCAATCCAATAGGATACCTGCCATCGAGATTATAATCGCTAAAGTTTACAATCATAACAATATCTAAATAACCCCCGTCATCACAATACTGATTATCACAAAGAAGATTTACAGTATAATTTCCAGAAGCTTGTAGGGTAACCCTCAAGTTGGAAGAAGTTAAAGAACTTATTCCCGGCCCATTTCCAAGAATAGTTAAAGAAGAAGCTGCTGGAACTTCATATAAGAATATATTATATTTATTTTGGTTCATAGAAGGATTTCTAAATCTAAATTTCATATATCCATGCGGATTATTATTAACTGTACTCTCAACAAAAGTATTTGTATTAGTGAGTGTAATTGAATTAAGATTATCTTCATCAAAGATAAATGAAGCTCCGGAAAGTATTCCTCCGCTCCTTAAACCTAGCCAAAATCCTGGAAGCAGAGTAGTTGTCCTATCAATATAACTATCCCACCAGGTTTTACAAGTATCATCCTCAGCATCGGTTCCACCCCAATAATCATTATCTATACCATCGTAACATTTTCCTTCAATAGTCCCTCCACCAAATAGATTGAATGCATACATAAATTCCTTACTTGAACCAATATTTTCAGGAGAATCTCTTAAACATCTGTCTATATTATTCATAAATACTCCTGAACTACCTCCTTCGCAAGAAATTATTTTTGTTAATTCTAAATCTGTCCAAGGCGCGGATTTATGAACATAGATTCTCTTGTTCACAGGATCACTTTTGTTTAAATCTCCAGAAATATTATAAATTGAACAGTTATGAATATACCATGGAAGTGCAGTTCCGTCAAATAAAACTATCTCACTTGTTCTATTAAATGTATAATTTAGATAAAAATCCTGCTCAACCAAAACTCCAGGAGTTTCTTCTAATGCGAATAAATTTCCTGGCTGAGATTCTGTTCCAGAAGTTTCAATAATACATTGAACTTTATCTCCAGAATTAATTGAAAGATTATTGAATCTTATGCTCAGTCTATGTTGAACAATCCCGCTGTATACAGGATCTCCGCTATCGCAGTATACTGCTCCACTTTCGTCTAGGCTATTGACATAGTCATCCTCATAACAAACATTTCCTGTTTTGAGATTATTATCGCAGCAAAGAGGCTCGTAAATACCATATGGAAGAGTTAAGTTTAATAATCGAGGCCTAACTAAAACCGAGGCAGATAATGGCTTCTGACTGAATAAACCTCCATTCAAATCTAGAAAAGATTCATCTAAAATGCCCAATTTTAGAAGCCCCATTAAAACTAATACCATAATTATCAAAAATAATATTACAATTAAAAGTGCATTAGAAATATTAAATTTTTTTCTCTCTGAACAGGCTCCAATATAACGGGTTTTTGTTACCCCATTTTCCCTATAATTTTTATATAAATATGGACCGAAAACCTTGTCTCCTCTTTTTATATATTTTTTATGCACCATGTTAAAAACAATGTTTTTAATCAAACAGAAAATATCTAGATATTATCTGTAATCTTTTTTGCGGGTTAATTGGATTAACCTAGCTAAAAAACAAAAAATACTATATAAATCCTTCGAGTATGCAGGTTAACTAAGATTAAAGTTATCTATAATCCTTCCAATAATTATTTAAAATTAACCTACATAATAATTCTATGCCAATCAATGCAGGATTTGAATTCGGAAAAGCAGAAGAAAAATACCAGAATGCAAAAACAGAGGAAGAAGAACTAGAAGCACTTGAAGAGATGTTGAGAACCGCGCCATCTCACAAAGGAAGTGAAAAATTCAGAGGAGATATTAGATTAAAAATAAAAAAATTAAGGGAATCCATAATAAAATCAAAAAAAAGAGGTAGAGGTAAAAAGGGAATTAGAAAAGAAGACTTACAAGCGGTCATTGTTGGACTTACTAATTCAGGAAAATCCTCAATTCTTAAATCTATTACAAATGCAAACCCTAGAATCGCCAGCTATGGATTTACAACAATTGAACCAGAAATAGGAACCTTAAACTATGAAGGATGCAATATCCAAATAATTGATTTGCCACCTATTGCAAGCGAAAATTTTGACCATGGAATTGTGAACAACGCAGAGGTTCTATTGATAGTGATTGAAAAAATCCATGAAATAGACCCCATTCTTGAAGCAATAAAAAATAAGGATGCAAAAAAGATAATCGTTTTCAATAAAATAGATGCTCATGAGGATAATACAAAAAGAAAAATCCAAGAAACCTTAAAAACCAAAAAATACAATTTTGTTCTGACATCTACTTTAACCGGAGAGGGTTTGGAGGAGCTAAAAGAAAAAATTTTCAAATCCTTCAAAGTTATAAGAATTTACACCAGACACCCTGGGAAAAAAGAGGATAATATTCCTGTTGTTATGAAGCCTGAATCAACTCTAGAACAAGTTGCAGAAAAAATCCTTCATGGCTACAGCAAAAAAGTCAAATACGCCAAGATTTTCGGCCCTAGTGCAAAGTTCTTAGGACAAAAAGTTGGACTAAAACACATACTAAAAGACAAGGATGTTATCGAGTTTTATACTTAGAAATTAGAGTTTCTTATTATCAAGTTTTTATTGCAAAACATTTAAAAATTACTCTTTTATATTTTTAAAATGATTCCAAGACAAGAATTATTAGATTTAATGCACACATTGGGGTTTAGATCTGTTTATGATTTGATTACTGATGCCGAGAGAAAAACAGAATTATATAAACAAGCTTTTTTGCTGGGAAGAAACGCTTCTTGTCCCCCAAAAACAGTTTATCCACAATCGTCAATATTATTTCCAAATAAAGTTACATTAATTAAAGCTTATTCAAATGGATTAAAAGAATTTTGTGCATCTAACCGGTTAGATTTAGAAAGACAATTAAAGGATGTTGGTGCAAAAAGTTTAGAGGAACTGCTGAAACAACAGAATAGTTTTCTTGGATTTGTAGATGGAATCTCATTAAAAAAACATCGGGAATACGATGGACCCAATTTAATCTTAACAATCAGAGGCTATATTATTGGATATGTTATTGGATATTGTAGGGAACATAAAGAAAGATTAAACGCTCGTAAAATTCTAATCGATTAATCTATTATCATTAACAAAAGATTTTACTGACAGCAACCCTGGTTACCATGTTGATTAAGATTATTTAAAATGTTCCTTGCCGAAGGAACATCTTCAGAAGAATAATATGGCGTTAAATCTAATCTAGGGTATCTTCCTGTTTCAGGAGAATAAGCTCCTCTTGATAATTGCGTCCTTGCAATAAAATATCTAAAATCGCAAAACCTTTTCATGATATCTCCATCTTTTGGTTGGGTGAGTATTTGATTTATTTCTTCCAAACCTGCCTCTGCCGCAACTCTTGAATGTTTTGCAGATGCTAATAAAGATTCTAGCTGAGATTTTACTCCAAATTTAGCACTTATTAAAGATTCAAATAACATATTCTGGTCAAGAACTCCAGTATTAAAAGCATCATTAAAAGAATTTACATAGTTATCATTTGGAAGATAAAAGGCAGTAGCTTCTCCATTTTCAAATTGGAATATTACCTCTAAATTTTGCCTATTGACAAATTCATGTAGCCTATATCCCAATATTGGAAACTCTTTATTGTCAAAATAAATCCCAATGATTTTACCTTCCTCATCTAATTGCAAGGTTTTAACAACCGAAGGGTTAAATAACTTTTTATCTAAAATATCTATACTATCTTGTGATAATTTTTCTATTGACTCTGCAAAATCCTTAATTTTATTAAAAGAATTTCTCAAACCTTGTAAATTTTGTTGAAGGCATTTAACATCTCCAACAGATTTCTTTGGCAAATCTCCTGCATAATGAACTGCTTCCCCCCATCTCGCATACATTTCATCTGCAATATATTGATCATAACCCCTTACCGGATCATTAACTTTAAAGGTTCCTGCCGAAGCTAAATCTCTAGCCGTAGGATTTAATTTTTTAAATGCAGTATGAAAAGTGATTAAATGTTCAAATTCATGTTTCGTGATTGTTTTAAAAATATCTTGATTAAATAAAGCATCTGTAGCATAATGTATCATATCTTTGGCAGAGTTATATGATGCCCAAGTATTAGTCTCTGATGCAGATTTTTGAGTTGGGTAAATATAAACATCAACATTTCTTCTACCACATCTATTTGCTATATTATTCAATGCATCAACATTATCCCCTTCTTTAGGCAGTATTTTAAAAGCGTCAAGGGTTTCATCATAAACATAATCTTTATCCTTTACAAGTCCTTTAGAATTTAATACATCTTCTGTGAAACTTCTTGCAAAATTTTTATCGCTATCAGTAAGATCTTCAAAAGCTTTTTCAGCAAGTTCTAAATATTTTTTAGCATTATCGCTTTCAGCATCAATTTCAACAAATTTTTTTAAGTATGAATCATCTGTACTTACTTCATCCAATAAATCAGATAATTCTCTTGTAACTGCATCGCTATTATGCACAACCAAATTATCTTTTTCAACAACAAAATTATGATAAAATCCTGCTTCCAGATTATAAACTTCAACAGGACCCTCTGAAACAATTCTTGTTATTTTTGTAATAATAGCCTTACTCCCAGAAATTGTAGATAACTCATCTCCAACCATTAACTCCTTAGCAGTAATCCAATTATGATTTATTAAAAAAGGGTGCTCAGAAGTAACTTTCAACTCCTGAGAAATCACAAAAGGTGCAGAAAATACTGTTAAAATAATAAACCCCATCCCAAATAAAAATAAAATTCCAATTATCCCAAAACTTAAATTCAAACCAATTTTTTTCATGAATCCCCCTTTCCTTCTATGATTATAGAATTCATTCAATTAATAAATCTTATTAAAAACCTTTTTAGTACGCTTTCTTCGCCAATTCATCCAACTTCTTTTTATCAATCTCAGAAAGCAGTTTGATAATTTCTTTGGCTAGAGCGTTTTTCAAATCCATGGGATGAAGCTCTTTTTTTATAAACGCCTGCTCAATCTCAGAATAACTTGCATAAGAAATATTTCCTCCAAATTTTGAAGGCCTTTCAACCAAAAACTTTTCCTTATTGTCCTCTTTTATTGTCATTATAACATACTTCAAAAAATCCATTACTCCACAATCAGAATCTCCCTCCAGGCAGTATGCAGAGTTTATCTTATCCTTTATTGTTTTTTCATCATCAGTTAAATCTATTTTTGATTTTATATCCGAGGAACTCATTTTCTTTCCAATCAATCCTTGTATCATAGGATTCATTACTTCTACCCTCCTATCATAACCTATTTTAGGAAGATTTTCTCTTGCAAACATTAAAATCTTTCTTTGATCCAGTCCTCCAAACTGAACATCAACCCTTAAGTATTGCTCATCCAATGACTGCATTATAGGGTAAATCAACCCTCCAAGCATAGGATTATCTCCTAATTTAACAACTTCTGATGCTGCTTTTTTACAATCATGAACAGAAGCCAAACTTGCAATTTTCAAGACATCATACATATACTCATGCCCAAGCTGAAATCCACTGCCTTGCACAAACTCTATTTTTTTCAAATCAGTTCCAAGTGCTTTTAATATCTGACTTATAGCTTCCTTGTAATAAGCATACCTATTTTCCAAAATAGCCCAGGAAGTTCCATCTAACGCCCCATGCAAATCTGCAAGAAGAATTTTAACCTTAAAACCTGCCTTTGAAAAATCAGAAAGTTTCAACAATGGAAAAAAATAAGCAAGAGAGGGTTTTCCAGTAACCGCGGTGCCCCAATAAACAACAGGATTTTTCTTCTTTTTCAAAAGCTCTCTTAATTCCTCTTCTGTTACAATCTCTTGAGTATTCCTTTTTATAAGTTTTAGTCTATCCTCAATATCCAATATCATAAAAAAACAATAAAAAGAATCTTATTAAATCTTTCTGCAAAAGTTTTAATAATAGATATGTAATAAGTCAATAAATGCAAGAAAAAATTTTATTAAAAATCTCTTTAATAATATCAATTTTAGGCATTTTTTTATTACTTACTATCTCCAATCTTCAAAATCCTGCCTTAATCCCCATTAAAAACCTAAACGAATGTCTAATAAATAAAAATGTTCAAATTCAAGGGAGTATAATAAATATTAAAGACTATGATAATTTTAAAATTTTAACCGTTAAGGATAAAACCGGAAAAATCTCTGTTTTGTTAAATAAGAACAATCACAAAAATCTTGAGAATAATATAAATCTCAAATTAAATCAGCAGATAACCATAGTTGGAAAGGTTGCTGAATACAATGAAAAATTGCAGATTAATGCTGATAAAATTATTAAATAAAATATCTTAATAAAAAATGCTCTAGTCAAATATTTTTCCTCATTTAAGCATTTAAATTACTAAATCTTAGGAGGTTTATTTGGGTCAAATATTTTTGGTTTAACGCATTCCCAATCTAAAATTGCAAATGCTTGTTTGCCTTGGACAGATTGTTCTTTTAATTTGGAATAAAATTCTCCACCTTGATTTTTACAATCAGTTTTTGCAGTAAGAAAATTAGGATCATTTAATGCATCATTCTTTGCTTTATCTATTAATGACCTCCACTGGAATATAGGACAACCTTCTAAATTTACAGCTTTTGTTATAGTACCTTTTGTAATCTGACCACAATCTCCATCGTTTACCCAAAGACTGGCACTTACTGGTGGTGAAGCAGGATAATCATTTGGATAAAATAAAAATGGGCAACACTTTAATGACTTTGTATTTCCCGGAGCAGTTTGACAGATAGAAGATTCACCTGCCTGCACACAAAATCTTACAGGGGATGCCGCGGTAATCTGGGGGATAAATCCTGAGGTAAGAATATCTCCAGGATTACATCCAATATAATTACACGAAATAAATTCTTCAATAATTGGTTGATCAGGTTTTATTATAAAACTAATTGATGTGGGGCATGAACCCCCATTCTTTAAAATAGCATTTGTTGCCTGATTTCCAGATAATTCTAAAGTTGTGTAAGGGCCTGGAGGAGGACCATAATATCTTCTTTTAATATCAAACCATAGTGCTCTTGCAGCAGATCTAGCTTCTTCAAGATTCCCCATGGTATTGCATCCAACATCAGATGTGCTGCAAACTGTCATTGAAGTGCATTTGGAACAAAGTTCCATATTCGATTGTGCAAGACTTCCTGGTTTTGTACCATGTCCAAATCTTACATATTTAACATGTTCACATCTTCCATTAATGTCTACATCTAATTTCTCTGGAAAATTTGGATCTTCTTTAACTTTATATCCAAACTTGCAATCTTCTACTAATCTCGTATTTTTTGGATAATCTTCATATAGGTATTTGTCACATTTATCTTCATTTCTGTCTTTGCATTCTTTATAATTACCAGCGGCATCATAAATTGGAACACATTCTTTTTGTAAAAGTAAAGGATTATCTGGTGATGGGACTCTTAAATTAATACACGCTTCTTCTTTAGATTTTGGAATTATGCCTCCAAAATCATGACCTCTAATAGTGATGATAAAAGGATTATTTTTTAAAGTGTCCAAATCTTCAGTATTTACTCTTTTACAACCCATTTCCTGATATTTACAAACACAGCAATGCAAAGTATTTTTGCATTGACCATCACAAGTAGGTTTACCTCCTGCTAATAAAGTTGTTTCTGACAAGCCCAATTTGCATAAAGGTCCTTCGCAAGGCGCTTCACATTCTTCATCATCACAACCATCTATAGGAACTAAATCGCAGGTTGAAGCATCTCCTCCAAGTGCAAGACATTCAGGATTAGGCACTTTTGGACATTGCATTCCATCAGGGCCAAAAGTTTGAAGGATGTCATCTCCACATTTTGCAACCTGGCAGTCTGAAGTACAAGGACCTTCATCATTATTAACTAAATCTCCCCCATCGCAAAATGGTTTTGAAATAAGAATTCCTTTTTCATCAACTTCATCACATACACCGGGTAAACCATCGCAAGTTCCAAAGCTCTCATCTTTAATTGAATCCCCATTACCCAAATCGCATTCTTCAGCTTTATCGCAAGGATCTCCAGAAGTCTTAGGATTATTATTAACAATTCCATCCCCGCAGAATTCAATTATGCATTCAGAAGAGCATCCATCTCCACTTTCAGTATTTCCATCATCGCATTCTTCGCCAACATCTCCCTTTCCATTACCACAAACACCCAAACAACAATATTGAGGTTCTGGTTTAGGTTTCGGTTTAGAACCTATAATCCAATTTTTTAATATATTAAAAAGATTAGAAAAAAAGTTATTCAAAGGATTTAAACTATTAAACAAATTTTTAGGCAAAGGTCTTGGAGATTGTTGACAAGGTTCTTTAGGTTCTTTTGGTTCAGGACAAAGACCCTTGGTATATCCTTCTGGACAGCATTCTGGATTGCTCGCATCTTCATCAATACATTTTCCATTATCGCAACATTGATTTTCCGAACAACCTCCACAGCTTCCTCCACATCCATCATCCCCGCATTCATTTCCATTACAACTAGGAATGCAGGTACATGAAGCATCATTAGTTGCATCATAAATATGTATGCAATTCCCTGTTGAAGAATCGCAAGAATCATCTGTGCAGATATCTCCATCGCTACATGACTTTTGAGTATTAACACATCCGAAAGCAGGACTGCAACTATCATCTGTACAGGAATTACTATCATCACAATTTTTTGTTGTGGATTTACATTTGTTATTAGCACAAGCATATGTAGTGCATGCATCCCCGCTAGGACAACTTCCGCAACTTCCTCCGCATCCATTAGAACCACAGGATTTTCCTGCACAATTCGGAGTACAACCCCCTCCACAATTAGGAATAGGACTAGAAACACATCCAGTCGCAGGATTGCATGAATCCGTTGTGCATGCATTTCCATCATTACAAGTGAGTGAAGTTCCAGGAATACATCCAATAGTAGAATCACAGCTCTCTAAACCATTACAAAGATTTGCATCATCACAATCCATTAAAGCATGAAGACAATTTCCATTAGCCGGATCACAACTATCCAGTGTACAGGCATCTGAATCATCGCAATTTATTGCAGTATTTGAACAAGTTCCATCTGCATTGCAAGTATCTGTGGTACATAAGTTTGAATCATCGCATCCAGTCAAAGGATGCAGGCATGTTGAAGTTGCTGGATCACAGCTGTCAGTTGTGCAGGCAATTCCATCATCACAGCTTCCACATGATCCTCCGCATCCATCATCTCCGCAAACCTTTCCAGTGCAATCAGGAGTACAAGCGCAAGAACTACAAACCTGCATGCCTACACCATTGCATATATTAGTACTTCCTAATACCGAACAAGATCCTGAGCAAGGACTCCAATCTTTTCCACTGGGATTGCAAGTTCTTGTTCCCCCGATACTACAAGCTTCAGTTGTTCCAGCTACGCAAAGAGGATCTACAGGGCAAGCACTCGGACCCATTCCTCCTGCAGAAGGGCTTCCTATCGGTAAACTTGGATCACAAGGCAACCAATCGCAAGGACCCCAACAGCCTTGAGGTAAACATGCAGGAACATTCTTAACACATCCATATTGACCCGGAATGCTGCCCGGAGCACAAACATATCCTGGACAAGGACAGGTCCCAATATTAGGATCACATGTTGCACAACAACCTCCTTCACAACAACCAACGCAACTATGCCCATTACAGATAAGACCTCCGCCACATTGATCATTGGTTAAACATCCGGGAACACAAATTCCATCCCCGCATTGTTGTCCATCAGGACAATCTGTATCCTCAGTAGCAATTGTGCAAGGTGCTTCTACAGCAAGAACACAATTTCCATGAGCACAAACTTGGCCTGTAGGACAATTCGCATCAGTAGTGCAACTAATTGCAGCAACAGGCACCTCCACTAACATTTTGAAAAATGAAATAAGATTATTCAAAGTGTTCAAAAAAAAATTTTCTTTTTCAGGGCTTGTTATCAACTGCTCCGAAGCAATTGTTGTTTTTTCAGAAATCAAACCAAATTCTTTTTCAATTTTTTCTTTTTGAAGCGTATTAACAAAATAAACAGAAGGAACAATAACAATTATTAAAACAAGAATAAATATTAGAGGAATTAAAAACTTTAATTTTTTATTACTAGAACTATTTTTCCAAAACCTCTTTTTCATATCTAAAGTAAGTTTTCTTTATTTTAAAAACATTAGCATCATCGAAAAATCAGATTTTCCATTTCCCATTTTCCTGAACAACCTTTCCGTCTAATATGATTTTTACTTTTTTCATATTCTTTACAATATCCCAATGTATCTTGCTGTCATTTCCTCCACCATTTTCCTTATACGCCATTCCCAAAGCCAGATGAATTGTTCCATTTATCTTTTCATCAAATAATAAATCTTTTGTAAATCTATTAACGCGGGGATTGCACCCGATTCCAAATTCTCCGACATAACTTGCATTTTCATCCACATTCAACATCTCTTTTAAGAAATCCTTGTTTTTAGAGGCATCAAATTCAACAACCTTTCCATCTTTAAAAGTTAATTTAATGTCTGTAACTTCTTTTCCATCTCTTATTGCAGGATAATCAAATTTAATCCAACCATTCAAGCTTTCTCTAACCGGCGCCATGAAAACCTCCCCTCCAGGCATATTTTCCTCTCCCTTGTCAGCAACACAATTCTTTCCTTTTATAGAAAATTTCAAATCAACATTCTCTCCATTTAGCCAAACGCTTTTTCCTTTCTCAAAAATATTTGCAAGTTTATCCAATCTTTTTCCAAAAGCCTTCCAGTCAATCAAACATGCATTATAAACAAAATTTTCATATTCAGTCAAACTCATTTCAGCTTCTTGTGCAAGAGCCATGCAAGGATAAGCAATTGAAACTCTTCTTATTTTATCATGCTCATTAACTATATAATCTGAAATAGAATGCATAACTCCTTGTCTGAATGCAATTTTCTTAGAATTAGAATTAGTCAATTCTCTTGTATTCTCATTGGAACTCACACCAATATATGCCTGCGCTTCTTTTACAGTATTAAACCAATATTCAGGAAAATAGTTCAATTGTTCCTCATTTGCATACTTGTAAAAGAAATCAGATATATTCGGCAAACCTATTCTAACAATAGGAATAGCTTTTCTAAGTATTATTTCTTTGTAAAGTTCAATAAGAAAAGGAACTGCCTCATATCCTCCGCTTATAATAACTTTTTCACCTGGCTTTACAGCAGTTGAATATCTTACTGCAAGCTGTGCAAGTTTCCTTGTTCGTAAGTCAGTTGGCATAGTGAATTTTAGTTTCTCACCTCTGCCACCTCAAAAATAAACTTAGTTGTTTTCTTTCCTAAATTTCTTTTATTTCTAATAAAAAAAGCTATTTTTAAAGATTGTTATAATTTAGTTGTTTGTAAAAATCCTCAAAATTTGCTTCTTTCACAACCCTATTCCTGTTCTGCATAACATCACCAAAACCTTCGGTTTTGTACCCACACCTAAAGGTGTATATTTGTATTGGTTTTGGAAATTAAAAGCATTTTACTGTTTTATAATAATATTGAAAATGCTTTTAATTTGTGAGACTGAGTGAAAAAACAAAGCAAGAGCTTTGTCCATCACATAAATGTGATGGTTTATTTTTTACTCAGTATTACTAAAAAATATGTAAAAAGAATTCTTCAAAAAGCAATCATCTTCTTTTCTTCTTAATAACCCTTACAGCACTTTTCCCTTTTCTATCCTTCCATGCAACAAATCCAAATACAATTAGATTTGCAATCATCCCAAGTCCCTTAAGTGCTGGAACTATCCATAATATCAACAGCAAACTCAACCACCCGGGATAATTTCTTTTTTCATAAATTTTCCAAATCCATATTATAGCCAATATGAAATAAACCGGAGGAAGAAGTATAAACCATCCCCAGCACCAATGTTTTTTTGCAAGAATCGGAATCAAAAAAAGATTTGCAATTGGAATCCAGGCAAGCCATGCTTTTTTATAACCTAATTTTTTTGCAATAGTCTGCCAAACCAAAGCCATATAAATATACCAAGCAACAATTATTATCAACATGAAAATGAGAGCAATTCCAATGAATAATCCTAGTAATCCTCCAAGAGCGCTTCCAAAAAAAACTTCTTTAAAGCTAGGACTATTAATCATTTGCTGAAAATCAATCATAGTTTCTAAAAACATTGTATCACCTTTATTTCTAATTAAAGAATTTTTGGATTTATAAATCTATTGCAAAAAATCTTTTTCATCTCATAAATCATTATTAATTCGACCATCTAAAAAAATTAATGATTATTGAATTAATAATCGCTCTAATCTTAGGAATAATAATTGGCATAATCACCGGCCTCATTCCAGGAATCCATATAAATCTGGTTTCAACTTTTCTTCTTTCAATCTCTCCGATTCTATTAACAATATTTCCAGCAATAGCTTTAGTTATTTTTATAGTTAGTTTGTCAATAACCCATACATTCATCGATTTCATTCCATCAATTTATCTTGGAGCTCCAAATGAAGATAATTTTTTATCGGTTCTTCCAGGGCATAAATTGCTTCTTCAAGGACAAGGACATAAGGCAATAATCCTAACTTCCTTAGGATGCTTGTCAGGAGTTTTGCTTCTTTTGATTTTAGCCCCACTTTTCACAATAACCCTTCCAATAATTTATCCATATATTCAAAGAATAATGTATATAATTTTGATTCTTGCTTCATTATTTTTAATAATCACAGAAAAAGGAATGAATAAAAAAATACTTGCCCTTTTTATTTTTATATTATCCGGATTCCTAGGACTAGCTGTCTTGCATAATCCAATAATAAAAGAGCCTCTTCTTCCCTTATTAACTGGATTGTTTGGAGTTAGCAGTCTGATTATAAGCATAAAACAAAAAACAATTATTCCAAATCAACAAATAAATAATTTTAATAATATAGGATTTTCAAAAATTTCTTTCTTGAAAACAATGTTCGCATCAATGATTTCTTCTCCATTGCCTTCTTTTCTTCCTGGAATGGGTTCTTCACAAGCGGCATTGATTGGAACTGAAATCCAAGGAGAATCCAATGAAAAAGAATTTCTTTTTTTGGTCAGCTCAATAAATCTGATTGTAATGGGTTTTTCTTTTCTAGCTCTTTACGCAATAAACAAAACAAGGACCGGCTCTGCAGTAGCAATACAAAAACTAATCCCAAACCTTTCATTAAATAATTTATTATTGATTCTAACAACAATAACTCTGACAGGTATTTTTGCTTTTTTTATCTCAATAAAAATTTCAAAGATTTTCGCAAAAAACATCAATAGAATAAATTATTCAAAAATATCTGTAATAATCTTGATAACATTGACTCTAGTCTCTTTTGTTTTCTCGGGTTGGTTGGGACTATTGGTTCTTATAATTTCAGCGAGTTTAGGAATTTTTGCTATCCTTACTGGAGTTAAAAGAATAATATTAATGGGCTGTTTGTTAATTCCTACAATTCTCTTTTATATTTTATGAGTATTGAAGGGGCAAAAAATCTTATAATTTTTAGAACCTACAATTCCATATTATATCAAAAGCATCTTGATTAGATATAAGTTCTTATTATATAACTGAATAACAATCTTTTTAAATACAAGATAATGTCTATTTTTAACCCTAAAGGAAAGAGAGTTCTAGTGATAGGAAATATATGAATAATAAAACAAATAGATTCTCTCTAGGGGATAGAATAGCTAGCCATCCAGAATTATTGGAAAATGCGAATGTTTCTGAATTAGATTGTCAGGGTGTTGATGATTTTATGTACGAACTTGGACTAAGAGCGATTCATGAGGATGAAAGAACAAATCCTACTCTAAAAAAATTAGCATTTGACTACTCCAATCCCAATTAGACAAAACGGCATTTCATTTTTCCCTAGCTTTTCTATAAACATCATCAACAATTGCCCCTAACCCTTCGAGTTCTTTTTCTTGTATTGGATCTGGCTCTCCAATGCATCTAGCACAACATTTGCCAAGTTCTCTCCTCAAAGCTGATTCCAAACCAGATTTAGAAACATAATAAATCTCATCATAATCCCCGAATCTTGCCATTTCATCTAAAGTTCGAAATCTTCTTGCAGCAAAATTATCATCTAAAGGCATATCAACCCCTTTCTCACAACCGCATAATTCCCCACTTGTTAAATTGATTCCAATCGGAGGGGTTCCAACAGCAAGCCCTATCCAAGAAACTCCCTTATCTCTTAACTTTCTAGAAGCATCAGGAGCATTATTAAATCTAACAACAGAATCTTCCAATAATAAAACTCGTTTTTTAGCTAAATCAATATCGTCCATAACATATAAATTTTCTCCAATGGATTTCTTCCTAGCTAAGTCACTCTCTCCTAAAAATGCCCGATTAAATTTAACCTTGTAAAAAATTTGCACAAATTCTAAGTTTCTAAAATCTGCATATGCTCTTGCATAATCTTCAGGAGCATTTGGGATATAACTTACAAAATCAACCTCTGGATGATATTCCTGAGCTAATGCAACTCCAAGCCTTCTTCTTGTATCAAGATTTAGTATTCCTCTAAAACTTGATAAAACATGTCCCAAATAAGGTCTGCAAAAAAAACAAGGTCTTTTCTCTCTTTTTAGTATTTGCTTTCCCTCTAATTTAGTTCCATTGGGAGGTATCAAAACCATTTCACCAGGCTTGACATCTCGCATTGGCTGCCCACCTATTTCAATTATTGCTCGATCTTCAGAAGATGCAATTAATCTTCCATCTTTTTTTCCAATAACCAAAGGTCTGATGGCATATCTATCTTTAAAAACAACAGCACCAGGTCTATTTCGATCTAAAATTGCACATGAATAAGCTCCTGGAAAAACCCTTATTATTTGCTCTATTCCATTTTGTCTGTTTTGCATATAAAACTTCAATAATATATCCGTATCACTATCATCCCCTCTTGGATTAACTCCCTGCAAATTTCCATTATGGGCAATTGCCGCATCGCAACTTCTAGCAATTAAATGAACAAATTTTGGAGGGCCATATTTAGCACTAATTCTGCCCCCGTAAAACCTAGGTAAGGATTGCATAAATATCAATTCAGGGGATTTTTGGCTTCTTGTACTATATCTAACCTCTCCAATAAACATCACCCCACCATCAAGAATCCTTCCAGCAGTTTCAAGTGAAAAATCTAAAACTTTTCCCTGCCATCTTAAAACATCAATATCCCCATTCTCTTTTAACGCAGCTATTCCACAAGAATCTTCTCCCCTATGCTGAAGATTTTTAAGCCCATTATAAACATCATGCAGAGAATGAGCAACAAAGATTCCACATTTGCTATTTAGCTCACTCATACCATTAAACTATGCCTTTCTTTTTTTAAAGAAATATACTATTTCAACATATATATTTATCACTAGATTTTTAATCTCTGTTTTTCTAATAGTCTCATGAAACCTCAAATAAATATAAAATTTTTAGAAGACTCTTTATTAATAAACAAGGAAATTTTAGTTTTATCCGATGTGCATATTGGTTACGAAGAATATCTCTATAGAGAATCTTTATTCCAAAGAATGCAATTAAAAGAGATAATAAAAAAATTAACTCGGATTTTTGATTATCTTGACAAAGAAAAGATATTTATAAAAAAAATAATCATTTTAGGTGATTTAAAGCACGAGTTTGGAGAGATTTCAGATGCTGAATGGAGAGAAACCTTGTATGTCTTGGATTTTTTATCATCTAAAATAAAATTGACCGGCAGAAACAAAAATAAAGAAAAAATAATATTAATAAAAGGCAATCATGACACTATTTTAGGCCCTATTGCAAGAAAAAAAGATATTCAGTTGAAAGATTACTATAAAATCAAAAAATTCTGCTTCTTACATGGAAATAAATTGTATAAAGATTGTTTAAAAAATTCCAATATCTTAGTTTTAGGTCATCTTCATCCTTCAATAACTCTTTCAGATGAATACAAAAGAGAAAAATACAAATGTTTTTTAAAAGGAAAATGGAAAAACAAGCAGGTTTACATCCTTCCAAGTTTTTCAGATATCTCTTTTGGCTATGATTTAAGACTATTGAACGAAGAAAAACATAGTGATGGATTTTTGATAATCCCCTCAAAAACTCTTAATAATTTTAAAGTCATAATTTACAACAACAAGGAAAACCAAGAATACGATTTTGGAAAGTTAAAGGGATTGATAAAAAATTAGATACTAATTAGCCCCGCCTTCCTGAAGCCTTGGCATTGGAAAATGAAGAGGCAATGCAAGTTCGTCCTCTAAACTTAATGCCTTTATAGTACATTTTCCAACTATAAAATTAAAAATAGGGATTCTGAATTCCTCTGGAATCTTCTTATCTTTCCATGCTTTTAAAAACTGTTTTAAATCATCCTTTTCAGGAAGAATAATAACATTTCCTTCAAAATCCAATTTTGCAGAATTATTAGAATAATCTATCAAAAAATTAAATTTAACTTTTATAGCATCTTCTCCACCAAGAAGTATCTTGTCGCTTGAAACATCTTTTATGTTTATGTTCTGACTAACACTAAGCTTTTCATCTTCAAATTTTTCTTTTCTTTCAACATTGATTTTTAAAAGATTGAATCCTACAATTTTCATAAATTCCTATATCATAAAAGGTTTTTAAATATTATTGTAGAATATCCTCTAAGTTTAAAAGAAAAATATCCTTAAACCAAATCTTCCTCAGAAACAACAACAAAATCACCTATAGCAATTATAGAATTATAAGGTATGAGTATTTCTCCTTGTTGGGATTTTTCAAGACTCAATTGATTTGTGTATGCGGTTGGAGATACAATAACAATATGTATCAATTCTCCAGTCCTTGTCTCAAAAGTTATGTCCTTAACAACCCCTAATTTTTTGCCTTCTTTTGTAACAACCGGTTTATTTAATATCTCTTTATGTGGTCTTTTATCAATAGCCATAGATTAGCTATAAAAAAATTCTTTATAAAGTTTTCTGTGATTTGTTCTAATAATCAAGAACAACATATTAATCAAAAAACTCATTATTTAAAACTTTTTTCTAAATTTTATATCCTTAAAGATTAAAGTACGAAAATTTGGAGAATTAGTCTAATATTAAAACTATTTATAACTAATATTTTAACCATTTTTAGATAAAAGCTATAAATTGTGCGAACTTTTTAAAAAGAATCTTCATCTAAAACCCACCCACCCCTTCTTTTCCTGTAGAAATATTTATAAATCAAACTAAACCTTTTTCTTTTTAATTTTTATTTATAAACTTTATTATATTATATTATATATATTATATTAATATAATATAATTTTTGAAATTTTAACAAATTTTTCAACTAAATTTTGAATCTTATCTCTTTCAAATATTTTCCATGAGAAATAATGGTGTCGGTGTCATTTATTCATTTTTTAATTTTTATTTCTTCCCAATCCTTTTTATCGAATATTTTTTAATTTTTTAAGAATTTATCCCCCCATTCTCTATAAGAAATCCAGGTAAAGATTTTTTAAAAAACAATCATCTTTATAAACTTAAAACATTATCTATTTATTCCTAAATAAAAAGGTGAAAAATGTCTAATCTGGATAAAATATTTAATTCTGTTGGGGCTAGGAGTTTGTTTAAAAATAAGCAGGTTCTTCAAGCAAATTATTCACCAGAAACAATCCCTCATAGGGATAAGGAAATAGAATATATTGCTTCAATCCTGGCTCCGAGTTTATTAGGCCAGAAAATAAGCAATTTGTTTATCTATGGAAAAACAGGAACTGGCAAAACCCTTTCAGTCCAGCATGTGTCCAATGAATTATCCAAACGTTCTAAAGATTCTCAGGTGTTAAGGATGGAATATATAAATTGTAAATTAAAAAAAGTTGCAGATACTGAGTACAGGATATTCGCAGAATTGATAAACAAACTTGGAGGAGATGTCCCTAAAACAGGCCTTCCAACAGATGAGGTTTATAGAAAATTTATTGATTTGCTTGAAAAAAACAACGAAAAACTTTTTATTGTAATTTTAGATGAAATTGACCAGGCTGTAAAAAAAATATCTGATGATTTTTTATACAATCTGATGAGGCTTAATTCTGAACTTAATAAGACTCAGATATCCATAGTAGGCATAAGCAATGATGCAAAGTTTTTGGAGATGATTGATCCTAGAGTAAAAAGTTCTTTGTCTGAGGAAGAATTGGTTTTTCCACCTTATAACGCTCTTCAATTACAAGACATTCTGAGAAAAAGGGCAGAAGAAGCCTTTAAATCTGGAGTTGTTTCAGATGGAGTTATTGCAAAATGTGCTGCATATGCAGCAAGAGAACATGGTGATGCGAGAAGAGCCTTGGATTTGCTAAGAGTTGCTGGTGAAATAGCAGAAAGAGTTTCTAGTCCAAAAATAGAAATCAAACACATTGATGAATCTAACGACAAAATAGAAAGGGATAAACTTTTAGATATCATAGAATCTGCACCAAAACAATTCCAGCTCGTTCTTTTTTCAATAATGAATTTGGCAAAAGACTCTAAAGAGGCTATTTTTACCGGAGATGTTTTTAATTATTATGATGATTTATGCAAAAAAAGTCATGCAGATATTTTAACTCAAAGAAGGGTCAGCGATATCTTGGCAGAATTTGACATGCTTGGGTTGATAAATGCAAGGGTGATAAGTAAAGGAAGAAAAGGAAGAATGAGGGAGATAAAGTTAGCGATTCCTGAAAATCTAATGGAAAGATCTAAAGAAATTCTCATAAAATCACTTGATTTTAATTGATTATCATCTCTTATAAATAGTAGCTTAAGTTTAAATTCAAGTTTTATTAAATAATTGATAAATAAATTTATCCGCAAATATCACTTGGATGAAAGGTTAGATGATTGATGATCAAAGATCATCAACAAATAGTATTTGAATAAATCTTAAAAGATTTATTTATATTCTAATCCTTATCTATATACTACCCCTATGCCCTCAAATATAATAAAACTATTCATGGAAAAGGGTTTTCTTCTAGACCCGGAAATGCTCAATTTTCTAAGTGAGCTTGGAAACGAAGAAATAGCAAAAGAAATAATCAATAAGATAGCCATTGTCTCTAAAAAGAAACTGATAACCAAGACCTTAGTCAACGAGAATTTTGAAAAATTAAAGCCATTTCTATCTGAGTTAGGAAATGAAAAACAGAGATTAGTTGAAAAATTCTTTGTGAATGTTTCTATCTCAGTTGAAGTCAAAAAAGAATCTGCAATTGAGTCAAAACCCATAAAAAAATCTTCTATAAAGATTCTTTCCTCTCCAGTACTTGCCTCTCAAAAATTAGAGGTTAAAGACTTTGTCAGGCATTTTAGAAACAGATTTAGTTTTTTAAAATCTCTTCTTCAGCAAAAACCAGAGTTGGAAAACCTTATTTCCATAGACAAAATTGTAGGAAATAACCGTAATTTTTCGATAATAGGGATTATTACCAATAAAACAGTTACAAAAAATAAGAACCTGATATTAGAAGTTGAAGATTTGACTGCCAGGACAAAACTTCTTATAACTCAAAATAAACCCGAGATTTATGAAAAATCAAAAGAGATATTGTTGGATGATATAATCGGATTCAAATGTTCTGGAACCAAGGATTTTCTTTATGTAAATGATTTTTTTTACCCAGATTCATTTTTAACTGAAAAACACCGGACAGAAGAGGAGGTTTATTCTCTTTTTATTTCAGATATTCATATAGGTTCAAAAAATTTTCTTGAAAATAATTTTAAGAGCTTTATTAACTGGCTGAATGGCGAGAACTGCACAGAATCTCAAAAAGAGCTTCTTAAAAAGATAAAATATATTTTTATTGTTGGAGATAGCATCGATGGTGTTGGAGTTTATCCTGGCCAGGAAAAA
>JAQTOY010000013.1 GCA_028713045.1 Candidatus Nanoarchaeia archaeon
AAAGAAGCAGAACTATGTTTTTCTCCTGCAAGTCCCCCTAATCCGGTTCCAGAAGCATGTTTTAAAACATTTCCAGTTGCAAAACAATTTGAAATAAATACTACAGCATTATCATAACCTAAATAACCAATCAACCCTCCAACTTTTCCATATCCGCTAACATTACCGGATGCATAAGAATTTCTTAGAGTTCCATTGTTATATCCAATTAACCCTCCAACATAATTTCCTGCAACCGTTCCAGTTAAATTTACCTTTGCAGTTGAATAACAATTTTCAGCAAGACCTGCTTCACTCATTAAACCAATTAACCCTCCAACATGCTGGCAGTATGATCCAGTTCCAGACCAATTAACAACCCCCTTTGCACTGGAACTTCTTACTATTCCTGAATTAAAACCAATCAATCCTCCTTCAAAATTATTCAGACCCGCACCAGTATAAGTACAAGTAACATTAGCATTAACAGAGCAACCATCTATGTAGCCTTCATTAGAACCTACTAACCCTCCAACAAAAGCATTTCCTTTAATCCAAAAATTTGATCCGCGGCTTATAACTTGACAATTTTCTATGCTTCCAGAATTATAACCTACTAACCCTCCAACATGTGTCGCCCCCTTTACATTAGCATCTATAAAAAGATTTTTTATTCTGGCAGTAGAACTTGTATTCGCAAATAAACCGGCACAACTACTTGCTGTATCAACTTTAAAATTCGTTATTTTATGCCCTTGGCCATCAAAATTTCCTGCGAACAAAGAACTACAACTTCCAATTGGATCAAAATTTGCTATTCCACTACAATCAATATCGTTCATTAAAATATAGTATGAAGTTAATGAATTTGTTATCTCGCTTAATGCCGTGCAGTTTATAATCTGATAAGGACTTGCAGAAGTACCAGAACCTAATCCGGAAAATGCGATTACCCAACTCATTAAAAATATAAGATTAAGAATTCCAAAAAATAATAATTTGCTGACCCCTTTTTTCATAATCTATTTCAGGGTTTTATAGTTTATAAAATTATTTGATTATGAGATAAATATATCTTGAAATAAAATTATCTTGCAAAATTCCAAGTTTTATCAAAATATGTTTTAAAGGAACTAGCAATATTTTGATCTTCAATAATTATAACAAATGGTTTATCTTCTGCAGAGTATATTGCTAGTTTATTTCTAAATATAGTAAAACTTACTTTGCTTTTTAATCCTTCAAAACTTTTTATTTCTACTTCTGAATTTTTATGATCTTTTTTAAGTAAGTCTTTATTTTTTGGAGAAGTGATTAACCTTCCTTTGATTTTTCTCTCTTTTATCTCTTTTAGATAATGAGGATATTCATATTTTAATTCTTCAAATATCTTTAAACTATCACCGCCACCAATTGTTGTAACAAAATCTGAACTAATAATATCTCTTGCAAGAGCTTTGAGTCCGGCTTTTCCTTCGTAAACCAATACGGATTTTTCAGATTTTTTTTGATTTCTCATGCTTTTCAGTTCTTGAACTATTTCTGTAATTTTATTTTTCTTTTCATCGATTTCTTTCAAAAGATTTTCAGGATCTGAAGCAGAATATTCTCTTACTTTTTCTTTTATAGTATAATTGACTAGTCCCTTATCAATTAAAGAATTAATAATTCCATATGTAAAAGACCTGTCCAGAGAAACCATTTTAGCTATCTTACCTCCAGATTGTCCTGGATGTTTCAAAATCTCTAGATATATCTCTGCCTGATTTTGTGTAAGTCCAATGTTTATCAGTTCTTCAGTTTCCATTTTTCTTTTCTAAAGAATAAAAGATTAACGCTTTTTTAAATGTTGTTGTTAGTTACTACAACAGAAATTTATAAGCCCAGATTTAGAGAATTTTATAAGAAGATGACAATAATAAGAGAAATCAAAGTTGAAGGGCTAGGTTATGTTAGATGTTCTTATCTTCTGGGAACCGGTGTTAACATAGGTGAATTTTTTGATGATTTTAATAAAGGATTAATCTCTGTTAGGGATGAAGCATTAGCAAGAATTTCTTCAGATCAAATTGGACAAGAGAATTTTATGCCTCATTATACTTTAGACAACATTCCATTTTTGCCAGAATTGCGAGAAGATCAAGCTTATTGGCATAAAGAAGAAGATGGAACATTAACTTCTGCATCTCTTTTTGTTTCAGAGAATAATCCTCCAGTTTTATTAAAGGGAGGGATGAATAAAAAAAGAGCTGAAAAGATAGGTAATGCATTTTATAAAGCTTGGAAAGCGGACAGCGATGATGGATATGATTTAGGTGTTTGTTATTATACTGGTAACCGAGAAAATTACGAAACTGTTAGAAAAGTTGCGAGAAAAGAAGAAAGTAAATCTCCCCCAGAAAGAACTGCCATATTACTTCCATCTTCAAATGAGATTACTATTTCTCCAGATACAAACTCTGAAGTTTATACTTTTTTATTCGAGGATATGGCCGATAGTTATTGGAAGTACTTTACGGAAACATATCCAAGGTGCAACATTGCTTTTCATCCATCTTTTCATTATAATAAAAGAAAGCCATTTATGGAATTAGGGTTATATTTTTCTGGAAAGTGTAAGCATGAAGAATCATCATCGTTTAAAGGTACTATTAAGTGTAATAATGCTAGGGGAATTCATTTTTTATCGGATAGTCAAGATTCAATTAGAAGGGAGATAAAAGGAAATTCTAAGAAGTCATTAGAATTAGAAAGAGAGATTAAACACGTTCAAGAAAGAATGAGAAAAATTAATTCTAGACAGCAATTTTTAGAGCAGCTTTTAATAAAATAGATTATCAAATTTATCTATTTTCGATTTATAATCGATTTTATCCCTTCATAACTGCAATAGGTTTTAATCTTGCAACTAAATTTCCAATTCCAGCTTCATGGCTTGCTCTTACAACTTCATCAACATCTTTATATGCAGAAGGAGCCTCTTCTGCTAAACCACTCAAGCTTCCAGCTTCAACATCAATTCCTTTTTTCTCTAATTCTTTTTTTACATCTTCTCCTCTTAATTCTTTTTTCGCCTGAGTTCTGCTCTCAACTCTTCCTGCTCCATGAGCAGTTGAACCAAATGAAACTTCCTCTGCTTTTTTTGTTCCAACTAAAATATAACTTGCAGTTCCCATACTTCCAGGGATAATCACTGGCTGTCCATATTCTCTGTAAGCAAGCGGAATCTCTTTTCTTCCAGCTCCAAAACTTCTTGTTGCCCCTTTTCTCATTATTAAAACTTCTTTTTGTTTGCCATTTATCAGATGTTTTTCAAATTTCGCTATATTATGACAAATATCATAGACAACTTCTGCTGAAAATTTTGGAAAATAATGCTTTAAACCCTCTCTTATCCAATGAGTAATTAATTGCTTGTTTGCAAATGCAAAATTTGCAGCGCAAGCCATTGCAGAGAGATATTTTTTTCCTAATTCAGAATTAATTGGAGCATTTACCAATTCTCTGTCCTGTTCCGGCCAGCCATATTCATTGCCCATTAATTTTATGTAATCTGAGGCAACCTGATGTCCTAATCCCCTTGAACCGCAATGAATCATTATAGTAATTGCATCTTTTTCCAATCCAAAAATCTTTGCAATTTTTTCATCAAAAATTTCATCAACTTTTTGAATTTCAAGAAAATGATTTCCGCTTCCCAAGCTTCCAAGCTGAGGCATGCCTCTTGCCTTTGCCCTTTCAGAAACATCCAAAGGATTTGCATCAGGAAGTTTTCCTTCATCTTCTGTATGAAGATAGTCTTCTTTTTTTCCATATCCTTTTTTAACAGCCCATTGGGCGCCATTAGCAAGAACCTCATCAAGTTCATTTTTAGATAGTTTCAGCTTACCTCTATCGCCAATCCCAGAAGGAATTGTTCTGAAAAGAGAATGAATCAGTTCTTTCTTTTTCTTTTCAACATCTGCAAGAGTCAGGTTTGTTTTTAATAATCTTACTGAACAGTTGATGTCATAACCAACTCCTCCCGGACTTATTATTCCTTTATCAATATCAAATGCAGCAACACCTCCGATGCTAAATCCATAGCCTTGGTGTGCATCAGGCATTGCAATGCTTGCTTTTAAAATTCCAGGGAGCATTGCAACATTCTTTACTTGTTCCAGAGTCTTATCTTTTTTTATATTATTAAGAAGCTTCTCGCTGGCAAATATCCTTCCAGGCACATTCATTTTCCCTTGCATAGGAATTTCCCATTCAACATTTGAAATTTTTTTTAATTCCATATTAATCCTTTTTATATAAAAGAATAAGAATTTATAATTTTAACGGATTGATAAAATTTATAATCTATAAAGAAAAATAAAGAGTATGAAATTACAATCTAAGGTTTGGAGCAATTTCTTTTTCGCAATTCCTTTAGCTATAGCGTTATATTTCCAGATTTATTTTCATTCTTTATTGATAATATTAGTCTCAGTATTCTCATCAGTCTATCATTATTCAAATGAAAAAAAGCTAAGAATCTTAGATAAGATATTTGCATATCTATTAATTGCTTACAATTTATATTTATGTTATTTATCAAATTTTAAATTTCCTTACTTCTGGCTGGCATTGCTATTTGTCTTTATTGGATTTTATTTTTTCTTTATTAAAGAGAAAGATGATTATGAATGGCATATCTCCTGTGTGATTATAACAATTTTTTGTTTACTTGCATATATTACAATGACTTAAAAATTATTTTCACACATCCACAACAACTTGTACAACCCATTCTTTTTTTAAAGGATTAAACTTGATAAACATCTCATTATAAGTTATTGCCTTGACACGATTGGAAAACTTGTAGTTTTTTGCCTTATCTCCAAAAACTTCTGCACTAAGCATAAATTTCTTTTCATCAATCTTTATGCCCTGTATAGAAGATAATAAAAAACCTTCAGAATCCAGCAAAAACAGAAATTCCTCTAAAAAATCGTAGAGCATGCTGTTCAAATCATTGCCCTTTATTCTAATTATCTTTGAATTAACCGGTTTAATCTTTATTTTTCCGCAAATGCTTTCTTTTAACGCATAAAATGCATTTTCAAATGCCTCTTCCAAGCTTTTTCCAGATGCCTGAAATTTTACATCTGCAGTGTGTTCAAGAAATTTAAATTTCATAAAGATAAAAGAAAAAACCCCTATTTTAAGCTTTGCGGTTAGGAGAAAAAGCTTAAAAATTAATTTTTTATTGAAATTAAATGGGATTAACATTTGTAGACCTGACTGATGAGGAAGAATCAACTATAGGGGATAGAATTTGTAGAGAAGCAGAAAGACCTTTTTTAATTGAACCTTTTTGTGCAGAGGTATCCTGGATGGAGGTTAAAAGTTGTCCAGTTTATCCGTATAATCGGGATAGTGAAAAACCATGCAGATTTTTATATGATGCTGACCATCCAGACTACAGATGCCCCAATGCAAGATATCCTCAACAGATATTTGAGTCCATTCTTACTAAAGGAAATACAAAACAGAAAAAAGCACTTGAATATTATGCAGATATGTGTCTTAGATATGGCAAAATGGAAAATCCTCCAGCAAAACCAGATTCTTATGCGTTGTATTATGCATATTATTTTTACAGAAGATTAAATTTAAAGGAAAAAGCAGAGGCTATCGAAAAAATTCATCCAGAATTTAAAAAATGGTTTGGCCAATAAAATATTTTTACTTCATCCATACAAAGAATTTCAGCTTTTTTGGGTCATATTTTGTCAATGAAACACTTATCAGCGTTTCTGTTACATAAACTTCCTTGTCATATGGGACTTCTCCACCGCAGACTTCATCAAGCTTGCATATGCGCGTATCAAAAGCCCACGAACTTGGAATCCTTTTCGCTATTGCATCGTTGATTGCGGTCTCATCGTTGATAATTACTGCATTCCTTAAACTTTCGTTCTTGCTTATAACTTCGAGAATGCTTCTTTGCTTCTCATAGATTTCATCATTTATTTCTGCAGTTTTTGCCTGTCTGCTCGAAATCATGACTAAAATAAAACCTATTATGATTAGACTTGCAATTGTTGCTTCAACAATTCTAACCCACCCTTTCTTTCCATTCATATAATGAATGGACCTATGATGATTGTTATTTTTCATTTTTTTCACCATACTTTTAAATTAAGGATATACTCGTAAGATTCTCCAAATTTATCCAGGATAATCGTTGAAATTTCTCTTGAATGGACATTTGTTGAAGGGATGCTTTTTGAAACACTTAATTCTGCAACAATATTTCCATTCAAATCCTTAAAACTCCATGAAAAATCATTCATTATTCCTAGCTCCTGTTTTAATGATTGATAATTCGAATCATATCGGGCTTTAAGGTCAAGGATTTTTTCATAAATAATTAAAGACTCTTCAGAATAAACTCCAACACTGTAATTTTTTTGTGGTTGTGAAGAACAGCTTATGATTCCAGTCGGAAAATAATCTGAAGAATATAATGTATATTTTCTTGGATTAACATCATCTTGAATTTCTATAAATTTTTCTCCTACCTGTGATGGTCTCTCATAACATTCATTATTACCCTCAACAATAATTGAAACTCTTCCGACATTTAGGCTGATTTCATCTGAAAAAATTCTGAAAACAGAATCTAGATTATTGTTTTTTTCCTGAGGTTTTAAAAAGGGATTCATGAAAAAAAACAATATTATCAAAACACCTATAAATATTGAAAAAGAGATTATCATTTCAACGTGTGCCTGTGCTTTTATTGATTTCATTTTTTGATAAAACTTTTTTTAAAGTTTTGCCTCATTTTAAAAATACATTTGCTCCAGTATTTATTAACAACGCAAAAATAAGCAATATGAATGAATGCTTTAAACCAGCCCTCAATTTTCCTTCTGCAAGCTTTCCAATGACTAATCCCGCAAAAAATCCCTGCGTGACAAGAAGCCAGACAAAAGGTCTTGAAAGTTCTTCAGGAGTTGCTCGAGCACCCATGCCAAAGCCGCTAAAACCCCCTATAGGGGTAGAGTTGATTCCTTCAGTTCCAGAGCCAAGTCCCGAAGCAATTGGAAGTATATTAAATTGCATAACAATCATGATAATTATAAATATAAGAAAAATAATATAACCTTGCACTATAAGAGAATATGTAGATGCCATCCTTTCTTTTCTTAATTTTTCAATCTGGGAGACCGATTTAACAACAGATTCTAGTATTTCCCCGATTTCTCCGCCAGCTTTTTCAGACTCGCTTATTATATTAACAGCTCTTATTACTGTTTTGCTCCCAACATCCCTTGCAAAAGTTTCAAATGCAGTTTTAACTGGAATCCCAAGAGTTATCTGATTCGCTAGTTTATTTATAAACGGACTTAAACCTCCATAATCTTTTGTTTTTATGTTTATTATGCTCTTGCTTATGGGAGTTCCAGCCTTTACGCTTTCAACAAGGTTTCTTGAAAACTCCAAAAACATTTCATCCTTTTCTCTTGATAGGCTTGATTCTAGAATAAGGGATACAAAAAAAGGCAATCCTGCTATTAAGAAGGATATTCCAAAAATAAAATAAAACATTTCTGTACCTCTTAAAAAAATAAAAGAGAGGAGAACTATTGCCAATGCGACAATTAGCCCTATGAAATGTATTTTTTTTATTTCAAACCCAAATACTTTTATTGGTCTCATGATATTATTGTTTTTTATTAATAATTTAATCTATAGTTCTGGTTGTTGCATTCTTAAGAATGCAAGGAAACCGATATTTAATAAGACGATTATTAGGATGATAAGAATACTCAAGGTGCCCGTACTCAATCCTAAAAAATTAATGAGCATGCCCGTACTTCCTATTATGACAAACAATATTAAAAGAATCATTGGGGCAGCTATGACAACACTTATATAAATGTCCATAAAAGTTTCAGAAGCTTTTGTGTATCTTTCTCTTTCCAATCTATAATCAAATAATAAGCTTTCTGCATGTTTATCCAGGAATTGATAAAGGCTTCCTCCCGAAGTTATTGCAGTGGCCATACCATCAAGAAGCTCTCTTAATTTTGAAGAAGGAGAGGCTGCAGAAACTTTCTTAAGCGCAGTAACAAGATCCTCTCCATGGAAATTGATAAGGTTCATTAATTTTTTAATCTGCGCATTAGAATACTTATACTCTTCATTTCTTAAAATTATCTTAAAAATATTCGTAGGTTCTATCCCAGAAGTTGCTATGGCCGCCATATGAATAGTTACAAAAGGCAGTTCTCGATCTATTTTTGTTCCTAGATTCTTAGCTTCACTTGTTGGATATAGATAAACCAATATACCCATGGCTATTGGGACTACGAAAATAATCCAGAATGTTTTGATAAATCTAAATATAAATGGCTCTTCAACAATTGACACGAAAGGGATTGTTAGAGAGACTTTAAAAAACAATAGAAATATAAAAATAAGAATGCTGGCCAAAAAACTCAGAAAAGTAGTAAATAAAATCATCGAAAGATAAGTTCCAAGGACAAAGTTTGAATTAATTTTTCTAAGGGATTTATTAAGTTTTTCAAAATAACCTTTTGCTATAAGATTGTTTGATATTTTTTTAAAAAATCTGTTTGACATCTTTGCATAGGGGTTTGCTCTTGAAAGAAATTCCTCTTCTTTAACGCTAGAGTACTTTTTTTTAAGTTTGCTGATGGAAAGATTGCTTTTGCTTAGATTTTCTAGAAATTCTTTTTTTTCAGCGTCTGTTATTGTAAATGATATTTTTGTATCTTTTTGAGGAGGTTTGTAGCTTACTTGCAAAAGTTTTTGTTTGGGTTCAGGAGTCTGTTTTGTTTCAGACGATTCCAGCTTTTTATAGAAGCTAATGCCTTCAAGAAGGGAGGGTATTGAATTATTCAGTATAGTAAATTGATTTGTAAGCGCAACTATTGTCTCCTCAAGCAATTTTTTTTCTTTATCACTTACCATGGACTCTCCAGGAAATTCTGAATTATTTATCAGATTTAACTGGTTTGTAAATTCAGAACTCTCTCCTATTATTTCTTGCATTCTTTTTACGTTCTCTTTTAAGGATTCGTATGTCATTTTGCGATTATTACCTGAGAAATTCTCTTTTGGATGTTCAATATGTTTTGTTTATGTTTATTGAAATTTTCAAGGTTTTTTTCATTATATCCTTTTTCAAGCTCAGAAGCAGAAATCTCCAGGCGGTCCACAAGCTGGGAAAGAATCTGCAGTTGTTCTAAATCTATCATTTTATCCTCTTTTTATATATTAAAACTAATAAGAACTACCTAATTAAGTTTATTAAATTTGTGCTTGCAATCAACGATTTCATCCAATCCCAAAAGCATCCAATACTGTTTTAGGGCTTTTATGATATTCATTAATTATCTTCTGAGTCATATTAAAATCAAAAATTTTTTTTCTCAAAAGTTCATTAAGAAGTTTTGATCTCCGGTCAAATTCTAAATATAATTCTTCAATTGTAAGCCCATATCTCTTTGCTATCTTGTCAAAAACTTTGCAATCTCTTTTAAAATAAAATTGATTATCTCTGGCATTCCATAAAAAAGGCGTGTTTGTCAAGGCAACTCCCTTATTGTCCACATTAACAACTTCAACAATCTCCCTTAATTTTCTTGTTTCATGTTTTTCCAATGTTGCGTGAGTCATTATTGCAACACAGTCAAGAGTATTTAGAAGACTTGGAGATAATTCTATTGGAGGGGTTTCAAGCCTTTTTATAAGTGTTTCAACAGAATCGGCGTGCATTGTACTCACCGATGAATGTCCCGAAGCCATCCCCTGAAATAATACCGAAGCCTCTTTGCCTCTTACTTCTCCAACAATAACATAGTCAGGATTTTGCCTGAACGAATTTTTCAAGAGGCTGAATAAATCAACCTCTCCTATTGAACCCTGAGCCAGTCCAGATCTTGCAACACTTGGAAGCCAATTTTCCCTTGGAAGATTTAATTCTCTTGTATCCTCGATTGAAACTATCCTAAGTTCGGGAGGTATAAAAAATGCTATTGCATTAAGCATTGTTGTTTTTCCGGAAGCAGTCCCTCCTGAAATAAGCACATTCATCTTATATTCTAATAATATCCAAAAGTAAGCTAGCATTTCAGGACATAGAGTATTATTACTTATGAGCTGAATCGGAGTCCAGGGAATTTTTGTAAATTTTCTAATTGTGAAAGTTGGGCCTCTGCTTGTAACATCCGAAGTGTAAGTAGCATTCACTCTTGAACCATCAGGCAAACTACCATCAAGAAGAGGGGTTGCATAGGAAATGTATTTTCCGCATCTCTGTGCAAGTTTCTCAACAAAACTGGAGAGTTTATCAATTGAATCATATTTTATATTAGTTTTTATATTTCTGTAAATCCTATGTATAATATATATGGGAGCATCAGCACCATTGCAGTCAATATCTTCAATAAAATAATCTCTTATCAAAGGTTCAATTTCATTCAATCCGATAAAATCTCTAAAAAGATAATAGAATATTTTTTTATAGCTCTCATCGCTTATCTTTATATCAAGTTCTTCAATTAATAATCTAGAGGTTTTATCAATATACTCTATCCTAGATTCTTGTGTTTTCTGGATTATCACATTAAGATTGACTAATTCGCCAAGATTTGTTTCAAGATTCTGCAATGTTAATTTCTCATTTTCATCTAAAACAGGTTCTTCAACGTCATACCTTAATTCTCCCTCTGCCTTGTCCCAATAAATGTGAACACTCACATAGGGCGATATTAGAGTATACCTTACATCAAGTTTTGTTTTATCTTCAACTTTAGGAAGAGCCGGTAAAGTCGGGTTTAAATTAATTTCAATTCTATCCATCTTTTATCACCTTTTTTGAACTATTATAAATAAAATTAAACGACTATTTAAAAATTCCTATAAAGAATTTTTAAGCCACAAAAATTTTTGATGCATGAAAATTATACAAATAATTTTCAGCACTGAAAATTGTTTTACACAATTTTCATGTGTTTAAAACTTGTTTTAAAGTCATTAATCATAGAATAACTCTTACAAAACAACAAAATTCATATGCGTTTTTTGGTTGATTGAATTATCCCCGACATTCTCAATCTGCAGTTTATAGGTAGTTGTTGCAGCCTGCAGGACTTTTGTTTCTTCTTTATTATCATTTGTTATGTTTATGTTATCGTAATATCTTGTTATGAAAATTTTAAATTTGCTTCCTACTTTTTCAGTCCGGATATATAAATCACCGTCTTTTATGTCCTGCCCTGGCTGGCTCATCTCTAATCTCGTGTCTTCCAAATAATATTTTATTGAATTATTTTCTGCATCAATTTCTAATCTGCCCTTGGAAATTTTGAGATCAATTATTCTTATATTTCCTCCAGCCTGCTCCATTTCTGATATTTTGCTGCTAAGAATATTCATTGCATCAATGGTCTGTCTAACAATTCCAGCGTCCTTTGTTTTATCAATCTGCGGGGTAACAACTGCAAGTAAAATTGCGATTATAGTCAATCCAATGACAGTATAAATTGCAGTTTCAATCCAAACCTGTCCTTTTTTTTCGATTCTCATATTAGTCACCAATTAAAGCAATTAGGTATTGAAGTAAGGCTGTCAGAATAATCGCATTTTTCACCATTGGCTAATATAGGATAAACTCTAACGGTTTGAGGAGCTTCTGTAACACTTATTCTATAGGTCCTTTCTGTACTTGCATTAGGAACCAAGACCGGCCCTAGAGTATATGAAGTGACTCCATCACTAACCGCAGATTTTGTTATATCATATTTTTGTGTAGTGGCTCCACCAAGTTCTATTGAAAAACCTTCTATTTTATCATAAATATTACCTACATGAATCTGAACAAACATCTCATTGCCAGAAAGTGAGGCATTATAGCAGGTATATTGCAGGTTATCACTAATTCCAAGATTCTCTTCACCAAGAACAGAAAAACAATCTCCTTTTGAAGTTTGATTTCTGACAAATGGAATTGCAAAGGCGCTTATAACCACGACTGCTGCAACCACGATTAAAATCAATAATATTGTTGAGATAACTTCTCCTTGTCCTTTCAGATTTCTAAATCGTAATGGCATTTATTTCAGGGCAGGGATATTCCTGCAAACCTCCTTTTTTTGTTTTTCCCAAAAGAATTGGAATAATTTTAACAGATTCGTAATCATCATAATTATAGTATCCTCCGCCTTCTTTTTCAATCAGAACATTAAAACCCGGATTAATACTCCCCCCATCTGAATGCTCAATTTTTTTTGTCTCAGACTGCCCAGTATTTTTCCCAGTAAGCTTGACGCTAAATGCATAGATTGGAACATTTCCTATATTCCGGAATCCAAAACTTTTATCCTCATTAAGTATTGGCTGCATTCCTAGGTCTGAACAAAACTGCTCTGCAGTTTTTGTCTCACCACCTATATTTTTTGTAACAGCTTCTTCTACGAATCCTTGGGACCATAAAAGTATGATAACTCCAAGCACAACAACAATCAAGACCAATAAAACTGTTGCGATTACAGGGCTTACCGCTTTTTTAAGAATCTCTCCTCTTTTTTTCATACAATGATAAGTGATGCGTTGTTTTTAAGTTTTGCTGATAAGAATTAATCTTCTAGTTGCAAAGGTTGCGCATCTCTAATTCTGGTTTTAGATAAGGTATATTCTTCATCAAGTTCTCTGAATGTAGCATATAAATTAATGGTCCAGCTTGATTGAAAAATCCTGCGACCCAAATAAAATTCATCAATTCTTTCAAGAACCCTTTCAAGTTTCATTCTTCTTCCTGAATATTTTCTTAAGGGCACAATAGATATTAATACAATGTTTTTTGTAGGATCTATATCGGTTTTATAGACTCTATATCCAACCTTTCTATAAATGGGATCATAATGATCTTTAAAATTTACTGGATCCGGAACTTTTGCATCTCTTTCAAATCTTACCTCTCCTTGTTGTTGAATATAATTAAATCTGACTAGGCCGAAACGAGGATATTTTGTCATTCTAGTATCCGTAAAAGACTCTTTTTAAATTTTTATCTAGACGTTTATTTTAGATTTAAAAATCGAAAAATAAAATCAAGTCAAAAGATCATGAAGATTCCTTAAGAATACTTTTTGAAGAATTATGGAGCAAAGCAAAACCGTATAAAAAATAATAAATTATATTATACGGTAAATTCTAATTTCAAAAGATTACTATAAGATTGTCTTTCTTCTGCATTTGTCATTCTGTCATATAATGCACCACATCCCGAACATCTAACAAGAACATCTCCACCTTTTCCATCATAGGGGCTAACTATTCTTTCAGGAAAAGGATGTCCTTTTTCTTCACAAGCTTGTTGTTTTTCAAAACGTTTTAAAAATTTATTTCTAATTAGTTCATTTTCACCATCAGTTTTTCCAGTCATAGTAAAGGAATTTATCTTAGATATATAAATTTATAGTTGATTTTTAAAAAATTAAAACCGCGGGAGGCGAGCGCATTCAAATTGGTATCTTATAATCAATCTAGAATTTGAATGCGGGAGGTAACTCGCACTTTCAATTCTTATTTTATTTTTTAATTTTGTGAATTGAAAATGCTCGGGATTCGAGACCTACGGTTCGAATCATAACCTCATAGAATCCCATTTTCAATGGGATGAATGCGGGAGGTAGGATTCGAACCTACGCAGGCACTAAGCACACAGGATCTTAAGTCCTGCCCCTTTGACCACTCGGGAACCCCCGCCTATAAAATTCAACTATTCTCAGTTTAAAAACATTTTTAATCGATTAAAAAATTAGTAATGTCAGTACTTATTACCAGTAGTCATATATCTTTAAATAATTATAAAAATTTTATTGATGAATAGAATTCATCAACAAATCTCACTTGGATAAAATCTTTAAAAGATTTTATCTATATATTATCCAATGAGAAAATCAAAAAAATCCCAGGCATTATTGATTGTGGCAGTTTTATTGGTGATATTCACACTTGTTTTATTGGCAGTTGTAATAACTGTTTTTTTTACAAAACCCTCGTTCGTTACAGGGTTAGGATTTCCAAACGTCCTGACGTCAAAGATAGTTGATGAAAGAAATTATGAAACAAACCTACAGGAAATAACTTGTAATTATCCTTATATAAAAGTTGGAGATGAATGCTGTTTAGATAAAGATGCAAATTGGATTTGTGACCGAGATGAACAATCAAAAGAAGTTCTCGATTCATGCGGATATCCTTATATAGAAATAGGAAGTCAATGTTGTCTGGATGATAATGATAATGGAATCTGCGACAAAGATGATGAAGGAAGAACGAGAATACGAAACTCGGATATAGATAGTCCATTTGACATCAATTCAATTGATATTGAAAAGGATGAACTAAGTTTTGATTTAGAAAACGAAGGTAGTGAAGACGTAATAATTAAAAAAATAAAAATTGATGATTGCGATACAGAACATCCTGACAAAACAATAGAAGCAGGCGATGATAAAAGATTTAATTTGGATTGTGATTTTTATTCAAGGGTCAGAAGCGATATTGAGATAGAATATATGGAAGTCGGAAGCAATGAAACTCTGACCGCAAACGGAGAGATAAACGCCGACTTTGATTATCTTGATTGAAGAGTTACTAACAAAATATTTTTAAAGGAGTTTTTTATTTTATTTTTTATGACTGATAATACTGCTCAATCAACCTTCGGACCCTATGGAAATTTTCCTCATGTTTATATCTGTCATTCAGGAGAAAAACCCTGTCTTAAGAGAGTATCTAGCAAGGGAGGGATTATTAATGAAGAGGTGGTCTGTGAACCTGCAGTAGGTTTTGAAATTCGTTATGAACTTATTCCTGAAAGCACTCCTGAAACAAAGGGATATTATATTCATGCAAAATTAGATGATAGAGAATAAATTATCTAATAGAACATAAATAATAGTATTTATAAACCCTTAAAATAGTTTAAGGTCATGTCATTAACCTTATCGGAATTATTAAAAATAAGCGCTAAAATAGATTATGGAGATCCTATTCTTCAAAGAGTAACTAACGATGCCATGATTGGATATCTCTCTAGAAGAGGTTTTACTTGTAAAATTATTCATGATTCTGGGCTTGCAGCCTATGTTCATCCAACAGTCAAAGTAACAACTCCTGGCTTAGAATATAACTTTTCAACAGGAATTGATACTAAAGATGATAGAACTCAACTTGGGGAACATTCTGGCAATGTGATCCAATTTTTTCTAGATATGCAAACTTTTTATCAACTAAAAGGAGAACCAATACCAACCCAATTAGAAATTCTTAATGAATTATTGTGATTGATTCTATTCTTAATTTTCAATTTTAAAGATATTATTTTTTATTTTCAGGCGATTGATAAATCCAAAATCCACAACCCTTAAAAACCCAATTCTCATGTTATTCTTACAGACTAGGCTGGCGTGTTAGCTCTTCGCCATTTGCTAGTGAGCTTTAGGCAAGCTGCAAGAGGGTAAGTGACCTTGTTATTACAAAGTCCTGACACAAACGTTGAGGTTTTGTCCTTTTTGATCTTGCTTTTGCGAATCGGGTCAGATCTTGATCGAAGCAGCCCTAAACAGGAGTTAAGATGCTTGGAGGGTAGCAGAACTGAGAATGTATCAGGGTTAACTTTTTAATAATAATGAAGCAAACCCTCGAGTCTGTTTTTCACTATAAATTTCTTGAAAATATTCTTGCATAGAAATAGTTAAAAAGCATGATTTTGTGAAAAATTATATGGGAAGTAACCTTATAGAGTGTTTAAGAAAAGACATAGAAACCAATCAAATAGGCGAGGGGGATTTGCTAATCCTTGCTGTAAGGTCCGGAAGATATCAAAGACAAATTGTTGAAATACCGGCCTTTGCTAGAGATTGGGATCCTCAATTTTCAGTCTTATATTTATCAGAATCATATCCCTCAGAACCCTCTCCAAACGAACCAAGAAGATATTTATTAGATACTGAAGCAATGACTCTTGAAGACAATGGCCCTGATGGTTATATAAATTTCTCTGGGTTGCGACTTCTTCAACCAGTTTTAGGCTATGCCCATAGAAGATTTTCAAGAACTGAACAGACTACAGACATAGATAGCTTAAAAAAAGCAGTTGAGGCCAATAGAGTGAAAGCTGGAGATATTCTCGTAATTCAAATACCTTTGGATAGAAGGAATAAATCCAAGGTTGGAATACCTATGTTTGTCCAAGATTGGGATTCTCAAAGTTCAACACTATCTCTCTCAGATTCTTATTTGCCCTCGGGATTAGCGGAGATTAGAAGGAGATATTCACTAGACTTAGGTAGTGGGGATACTGTGGATAAAATGCCTAGTACCCGCCCTCTTAGAGATAATGGTCCGGATATTAGTCCAAATCCTAACGGATTTAAAATTGTTCAAAAAGTCGTTTCTTTTGTTCCTATTCATGTAGAAAGACAATAAAAATAAATTTTAATAAAGTTTATATGGGTCAATACAAATGGTCTATAGATTTAAAACAAATTTTGATTAGTTTTATATAGACGTTTTATTTTATATTTGTATGGGTAACAAAAGAGGCCAATTTTATATAATAGCAGCCGTTATAATAATTGCAGCAATTTCAGGGCTTACAGCTGTAACAACTTATGCTATAACTAAACCCGAGCCAAAAGTTATTGAATCCTTGAGTTCTGAACTAAATTCTGAAGGCTGGAGAATTGTTGATTATGGAATCTTAAACAATGTGGATTCAACGTCTCTTTTAGAAGGTTTTACAAAGGAGGAATTCGCCCCTTATTTTTTGCAAAAGACAGAAGATGCAAACATTCTTTTTATTTTTGGAAATAGGAGTTCACTTTATGGAGTAAGATACAAGGAAGAATTGACTGGAAAGATATCTGTTTCAATTGGAGGTTATTCTAACTGGTTTATGACTAATCCATACTCTGAAAAAATAAATCTTCAGGTATATCCATCTGATGAAAACATAAGAGTAAACTTATTAAACAAGACTTACCAATTTGATTTGACAGATGGTGAGGAAATGTTTTATTTTATAATTGGTCAGGAAAAAGAAGGTGAAACTTATGTTGAAAGGAACTAAAAACAAAGATAATAGGTTCATTCACTTCAGGAATGAAAATGATAGTAAGTCCATTCATTATATGAATGGAAAGAAAGCAGTAAGTGAGATTATTTCTTATGTAATCTTAGTAGCCATTGTTCTTTTTTTAGCAACAGGAGTTTATATTTGGCTTAAAACCGCCTCAAATGCAACTCCAGTAGCAGACTGCAAAACAGATACCTCAGTTGTTGTTTCAAGCTATGAATGTCTTGGAGATATAAAGCTTTCAATAAAGAACAATGGATATTTTAATGTTGATGGAATAATTTTGTCTGTTGGGAACGATAGTCAAAGAGAACCAGATACTTATCTTTTATCAAGTTATTTGACTGATTCGCTTGCAGGCCATTATGATTTTATACCTTCTTTAACTCCAGGAGAAACTAGAGAAGCAAAATTCATAACAAAGACTGACGAAGGAAATCTAAAATTCAATGTTAGTGTAATAAAGATTCAGCCATTTATAATCGATAAAAACGAAGAGATTATATGCCAAAATTCAGTCATCAAGCAAAACCTTGATAATTGCAATCCTGTTTGATGATTTGAATTTTTTAAATTTTATTAATGTTATACCTGATTGGTAAAGTGGTAAAAGTCCTGTAATTTACATTTTAATCTTCAAATTAATAGGTTCAAAAATAACCAACAAAAACTCTTGCTTACTTGTCCCTAAATATCAGGCATTGACATTAATTAAACAGAACCAGTTTTAGAAAAATATTTAATCCTTTAGTGCCTAGATTAATCATGGAAAAGAGGTGCATGATTTGTAATGAAATAATCGAAGAGGATTTTGGCAAATTAAAAGGTACTTTATTAAAGGCAAGGGACGAGAATCATCGTAATTATTTGATACCGGTCTGCAATCAATGCCAGAAAGGAGATAACTGGATTGAAAAGGCAAAGGTTAAGGGCGTCTGAAGATTTATAAATCTCGTCAAATTGATTAAAGCATGTTTAAACAGGCTATAATCGATTTAATTTCAAAAAAGACAAGTTTAAGAAAAGAGGATCTTCTTAATCTGATTGAAATCCCTCCAAATTCAGAGCTTGGAGATTATTCTTTTCCATGTTTCATACTTTCTAAGAAAGAGAAAAAAGCACCAAATCTTATTGCAGAGCATCTGGTTAAACAATTGCACAATAAACTTCCAAAAGAAATAGAAACTATCAGTTCTTCAGGCCCCTATCTTAATTTTTTTATAAATAAAAAACTGCTTGCAGAAAATATTCTTAAAATAAATTCCAAGTTTGGAAAAACAAATCTCGGTAAAAAAAGAACTATCTGCATTGATTTTTCCCATCCAAATATAGGAAAGCCAATGCATATTGGCCATATACGTTCCACAATAATAGGGGATTCACTTATGAGAATTTATAATTTTTTAAATTATAATCCTATTGGAATAAATTATTTAGGTGATGTTGGTCTGCATATTGGAAAACTAATAGTTGCATATGAACTTTGGCTTGATAAAAATGCATTAAAAAAAGATCCTGTTACAGAACTTTTAAGGTTATATGTTAAATTCTGCGGAGAAGAAAAAAGTGAAATCCGAGAGGGCATGGAAGAAGAATTTCAGGATAATGAATGGACAAATAAAGCAAAAGAGAAGATAAAATTACTTGAACTTGGAGATAAAAAAGCACATAAGATTTGGGATGAAATAAGAGAATCTTCACTTGAAGGATTCAAAAAAATATATGATATTTTGGATGTAAATTTTGATGATTGGCGGGGGCAGTCTAATTTTTCAATAAAAGGAAAGGACATTGTTGCTCTTGCATTGGAAAAAGGGCTTGCTAAAAGAGAAAATGATGGAGCAGTTTATGTTCTTCTTAATGAAAAAGATCCAGATTCAAAAAAGTATGTTTTAAGAAGCAATGAAACCGCCTCCTACATAACTCAGGACCTAGGTGCAGCAGTTGAACGTTATAAAAAATACAAATTTGATAAGATGATTTATGTTGTTGATTTCAGGCAGGAAGATCATTTTAAGGCTTTATTTAAAATTTTAGAAATATTAAAATATGATTTTATTCCTAAAATGCACCATCTTAAATTCGGAACTATCAAATTCGGAAATGAAATTTTTGCAACAAGAGAAGGAAATGTAATCTTATTGGAGGATGTTTTAAATAAAACAATTGACAAAGCAAAAGATGAGATAAAGAAAAGACAAACCAAGGGAGATGCAGAAAAAGTGGGTGTTGGAGCAATAAAATATATAATTCTTAAAAATGAGCCTATCAAGGATGTTCAATTTTCATGGGAGTCAGCACTAAGTTTTGAAGGAAATACCGGACCATATCTGCAATATTCTTATGCAAGAGCCTCCTCTATAATAAAAAAAGCAAAGAACAAAAATTTTAATAAATCTAAAATTAAAATAAACAAACTAGAAAAATCAGAAGAATTATTAATAAAGAAAATTTCGGATTTTCCAGAAATTGTGATTAATGCAGGAGAAAAGATGAACCCCTCATTAATTGCAAACTATTCTCATGAATTATGCCAGCTATTCAATGAATTTTACCATAATTGTCCAGTCTTAAAAACAAAGGACAAGGCGCAGGAAGCATTCAGATTAAGGTTAATAGATTCTTTTAGAACTTGTTTGCAAAATGCTTTGCATCTTTTAGGTATAGAAGTAATGGATGAGATGTAATATTATCCTTAAGATTTCTTTTCAAATCCTTTTTCAAATTCAAGAATATCCGCTAATGAAACAGGATGATGAGTTGATTTTCCAAATGTTGAACTTCCCCATCTAGACTCGCCAGAGACTGTCTGTATAGAATCTCCATGATCTAATTCTGGAATATGGTGATGAGTTTGAAATGCTTTTACAAGATTTGCTAAGCTATCTACTTCAGTACCAAAACATTCTCTTGTTTCAGGAGAATTATATCTTCCCCCAAATAAAATTCTTCCATCATCATACACACTTTTCCAAAGAGTATAAACTGCTAGCATAAAAATAAATTATTTTAATACTATTTAAGCATTTATTGGTTTGATTGTATAAATTAGAACTAATATTTTTTAAACTTCTATTTCTGTCTTATAATTATTTAATCTAAGGAAAACTCTGAGGTCCTTTATATTCTTCACCAACAACTAATTGATTTAAATAACTCCAATCTTGCATTGCTCTAAGGGCTGCAGGGTCAATTAATTGTTTTTCTTCTTCTTGCCGCCTTTGTCTAAACATATCTTCAACAATAGTGCAAGGTCTAGCATTTCTGAAAAAGTCTTCAGCATTAATTAAACTAACTCCCATTTCTTTTTTCAACTCCTTTATTTGTAATAAAAAATTAAATAATAACATCTTTAAATATATTATTATCTAAAAGTATATGCAAAATTATGTTTACATCGAAACCTATGGCTGTTCAGCCAATAAAAACAATTCTGAAATAATTGCAGGATTGCTGAAACAGGCAGGTTATGAACCAACCAACAATCTGAATATAGCAGATATCCTAATAATAAATACCTGCATTGTCAAGACAAAAACCGAAAGCAAAATAAAAAGAAGAATTCAAGACTTATCAAAATTATATCCTAAAAAACTTATTATAATCGCAGGATGCATGCCTGAAACTGACAAACATTCATTAAAAACAATAAATCCTAGCCTTCTATTGCTTGGAGTCCATCATATAAAGGACATTGTAAGATTTATCAGGGATTACAAAGAAGGAAAATTGACAAAAGAAAAATCAAAAGAATATCTTTCAGCAAAAAATGAGGAGAAACTTACTGGAAAAATTTCATCAAACAAACTCATTTCAATAATCCAAATAAGCGAAGGTTGCTTGGGAGATTGCAGTTATTGCAAGACAAGATTGGCAAAAGGCCCTTTGTTTTCATATGATGGAAACAAAATCTTAAAATCAATTGAATCTGATTTGAAGTCCGGAGCAAAAGAAATTTGGATAACCAGCCAGGATAATGCAAGCTATGGTTTAGACAAGTATGATAAAAAACCAATGGTTCCATATTTATTAAAAAAAATTCTCAATATAAAACATAATTTTAAACTTAGAATTGGCATGATGAATCCAAATCATCTTTACCCTATTCTTGATGAGATGATTGAAATCTACAAAGATAAAAAAGTATACAAGTTTTTACATATTCCAATTCAATCAGCCTCAGACAAAATACTGGACAATATGAAAAGGGGATATAGTATCAATATAGCAAAAGAGATAATCACTAAATTCAGAAAAGCTTTTCCAGATATGACCCTAGCCACAGACATCATTGTTGGCTATCCATCTGAAACCGAAGAAAGCCATAA